>CAWDBW010000046.1:0-21569 GCA_963800405.1 uncultured Acidobacteriota bacterium
TCTATGCTAACATTTACTTGGTTCGTTGCACTCCTCTGCTCATGGAGCGAAGGCAGAAACCAACCCAAACCCCGGGCCCAGGCATTAGTTTTACGGCGACGGGAAGGGCCTTTTCCGCAAGACGGTGTTTGCGACGGGCCTGCAAGCTGCACGAAGCCCAGGTGGCGGACCTCGACGGCGACGGCAGACTCGATATCCTCAGCAAGCCTTACAACTGGGATGCGCCCCGCGTGGACGTGTGGCTCAACCGGGGGCCCGTGCGGCCGTTGTTGCCAAAAAGTCCTTGACCAACCCCATCCAGCAAGTGTTGGTCAATTTGTGACGGCCTGGGAAAGCCGTCCTGCGGCTTTGTGACGGCCGGGGAAGGCCGTCCTACCGGCTAATCCGGACCCACTTTCTCATGTTCGCCCGCGCGCACTCCATGGCACGCGTCCCCCTCATCGCAACGATCAAACCTCCCGCCAAAGCGGCGAGGCGTCGATTCCCTCCAGAGCCGGCTCCGCATCCTGACGATTGAAGTCCAGTTCGCAGTCCAGCAGCCGGCGAGGCTTGCTTGGCTTTGGATCTGCGTACCGATTCGGCGCTGCTGCTCGATCGCGGCGGAGAGCTCCTGCGGGCGCTGGAACTGCTGGCGCTGGAGATGCTGCGGCTGCCTTCGGGCGAGCATGAAAAGATTTCGTTCGACTGCCAGAATCAGAGGTCGCTGCGGATCCAGGAACTGAGAACGGCCGCGACCGTTGCCGCCGAAAAAGTGCGCAGGACTGGGGTGCCTTACCAGTTCAGTCCCATGTCGTCACGGGAGCGGCGGATCGTTCACCTGGCGCTGCGCGATGAAGCCGACCTGCGCACCGAGAGCGAGGGCGAAGGGATGCGGCGATGTCTGGTGGTGTATCCCAAGGACTACAAGGCGGCGGCGCAGCCGGGGCGCAAAACCGTTCCGTGATCCCGGGCGAGTGCGCGATATAATGTGCGGGTAGGGCAACCATCTCTGGTGGCCCTCACTCCTAATAGGGAGGAGTTCCGCCATGAAGCGATACGCGCCTCAGTTTTTCCTGTTCTTGCTGGTTCTAGCGGCAGCGATGACATTGGCTTGCGGGTCCTCCGCGAGTCGTACCCTGCAATCGGTCACAATCAGCCCGGCCAGCGCCGATGCCCAGGGCGGAATGGTGCAGTTCACGGCCACAGGCATCTACGATTCGCCGCCCTCGCCGGTGGCGCCGCTGGCGGCGACCTGGGGAACGTGTGACCAAGCTGGCAATGCCACGAGCGAAATCTCCGTCTCAGCCAGCGGGGTAGCTCAGTGCGCCAGCGGCGCGGTGGGAACCTATAAGATTTGGGCCTTTGACTTGGTTACTTCACGCGGACCTGAGTGCCAGGTGGAAACGGCTTGCGGCGGTGGATGCGGTCACGTTGTGGGCACGGCGCAACTCACTTGTCCGTGAGGGAAAAAGAATTCTGTCGGGCCACTCCGCCCGAGGACTCCACTTCTGGCCTTTAGGTGCAGTTGACCGCGGCGGAAAAGCCGTGGCGAAAGGCCCAACCTCCCACCTGTTGATGATCTTGATTCGTGGCATCGTGGGATCTGGCATTCGGGCGTGAGGGAAGGCCTGCTCTTCCGGGATTGTGGTGGCGCCTCGCCTCGCTGCGCTTGGCGGGACGGGCGAAGGCGCCCGTCCCCACACAAGCAAATTCCACACAAGCAAATTCCACACGAGCAAAGCTAGCGGCCGGCTGCTGCCCCGGCGGCTGCGGGAATCATGCCGGCGATGTTCATGGATTCGATGCGGTTGAGGACGGACTCGAGGCTGGCGCCGGTGTCGGTGCAGGCATCCACGTAAGGATGGCGGCTGCCGTCGGCGTGCATGACGAGCACGCTGGTCTCGGGGCTGGCCTTCTTCACCATGTAGGGCAGGTGATGACGATCGTTGCGGGTCAGGGTTGGGCCTAACACGACCAGGTCGAACTGGTTCTTCTTGAGCGCCTCGTCGACGGCTTTGCGTCCCACGGCCGGGGCGACAATGTGCCCGACTTTCTCCATGGCTGCGGCTTGCGCGGCCAGAACTTGCTCGTCCCCTTCGCCATAAAGAATTCTTAATTTCGATTTCGCCATTGATTCCCCTCGATTGAATCGTTCATTGCTGGTACCTGGCACACCAGTACCTGCAAGTGACGGTAGCAACTGGCGGGGGCTAGGGAAACGTCACCGAAGACGCACGACGAAAGGCAGTGGTCAGGGACCTGGGGCCAGGGGTTAAGGAGCCAGGCCCGAGTGGATATAACTGGGCGACTGATCCCTGCCCTTGCCTTTGTGCTTCCCCTGCGAGGCTCTACGGCGCTACACTTCTGCGCGGAGGCTTTCCAACCATGCCGGGCACACTCGTATGGAGAGCTGTAATCGTATCGTTATTGTCGACACTGTTGTGGACACCGTGGCTGACCGCGCAGGCGGGCGGCGCAGCGACCTCGACCACCACCTGCAATCTGGATGACGGGCGGCAGGTGTACGTGCGGTACGTTCCAGTGACCAGCAAAGAGAAGGTGGCGAACGGCAAGCCCTGGACTCCGGGTGGAACGCCTATGACGCTGTTCACCGAAGCGCAATTGACTCTGGGGAGTTCGGTGATTCCGGTGGGCGCGTACACACTGTATCCCATACCGGCGAAAGATCACTGGACGGTAGTGGTGAACAAGAACGTGACGCCGGGAGCGGCGTACGACGAGAAGCAGGATATTGCGCGCGCGGCGATGGAGACGGCACAAGTGGAGCAGCCTTCGGATGGACTCGAGATGGCATTCGCCCACGTCGGAGCGCGCTGCACGTTGCGGATTTATATGGGCAAAGCCGCGTCGTTTGCTGACTTCACGGCGAAGTGATGCGGCTCCAGAACTGTCTGGCAGAATACTGTCGTGACCATCCTCGTATGCGTCAGTTTGCGCTGACTCTCGTACTATCCTTTCTTTCGTCTTTCACCTTGGCACAGGGCGGGCCGCAGGTCCAGATCTCGCATACCACTGAAAGTTTGCGTGGGGTGAGCGCAGTGTCACGAGACGTTGCGTGGGCCAGTGGGACGCACGGCACTTATCTGCGCACGATCGACGGCGGGCGCACGTGGACTCCGACGCAGGTGCCAGGGGCTGAGACGCTGGATTTTCGGGCGGTGGTGGCATTTTCTGGCGACGAAGCTTTTCTGATGTCGGCTGGGCCGGGAGAGCAGTCGAAGATCTACCACACCAGCGACGCGGGGAATCACTGGCGGCTGCAGTTCACGAATTCGAATGCCAAGGGATTCTTCGACTCGATGGTGTTTTGGGATGCGAAGCATGGAGTCGTGCTGGGCGATCCGATCCCCGATGACTCGGGTGCACTCAAGTTTGAAGTTCTGCTGACGGAGGATGGGCAGAACTGGCGAGGAGTGCCGGCGGCGCGGCTTCCGGCCGCGAAGGAAGGTGAGGGCGCGTTTGCGGCGTCGAACACCTGCCTCGCAATCGTGCCCGGAGGATTGGATGCGAATCTGTGGTTTGCCACCGGCGGCAAGACGGCTCGCGTTTTTCATTCCGGCGATCGGGGACAGAGCTGGGAGGTGGTCGACACTCCCATGGTGCATGGGCCGGATTCGGCGGGAATTTTTTCGATCGCGTTCCGCGACGCGCTGCATGGCGTGATTGCCGGAGGGGATTACAAACATCCCAACGACGACGGGCCGAACCTGGCATTCACCGACGATGGAGGCAAGACGTGGACACTCTCGCCGCTGCATCCGCTGGCGTATTTTTCGGCGGTGGCTTATGACCGGGCAGTGAACGCCGAAGCGATTCGAGAAGCCGAAGTGGAGAAAGCGATGCGGGTGAAAGGGATTTTGCCGGAACGGATCTTTATCGTTGGGCAGGATTTCGTGTTCGACTTTCGGCCGCCGCGGAATCCGCGGCGGATTAGCGGGAAGAAGAAGTTGGGGATTGAGTTCAATGCGGCCAGCGCTTATCCGGACGGTGGAGCGCTGGTGGTGGGGCCGAAGGGCGCGATCGCGGTGATTCCGTAGTCTGCGTCAGCTGTTTCCCTGCGCTCTGAAAACGACCACAGGGGCTGAAGCCCGCAATCTTGCCGTCTTACGCGGCGCTGAAGCGCCGCTCTTCCACGGTTGTGCACGCATTTGTAGCGATGTTCTTCCGAGCCTGCTTCGCACCATCTCAAAACATGCGTCAGGAAGCCTGATGGTGACTAAAGGGCTATCCCTTCCTGTTCTTTGCATTTGGGGGACGATCGACGAAGATTAAGAAGATTAAATAGCTCTCATCTCCCCCAGATCGAGAACCCTGTGAAAAAGCTATCTCTGGCCATTTCTGTGTTTGTGCTTGCGGCTGCGACGTTGGCGCAGACGCAAAGTTCTGTTCCTACGAGTGCTGGCGCCGATGCGATGACGGTGTCGCGCACGACTAAGGCGGTGCATTATCGTCTGCAGGGCGGGACGACCAAGGTGAACTTCCGCGGAACCGATTTGCTGCGGAGCGCTTCGGGCGAAGCGCGGGTGGAAGGCAAGAAGACGAACTTCGAAATCGACGCCAAGTTCGAGGGGCTGGAAGACGCCACGAAATTTGGACTGGAATTCTTGACCTACGTGGCGTGGGCGGTTTCGCCACAGGGGCGACCGGTAAATCTGGGCGAGCTGTCGCTGGATCAGCACGGCAATGCGCACCTGAAGGCCTACACCGACTTGCAGACGTTCGGGATGATCGTTACGGCCGAGCCCTATTTTGCGGTCACACAGCCCGGGAACATGGTGGTGATGGAGAGTGCATCGGTGAACGGCGGTGGCGGCGAGATCATCGACGCGAAGTATGAGCTGGTTACGCGGGGCACGTACTCGTCGACCAACACGCACATTCAGGATGCGATTTTCGGGATCGACAGCAAGACTCCGCTGGAACTGTTTGAGGCGCGGAACGCGGTGCGCATCGCGCACATTGCCGCGGCGGACAAATACGCGGCGTCGATTCTGTCGAAGGCTGGGCAGCAGTTGATGCACGCGGAAGAAATCTACCGGCAGAAGCAGAACCGAGCGGCGGTGGAAGCCGCAGCCAAGGAAGCCACCGAGACTGCCGAAGAAGCGCGGCTGATGGCGGTGAAGCAGAAGGCGGAAGACGAAGCGCAGGCCGCGGCTGCGGCACGAGAAGCTAAAGCCCGCGCCGATGCGGAAGCGGAGGCCAAGAGACGTGCGGATGCGGAAGCGGCTCAGGCGCAGGCGGAACAGGCTCGCGCTGCTGCCGAACAGGCCAAGGCTGAAGCGGAGAGAATGAAAGAAGAAGCTGTGGCTGCTGCGCAGGAAGCGGCCCACCAGAAAGAAGAAGCGGAGAAGGCCAAAGCGGAAGCGGTGGCACAACAGCAAGTGTTGGCGGCCGAAACGGACAAGGCTCGGGCGGCGGCCGCGCAGTCGGAAAGTCTGCGGCAGCAGGCGGAAAAAGAAAAGCAGGAACTGCGGGCGCGTTTGCTGCAGCAGCTGAATTCGATTCTAGCGACGCGCGACTCGGCGCGAGGGCTGATCGCCAATATGTCGGATGTGTTGTTCCGCAGCGGAAGTTTCGAGTTGCTGCCGGGAGCGCGCGAGCGGCTGGCGAAAGTTTCGGGGATTGTGCTGGCGTATCCGAGCCTGCATGTGGCCATCGAGGGACACACCGACAGCGTGGGTAGCGATCAGTACAACCAGGATTTGTCGGAACGCCGGGCGCAGGCGGTGCGGGATTATTTTGTGCAGCAGGGGATTTCGTCCAGCGCGGTCGAAGCGCGTGGATTTGGCAAGAGCGAGCCGATTGCGTCGAATGATACGGCGGAAGGGCGCCAGCAGAACCGGCGGGTGGAGTTGGTGCTTTCCGGGGATGCGATTGGCGGCGCGAACGACGAAACGACGGCTTCGCCAATGGCGACTGCGCAGAACAAGTAGGCGGGAACAGTTCGGATCAACAACGATTCACCGGGGCTGAAGCCCGCATCAATGCTGGCTCTGGGCGCGGCGCTGAAGCGCCGCTCTTCCACGGTTGTTCGTAGTGTCGATTCAATCCTCCCAAGTCCTGAAGCCCTGGCTGGCTTGTGCGGCGCTACACTGGAGAGCGCGGTACGCGGAGGAATGGGATGAACAAGGATCACGACAGGTCACTCCGGAAACATCTGCTTGAGCTGCTGGAAGGTGGGAGTGCTCACGCCAAGTTTGACGATGTGATCAAGGGATTGCCGGCGAAGCTGCGCGGGGCGAAGCCGGCGAAGTATCCGCACTCTCCGTGGATGCTGCTGGAGCACATGCGGCTGGCACAGCGAGACATTCTCGAGTTCAGCCGCAACGCGAAGCATGTTTCTCCGCCGTGGCCGAGCGGGTATTGGCCGAAGACGGAAGGTCCGGCGAATGCGGCGGCGTGGAACAAGAGTGTCGGACAGTTTCGGCGGGATTTGAAGGCCATGCAGAAGCTGGTCGCGAACCAGAGGACGGATTTGTTTGCGCGAATTCCGTGGGGCGACGGGCAGACGATTTTGCGGGAGGCGTTGCTGGTGGCCGATCACAATGCCTATCACCTGGGCCAGATGTTAGATGTGAGGCGGATGTTAGGAAGCTGGAAGGGTTAGCGCGAGTCGGAGTTCTCTTTCACCCCTCCGGAGCTGGCTCATTCTTCGCTCGCTCGCCCACGGCTTGCGCCGTGGGCTGCATTCTTTCGCCGCTTCGCGGCTTGCACCCCCCCAGGCGGCTGCACGCTCAGGCGGCTGCACCTGCAGACTTGCAATCAGATCGCGATTCGCTCTCGGGGCTCTGGACTTCTGCTCGACTGAGCGTCTACCCGGTGTGAACGCTCGGGGCGTTTCCGGAACACGACTTTTACTCCTTCGCGCCAGCGCTCGTCAATGCCGACGAATTCCCAGTTGATCTCGGGAGAGATGTAGCGCAGGAGCACGTCGGTTTGGGGATGGATGCGGAGGGCGGGAGCGACCAGGTAGAGAAGCGGTTTTTCTGGAGACAACTCCTGCTCGGGGAAATATCCGAAGCGGGGAAATTCTCCGCGGGCGTGGTGCCACTCGACTCTTGACCAGTAATCGAGGCCCTGCAGGGGCAGGTGGATGTCCTCGTCGGCTTTGAGTTCCACGACGGCGAGGCGTCCGTCGCGGGTGGTGGTGAGCACGTCGAGCATGGCGCGATCGGAAGCGGAAAATGCGGGAACCTGTGAATAGAGCAGGCGCGGCTGCAGGCGCTCATCGATTACGCTGACGTCGGCCACGACCAGAGATTCGAGCCAGCGTTCCGGATGCAGGCGGAACAACGTGTGCTGGCGCGGGCCGTAGGGATGGCGGGTGTCGCGGATGGCCGTGAGCAGTTCGAGAAAGAGCGGGAAATTGCGGTCGTCATTATTATAGCGGCCTTCGAGGACGCGCTCTTCGGAACCGACGCCGAAGACGATTTCCTGCTTGCTGCGGAAGGTGGCGGCCTCGGCACCCATGCGTGCGCGGGCAAATTCCAGGCCGCGCCAGCGAAAGGCGAGCTCGGCGGCGGAGAGCACGGCGACCTCGCAGTTGGGCAGGATCGAGTTGATGCGGGCGATGGAGTCGGCGAAACGCTCGCGCGCGGCGGATTCGTTAGGGGCGTGGACCAGGCGGGTGGCGACGTTGCCGCGGTCGGAGCAGTCGATTTCGACCAGCGCGTCGTGGCGTTCGTCCAGTTCAAACAAGCTCCACTTGGCGGCGGCTCGGTTCAGGTTGGCCATGCGCTCGCGGACCAGCGCGGAACAGCCCTGGGGCACGAACAGGTGCAGGCCTTCTACCAGAAACTTGCCGGCCGAGGAGTGGCGGCAGGCTTCGAGCCAGAGAATGCCGAAGGTGAGAGCGGCGTCGATAGAGGCCTGCGTTTCCGAGGCGTTGACTCCAAGGACAGCGAACGCCGACTGGCCCTGGCGAAGCAGTCCGCGGGCATAGATGGGACCAAAGGATTTTTCGAGATCGACGGCGGTGGTAAGGCGGGCGATGGTGAAGCTGGGAAAGTGGCGGTCGAGGCAGTGGCGCAGCTTTTGCTCGTAACTGGCGCGGGCGGCTTTCTTGGCGGAAGGTGAGCGGCGGTCGCGCTCGCGGCAGATTTCAAGCTTAGTAGGACGCGACTGGCCGAGCCGCTGCACGAACAGCCGAAGCGTGCCGCTCTTCACCTCTGCGTCAAGCACGCGGCGCACGGTGTTGCGCTCGGGTGACCACAGATGCAGCAGGCATTTGTCGTAATCGCCGGAGATGGAGTACTTGGCCTGCGCCAGGTCAAAGGTCACGGCGCCGTTTTCGAGCACGACTGCGCCGGCGGCCTCGCTCAGGAAGTCCTGCACGGTGCGGGTGAGGGTGTCTGGGGTCACATGTGGATTGTCCACATTCGGCGGGGCCGAGTCTGTGACGAGTGACCATGGTTATCGGCGGGGGTGTGGAAGAGCTGAGCGGCTAGGGGGCGGAAGCGATTTCGTATGGGATAATGGACAGACACCGGCGATAAACAGTTCTTGGGCTACGCGATGCTCCCTCAGGGGCTAAAACCCCAGAAAACGAGGAGAGCGTAACCGCGGCCTTGCAAGCGCTGCGCCACCCAAAAAACCGTGGAGTCCTCTCTGAATTCGGGGCATCTAAGAGACTTACATGAATAACGTGGATAAACATCCTTTGGATAAACAACGGTTTTTCTTCGAACATTACGGGCTGACCGAGCATGATCTGGAACGCTATCTGTCGGCGGCGCTTTCGGCGGGCGGCGATTATGCCGACCTCTACTTCGAATATTTGTCGTCGACGTCGTTGATGGTGGACGAGTCGATGGTGAAGTCGGCGTCGCAGGGAATTTCGGCGGGGTGCGGAGTGCGCGTGGTTTCCGGGGAGCGCACGGGCTACGCTTATACCGACGATCTTTCTTCTGGGCGGATTCTGCACGCGGCGAAGACGGCGGCGTTGATTGCCAGCGCTCCGGCGAAAGCGACGGTCGCGGGATTTCAGAAAGCGGCAGCGCGAAGTTTGTATCCGGTGACGCTGCCTTCGGTGGACGCGGAAATCAGCGCCAAGGTTGAGCTCGTGATGCGCGCGGACAAGGCGGCGCGGGCGTACGATCCGCGAATTCAGGAAGTGCGGGCCAGCTACGCGGACGAGCTGCGCAATATTCTGGTGGTCGGGTCGGATGGAACATTTGCGGAAGATTCGCAACCGCTGGCGCGCATGAACGTGTCGTGCATCGCGAAGACTGAGGGGAACTCGGCGCGCGGTACATCGGGCGGTGGGGGACGCGTGGCGCTGGATTTCTTTTTCGGGGAAAAGACTCCGGAGTTTTTTGCCAAAGAATCGGCGCGGCAGGCGATTCTGCAACTCGATGCACGCGAAGCTCCGGCGGGCGAGATGGAAGTGGTGCTCGGTCCGGGATGGCCGGGAGTCCTTCTGCATGAGGCTGTAGGACACGGGCTGGAAGCGGATTTCAATCGCAAGAAGACTTCGGCTTTTGCAGGGCTTGTCGGCAAGCGCGTGGCCAGCGAGAAATGCACTGTGGTCGACAACGGGACCATGCCGTGGCGGCGCGGGTCACTGAATGTCGACGACGAAGGCGAGCCTACACAGGAGACCGTGCTGATCGAAAATGGAATTCTGAAGGGATATTTGAGCGACAAACTTTCGTCGCGGCTGATGGGAATTTCCGACACAGGGAATGGGCGGCGGGAAAGTTACGAGCATATTCCGATGCCGCGCATGACGAACACTTACATGTTGGCGGGGCAGGACGATCCGGGAGATATTATCCGGTCGGTGAAGCGCGGAATTTATGCGGTGAATTTTGGCGGCGGGCAGGTCGATATTACGAACGGGAAGTTCGTCTTCTCGGCCTCCGAAGCATACATGATTGAGAATGGGCAGATCACGGCGCCGATCAAGGGCGCGACGCTGATCGGCAATGGGCCCGACGTGCTGACGCGAGTTTCGATGGTCGGGAATGATTTGAAACTCGACGAGGGCGTGGGCACGTGCGGCAAGGATGGGCAGGCCGTGCCGGTGGGCGTGGGCATTCCGACGCTGAAGATCGACCGGTTGACCGTGGGCGGGACGGCGAGGAAAGATCCGGGCGGGTTCATGCAGTAAGGATCTGGGCCATTTTCAACATATCAGCTGTCATCCCGAGCGAAGTCGAGGGACCTTGGGCCTGCTGGCAGGGAGACGACGGCGAACCCAAGGTCCCTCGACTACGTTCGGCTTCGCCTCTCTTCGCTCGGGATGACAGCTTTCAAATAACATCCCATGGTTTAAACGCGTCTGGATTGAAAACTTCTATGTCTTCTACTCACGTTGAAAATCTGAATCCGAAAATTGAAACCGACTTGCGCGAGATTGCGCAGGATATTGTGCGGCGTAGTATGGCCGGCGGGGCGACTGCCGCGGAATGCGTCGTGCGCGAAGGTGACGAGTTCTCGACGCTAGTGCGCCTGGGCCAGGTGGAAACCCTGAAAGAGTCCGGGTCGAAGTCGATTGGCGTGCGCGTATTTTTTGGGCAGCGCGCGGCCAGCACCTACTCGAGTGATTTTTCGCGGGAGGGGCTCGATCGGATGGTGACGTCCGCGTTGACGCTGGCGAAGATCACTTCGGAAGATCCGTTTGGCGGGATTCCAGAAACCTCGCAGCTGGGGGCGCTTTCCGGCGATCTGGCGCTTTATCACGAAGATGTTTATTCGCTGCCGGGAGCGGATCGGATCGACTACGCGCGGCGGGCGGAAAAAGCGGCGCTCGATTTTGATGTGCGCATCAAGAATTCTGAAGGCGGATCGTTTGACGCGGCCACGGGGCACAAGGTGCTGGCAAATTCGCATGGGTTCGTGGGCGAATACCGGCGGTCTTACTGTTCGGTGGCGGCGGTGCCGATTGCGCAGGCTGAAAATGGCGCGATGCAGCGGGATTATTGGTACTCGGTGGCGCGGACTTTATCAAAGCTGGAGGCGCCGGAGAAGGTGGGCAAGATTGCGGCGGAACGCACGCTGCGCCGGCTGGGCGCGCGCAAGGTGAAGACCGCGCAGGTGCCGATTATTTTCGATCCTATGGTTTCGACTTCGATTCTGGAACACATTTTCGAAGGAGTGAATGGGGATTCGGTTTACCGCGGGGCATCGTTTCTTGCGGGCAAGCTGGGGCAGAAAATTGCCGGGGACAACGTCAACATCATCGACGATGGCACGATCGTGGGCGGGTTCGGGACGAGCCCGTTCGACGGTGAGGGCGTGCCGACGCGGCGCACGGTGGTGATTGAGAGCGGCGTGCTGAAGTCTTATTTGCTGAACACCTACACCGCCAAGAAGCTGGCCTTGCAGACGACCGGGAACGCGTCGCGCGGGCTGGCGGGGACGCCGGGGATTGGGCCGGGAAATTATTTTCTGCAGGCGGGAACGAAGACGGGGAAGGAATTGATTTCGGGAGTAAAAGAAGGGCTCTACGTCACGGAATTTCTGGGACAGGGGGTGAACCTCGTGACGGGAGACTATTCGCGCGGGGCTTCGGGGATGTGGATTTCGGGGGGAGAGTTGGCTTATCCGGTGGAAGAGATTACGGTCGCGGGAAATTTGAAGGAATTGTTTTTCAATATTTCCGAGATTGCGAATGATCTGGAGTTTCGCGGGTCGGTGGCCGCGCCGACGATTCGCGTGGATGGGTTGACAGTGGGTGGCGAGTAGGTAGGTACCTCAGGGGCTAAAGCCCCGCTGAAAGTTTAGTTGTCATCGCAGCGCTGAGACAACGCGATGAGCGATTCTGGCGCCTCTTTATTTTATGTTGGATGTGATCGGGCGGCGGGATCCTCCGGTGATCACGCATCCGGCTTTCTATTACGGTTTTATCGGCGTGGGGCTGGCCTGGCAGGTTGCGTTTTTCTTCATCGCGCGAGACCCGGTGCGACTGCGGCCGATGATGATTCCTTCCGTGATCGAGAAGTTTGGATACGGGGCTTGCCTGCTCGTCCTCTACTTGCAGCAGCGACTGCATGCCTCAGACCTGGCGCTGGGCGGAGTCGATGTCCTGTTCGGCGTACTGTTTCTGCTTGCCTTCTTGCGAACTTCGGCTTAGACATTTCTGTGCGGTGGATTCTGGTTTGAAAGCGTCCACCGCACGGGGAGCCGCAATGAATCGAAGATCGTTGAGTAGAAGATCATTCTTGAAGTGGGCCGAGTTGGCTGGAGTGGTGGTTGGACTGCGTTCGGCTCCTGCGTTTGGCGCTACTCCGCAAGGCGCGAAAGCTAACGGACCTGCTGGTGCGGCATCAGCCACGAAGGCGGCGTCGCCGGAAACAATTCTGCTCAAGGACTACCGTCCGAAGTCCATCCATAAAATTCCTGTTACGCAGATTGCCAAGGCGAAGTTTCCCGCCATCGATATGCACTCGCACCCGTGGGTCAAAACGGAGCGGGAGATTGACGACTGGGTGCGGAACATGGACGAAGTGGGAGTGGAGAAGACCATTATCCTGGCAATGGCTACGGGAGCGGAGTTTGACGGGATTCAGAAAAAGTATGGGCGGCATCCGCAGCGCTTTGAGATGTGGTGCGGGCTCGATTTCACGGGCTTCGACAAGCCGGGGTTTGAAGCGGCGGCGGTGAAGGAGTTGGAGCGCTGCCGGCAGGTGGGAGCGCGGGGCGTGGGCGAGATCCACGATAAGGGGCAGGGACTGCGGTCGGGAAAGTCGAAAGCGCCGGGGATGCATCCGGATGATGCGCGCATGGATGCGGTGTGGGAGAAGTGCGGCGAACTGGGAATGCTGGTGAGCCTGCACGTGGCGGACCCGATCTGGATGTACGAAAAGATGGACCGGCATAATGACGGGTTGATGACTGCGTGGGATTGGCGGCTGGATAATCAGCCGAACATTGTGAAGCTGTCGGGGATGATTGACATTCTGGAGCGGACGCTGGCACGGCATCGCAACACGACGTTCGTCGCCTGTCATTTCGCCAACCTGGATTACGATCTGGCGCGGCTGGGAGAGGTGCTGGAGAGGAATCCGAATCTGTATGCGGATATCTCGGCGCGGTATGCGGAGACGGCGCCGATTCCGCGCTTCGCAGCGCAATTTTATGCCAAGCATGCGGACCGGCTGGTTTACGGGACGGATATGGGCGCCGACACGGCGATGTACCGGATCACGTTCAGAATTATGGAATCGCTGGACGAGCATTTTTATGAGATTGAACAGTTCGGGTACCACTGGAGCTTGAACGGGTTTGGGTTGAGTGATGCGATTTTGCAGCAGGTGTATCACGACAATGCCGCGACGCTGCTGGCGGCGCGGAAAGCTTAAACACAATTCCAATTCGCTGTCGAACGCCCGCCCCTTCGACTTCGCTCGGGCTAACATCCCACTTCTCGCGCAAAGGACGCGCGAGAAATGGGGCACCCGGCGGTCGACGAAGTACATAGGTCCTTCGCGCAGAAAGCGCGCTCAGGATGACATAGAGGGATGACAAGGATCGAGCGGGATAATCGACAAGGGAAAAACAACGGCCTACAATTCTTGTCATGGGCAGCCTGGGACAACCAACTCCAGTCGCTGAGGAACGCGACTCCAGCCGTTTGATAATCGGGATCGCGATGGTCGTCGTGATTGGAGGCATGGTCGCGGCCGCTTATTTGATGCGGCAGCCGGAGAAGGTTGCGAAGCCGGCCTCGCCTTACATCGCCAGCGTGAAACTTTCTGATTTCAAAATGAGCGCGGCGGAGAATTTCATTGGGCACACGGTCAGCTACATCGACGGAAACGTGACCAACGCCGGCAACAAGACCGTGACCCATGTGGTGGTGGAGGTCACGTTCAAAGACGAGATGGGGCAGGTGGCGCAGCAGGAACCGGGAATGCCGCTGCAGGTAATCCGGACGAATGGGGCGTACCTGGAGCCGGTTGACCTGAGCGTTTCTCCGCTGGCGCCGGGACTGACGCAGCCGTTCCGGCTGACGTTCGACAGCATCTCGGCGCAGTGGAACCATGCCTATCCCGAGATGCGGGTTACGGATGTGACGGTGAAGTGATGCTGCCGACTTACTCCTTGCCAACTGCATGATCCTTCCGGCTGTGCTTTCGTCGCCAACCAATTGCAGAGGTCCCTTCGGCAAGCTCAGGGCAGGCTCTTCGCTTCGCTCAGGATGACAAGGGTGAAGTTAGTGTTAGCTACAATGAATCCATGTCTGACGGCAAGCCATTTCGGCTGACGGAGTCGGTGAAAGCTGCGGGTTGAGCTTCCAAGCTGAGTCCGGCGGCGCTGGACACGGTGCTTGGGAAATTAGCCCGGCAACATGACCCGAACGTTCTGGTCGGCTTCGATCATGCCGACGACGCCGGAGTGTATCTGATCGCGCCCGACCAGGCGCTGGTGCAGACGGTGGATTTTTTCACGCCGATTGTGGACGATCCTTATATGTTTGGGCAGATCGCGGCGACCAACGCGTTGAGCGACGTGTATGCCATGGGCGGGAAGCCGCTGACTTCCCTGGCGCTGGTGTGCTTTCCGGAGAAAGCTGAGTTGGAAATTTTGGAGCGCATTTTGGCCGGCGGGTTGTCGAAGATGATCGAGGCCGGATGCACGGTGATTGGCGGGCATAGCATTCGCGATGAGGAAACGAAGTTTGGATATTCGGTGACGGGAGTGGTGCATCCCAAGAAAATTCTGGCGAATTCCGGTGCTCGGCCCGGGGATGCCCTCATTCTTACCAAAGCGCTGGGGACGGGCGTGATCTCGACGGCGATTAAGAAGGGCAAGGCTGAGGCGGCGTGGATGGATGCGGCGGTGCGGTCGATGACGACGCTGAACCAGCGGGCGGCCGAGGTAATCAGCGGAGGGAATTTTCAGGTGCACGCGATGACCGATGTTACCGGGTTCGGATTGATCGGGCATGCGCGCGAGATGCTGGTTGCGTCGGAGATTTCGATCAGCATTTCTGTGAGCGCGGTTCCCTTGTTGGAAGGGGCGCTGGAATGTGTGCGCGCGGGGTATGTCCCGGGCGGGCTGAAGAACAATCGCGATTTTGCCGAGTGCCTGGTCGAATATGATTCCAGAATTCCTGACGATGTGCGGGCGCTGTTGTTTGATCCGCAGACCGCGGGTGGGTTGCTGATTTCGACGCCCGATGGCCAGAACTTGGCGAGGGCTCTCAACGATGCGGGAGTGAACGCAGTCGAGATCGGACACGTCTTGCCGAATGCCAAGCCACGCATTCGGATCTCAAGCTGATCCGCTCGGAGATCGCTGCATCCTCGTGAGGATCGCTGACATCTTTATGTGAGGATAATTGGCTCCGCGGGCGAGACGCCCGCGGGACAGCCGGCAAGATGCTGGCGCTACTGAGGAGCAATCATGGAAATTCGCGAGCTTGGACGCAGTGGTCTCAAAGTTTCGGCCCAGGGGTTGGGGTGCATGGGGATGTCGGAGTTTTATGGTCCGAGGGATGATGAAGAATCGATTGCGACGATTCATCGGGCGCTCGAACTGGGGATCAACTTTCTGGACACGGCGGATGTTTATGGGCCGCATATAAATGAAGAACTGGTCGGGCGGGCGATCAAGGGCAAACGCGATGGCATCGTGCTGGCCACCAAGTTTGGCATTGTCCGCGACCCGGCGAATCCGAATGTTCGCGGCGTGAACGGCAAGGCGGATTATGTGCGGCGCTCCTGCGAAGCCAGTTTGCGGCGGCTGGGAGTGGAGACCATCGATCTGTATTATCAGCATCGCGTCGATCCGGCGACGCCGATTGAAGAGACCGTGGGCGCAATGGCGGAGTTGGTGAAGGCCGGGAAGGTTCGGTATCTGGGGCTTTCGGAGGCATCGGTGCCGACGCTGCGGCGGGCGGTGAAGGTGCATCCGATTACCGCGCTGCAGACGGAATATTCCTTGTGGACGCGCGATCCGGAGGGCGGAATTCTGGCGGCGTGCCGCGAGTTGGGAATTGGGTTTGTAGCCTACAGTCCGCTGGGGCGTGGGTTTTTGACCGGGCAGTTCAAGAAGTTTGAGGACTTGCCGGAGGACGATTACCGGCGGCATTCGCCGCGGTTTCAGGGAGAAAATTTTCAGAAGAATCTGGATCTGGTGCGGCGGGTGGAGGAAATGGCGCGCGAGAAGGGATGCACGGTGTCGCAGTTGGCGCTGGCCTGGGTACTGGCGCAGGGTTCGGATGTCGTGCCGATTCCGGGGACGAAGCGGCGGAAGTATTTAGTAGAGAATGTTGGCGCGAATGCCGTTGAGTTGACCAAGGAAGACTTGCGGCGGATTGACGAAGTGTTTCCGGCGGATGCGGCGGCGGGGGGAAGGTATCCGGAGTACATGATGGCGCTGGTGAATGGGTGAGCAATGCTGCTCGCCGGCGAAGAAGGTCGGCTGCCGCTATGAAACCTATCGCGAAGCCTTGGGGCTGCTCACCCGGGAGCCGCATCGAGTTGGCGAAGTTCGGAGGTTGAGAGGATGGTGCAAGTCTCCCCTTTCCGACACTACCGAATCTGGTTCAGATTCTGGTAGATCCACATCGCCGTGAGCACCATTAGAAATACCCCAGACCCTATGCTGAACACGCGCATCGGAATGGTAAGCCGATTGACCTTGGCCAACAGTTCCGTCTGCTCCTCGTGCATGTGCGAACTCGCGTCGTCCAGGAACAACTGGTCATCCCTGTGCATCGTGAGCGTGCTCTTGTAGATCAGGAGGACGATCAGACCAACCGCAAAAACTCCGAAAATCACGGCCACGATTGTCAATGTCATAATTCACCTCCGCAAGTTCCACTTAGGATGGTCCCACATTCCAGCCCGCGAAACTGAGCAGTATTGATCACACGGCAGGAGGACGCGGCGAGCAGCGTCCTCATCAGGTTCGACCGACCGTCCGCACACGAAGATGAGGCATAGCAAACTTCGTCACAAATTTCCCAGCATTCTCTGATGGAGTTTCTTGTAAGCATCGTTTGACTTAATGTTGTATGGATGCTCTAAAGCCCGCTACTCCTCCAGCCCGGCGGCCCGTACAGGCGGCTAAGGGGCCAGCGGGGTGTAGAATCTTCTCTTGGGGCCGACCGGCTGATGCGCGCTCTGCGGCTGTTCTGTATTGTGGCAGTTTGGCTATTGGCGGCTTGCCTCAACGCCTGGGCGATGGCCGCGCTGTATTTTGACTTTTCCCACGCCGGCGGCCACGAATGGCTGCCCCCGGCGATTTATCTGGCAGTGCTCACGCTTTTTCTTGGAATCCTAGAAAGCCGAGTCTTCAGGATCGGCGCCTGCTTCACGGGTTTTCTTCTCGTGCTGGTCTGCTGGTTATCTCTCAAACCTTCCAACGATCACAACTGGCAGTCGGATCTCTCTCGGACGCCGTGGGCCGAAGTCGCTGGCGACCGCGTGACTATCCACAATTTCCGCCACTGCTACTACCGCGAGGAAGCGGAGTTCACGTGCGAGTGGCTCACAAAGGAAGTGTTCCTCTCCCAAGTCCGGGGTATTGACTTCTTCGTGGACTACTGGAGTTCGCCCTGGATTGCACATCCGATCATCAGTTTCCAGTTCGGCGACGATGACTATGTGGCGGCCTCGATCGAAGCGCGATACCAGGCCGGCCAGAGCTATTCGCCCATTCGCTCTTTTTTTCGGCAATTCACCATCATTTATGTGCTGGCTAGTGAGCGCGATCTCATCCGTCTCCGCACGAACTATCGCTCAGGCGAGAAGGTCTATCTCTTTCACATGACTGCCAGCCCACAATGGTCGCGCGATCTCTTTCTTCAGTATCTCCGCCAGGCGAACCGTCTGCGGGACAACCCGAGATGGTTCAATGCCATCACCAATAACTGCACGACCAGCATGTTCGCCAACATGGCCGCCACCGGCCACATACCGGCGGGAAGCTCGCGATACTCATGGTGGGTCCTGTTGAACGGCCGTGCACCGGAGATGCTCTATCGCGGTGGAAACTTCGCTGGCAAGCTACCTTTTTCTGAGCTTAAGGCGCAGGCGTACATTAATCCCGTCGCGAACACAGTGAAGGACGCTGCCGACTTCTCCCAACGCATCCGCAAGAATCGAGCTGGCTTTGAGTTTCTTCGCTCCAGTGACAAAGCATCACCATCAGCCGAGCAGAATTAGAGCTGGTCAAGCAAGGCAAGATCAAGAGGAGGCTTTGCGATCAGCCTCCCCTATTGAATCAGCGTGCCTCCGTTGCCGTTGGCCGGCTCTGCGTCGGGGGCGATGACTACGGCTGCGGCGACGCGGTCGCCGGGTTCCATGTTCAGGAGTCTCACGCCCTGGGCGTTGCGGCCGGATTCGCGGATTGTGGTTGAGTCCATGCGGATGATTTTGCCGTAGTGGCTGATCAGCATGACCTCGCTGGTTTCGTCGACCTGGGCGATGGCGACGACTTTGCCGACGCGCTCGGTGGTCTTCAGATTGATCACACCTTTTCCGCCGCGATTGGTAAGGCGGTATTCCTCCGCGGCCGTGCGCTTGCCGAAACCATTCTCGGTGACGGAAAGGATCAGGCTGCCCTTGACCGCAATGTCGATGGCTTCCGGCTCGGCGCCTTCTCCTGGTTTCGCGGGTGCTGCCTGTGCGGGGGAGTCGCCCGCGCCCACACTTTCCGTGCAGGGTCGAGGCGTTGTGGCCATGCCTACTACGTAGTCTTTCTCTTCGAGGTCGATGCCCCAGACGCCGTAGGCGGCGCGGCCCATGGGGCGGACGTGGCTTTCATCGAAGCGCACGGCCATGCCTTCATGGCTGGCGAGGAAGATGATCTGGTTGCCGTCGGTGATGCGGGCGGCGACCAGTTCGTCGCCGTCTTCAATGGCGATGGCGTTGATGCCGTTGGAGCGTACGTGCATGAACTCGCGCAGCTCCGATTTCTTGACCAGACCTTTGCGCGTGGCGAAGAAGACATATTTGTTGGCCTCTTCGAGGTTGCGCACGGCGAGCATGGTCTTGGTGGTCTCGCCGGGCTGCAGGCCGATGAGGTTGCCAACGTGTTTGCCCTTGCCAGCGGCGCTGACGTCGGGAATCTCGTAGACCTTGAGCCAGTAGACGCGGCCCTTGTTGGTGAAGATGAGAATGTAGGCGTGTGTCGAAGCGATGAAAAGATGCTCGACGAAATCTTCGTCGCGCGTCTTCATGCCGGTGCGGCCCGTGCCTCCGCGGCGCTGCATGCGGTAGGTGGAGATGGGCGTGCGCTTCATGTAGCCGGAGTGGCTGACGGTGACGGCGACCTGCTCGTCGGCGATGAGATCTTCGAGAACGATCTCGGCCGCTTCATCTTCGATGCGGGTGCGGCGGTCATCGCCGTATAACTTCTTCACTTCCTCCAGCTCTTTGATGATGACTTTGCGCAGCTTGGTCTCGGAGCCGAGGATGGATTCGTATTCGGCGATGTTGCCGCGAACTTCTTTCAACTCGTTGGAGATTTCGTCGATCGAAAGCTTGGTCAGACGATGCAACTGCAGTTCGAGGATGGCGTCTGCCTGGCGGGCGGTGAAAGGCTTTTCGGGATCGAGCCTGGGCGCGCGGCCAGTGGTGTTGATGTCGATTTTCTTGCCGCCGAAGTAGAGCACTAAATTTTCGCGGGCGTCGGCGCGGTTGGCGCTGCCGCGAATAATGGAGATGACATTGTCGAGATGATCGAGGGCGTTGAGATAGCCTTCGAGAATGTGCTCGCGGTCTTTCGCCTTCTGCAGCAGGTAGGCGGTGCGGCGGCGGACCACGTCGACGCGGTGCTCGATGAAGTACTTGATGGCCGGAATCAGGCCCAGCTCGCGCGGCTGTCCGTTGACCACCGCCAGCAGAATCATGGAGAAGCCTTGCTGCATCTCGGTGTGCTTGAACAGCTGGTTCAGGACGATCTGCGGCTCGGCGCCGCGTTTCAGTTCGACGACGATGCGCATGCCGTCGCGGTCGCTTTCGTCGCGCATGTCGGAGATGTCTTCGATGTCTTTGTCGTTCACCAACTGCGCGATGCGCTCGACCAGGCGTGGCCTTGTTCACCTGATAGGGAATTTCGGTGACGATGATGGCCTGGCGATCTTTGCTGACGTTCTCGATCGAGGCTTTGGCGCGCATCATGAAGCGGCCGCGGCCGGTGCGGTAGGCTTCGAAAATTCCGGCGCGGCCGTGGATGATGCCGGCGGTAGGAAAATCGGGGCCCTGCACGAACTTCAAAATCTCGGCGAGTTGGGCGTTCGGGATTGTTGACCAGCGTGATGGTGGCGTCGACGATCTCGGTGAGATTGTGCGGCGGAATTTTTGTGGCCATGCCGACAGCGATTCCGTCGGAGCCATTGATCAGCAGATTCGGAATGCGCGCGGGAAGAACGTCGGGCTCGACTTCGCTGCCGTCGTAGTTGTCGTGGAAGTCGACCGTGTCTTTGTCGAGGTCTTCCAGTAATGCGGTGGAAACCTGCGCGAGCTTGGCTTCAGTGTAACGGTCGGCCGCGGGCGGATCGCCATCGACGGAGCCGAAGTTGCCCTGACCAAAAATCAGCGGATAACGCATGCTCCAGGTCTGCGCGAGGCGAACCAGAGCGTCGTACACAGCAAGATTGCCATGGGGATGGTACTTGCCCATAACGTCGCCGACGATGCGCGCGCATTTGCGCGTGGCCTTATTGGGCTGCAGCCCCATCTGGTCCATCGTGTACAAAATTCTGCGATGGACGGGTTTGAGTCCGTCGCGGACGTCGGGCAGGGCGCGGCCGATGATCACCGACATGGAGTAGTCGAGATACGACCGCTTCATCTCCTCTTCAATGTTGACGGGTTGAATGTTCAACGCGCCGGGGCCGGTGCCATCGCCGCCGGGAGGAGGAGTCAAGGGAAGTTCGGGGTTTTGATCGTCAGCCATGGATCGCTCTTAGCCTTTAGCTCTTGGCTGTTAGCTCGTAGCTAACATAACGCGGCGCGAAGTCACTTGCACGGTTCGCCAAGAAGCTTGTAAATGCTTGTATTTACAGGATGTTATGTGCCCTGGGAACTGCAACCATTATAGCATGACTGCCGTCGTCGAAAAGTGGCGAGGAAGTCACTTCTCGCAAAAGACGCGAGAAATGGGCACCCGGGCCGAGATTAATTCGCTTGCGGGCGCGGCGGGAATTGAAAGGTGATGCCGTGATCGTCGTTCTGCTTGCGCGTGGCTTCGAGGTCGAGGTCAGCGAGCGGGATTCTGCGGGCGTTCCGGGAGTCAGATCGAAGAGGATCGCGCCGATGATGGCGTAGTTTCCGAGCTCAAGCTGGTGACCGTCTTTGAAGATGAGCAGGGTTGGTTGCTGAGGCGGTCGGGAAAAGCGGACACGTCGGCATCGTCAGCTGCGTGCGGGGTGGGAACGGGGTCAACGGGCGGGACGTAGGAGTCTTCGCCCGATCCGCGGCGATCGAAGACGGTGGGACCACCCTGATAGTTGGCATCGCTGTCGTCGGCGTTGGGGTCGGCGGTGTCGGCTTCGTCTGTGGCGCTGATATCGATGGCGTAGGGAACCGCGACGACGTACAACGCGGGGGCAGCGTATTGCACGTAGTGGTGATGCTGGCCGTCGTTGGTGGAAGGCGCAGCCGGACGAG
>CAWDBW010000047.1:0-65818 GCA_963800405.1 uncultured Acidobacteriota bacterium
GCAGATAACTCAATTTACGCATGGTGTTTCTCCTCGTATCAAATTGCCGCCAGTGGGTGGTTGACGCCATACCTTGCAGACGCCCTCACGCTTGCGACTACCAAACAAAAATCAGCGTTAGTCCCTAGTGTTCGTCCGCGACCGCGCCCGAAACGTAAATGATCGACAGCAGCATGAACACATACGCCTGCAAAACCGCAACCACGATGTGCAGGCCGCTGAAGATGATCGGAATGCCGATCGGGATCATGGAAAAGAAAACCAGTGTGATCAGGTCGCCGGCAAAAATGTTGGCCCACAGGCGCACCGTGAGCGACAACAGACGCGCGAAGTGGCTGACCAGTTCGATGGGCAGCATCAGCGCGGCCAGCAAGAATGCAAACGATCAACGGCATGCCTTCCATCGGCGGCCCAAAAAAATGCAGAAGATATTTCGGACCTGCATGTTTAAATCCCTGGGTGTGGTAGTACAGAAACGCGCAGATGGCGCAGCCCAGCGGAACTACCGGAACCCCGGTGGGCGACTCAAAGCCGGGGATCAGCCCAATCAAGTTACAGACCAGGATGAAGACAAAAACGATGGCGAAGAAAGCGGTGTAGGGCTCGCTGTGCCGGCCAATAATTTCGCGACTCTGGCCCAGCACAAAGCCCTCGATCGCTTCAAAGGAGTGCTGCAGCCCTCCCGGCGACTCGACCGACAGCCGCGACCGCACCAGAAGAAACAGGATCAGCAGGAACCCGAAGACCAGCAACTCCATGGCGAACGAATTCGTGATGGGCTGTTGCGGGTACTTGGGATGGATGTGGAGAATCCCCAGAAACGAAGTGACGGGTCCGGCGAACAGTCGATTCAGAATTTCGGTAAACCAGAGTTGTTCAGGCATAGAAAAGACTTAAGCTCGAGCCCCAGTTTTCAATCTACTGCCGGGTGCCCATTCTAACGTCGCGTTCTTTGCGACGTTAGAGTGGGGATTTCGTCGGAATCAAACTCCCCGCCTTACCGCTGCATACAATTCGTACACCGCTTCGCAGGCAATGGCCCCCACGGGCAGAAACAAGCCCGCAAAGAGGCCACGAAGGCTTGCGGGAAAACTGGTTAATATACCATATGCGGCAGCTCCCAACAACACATAGCGCAGCAGGAAGCGGGCGATGATCCCCTTTCCCGACTGGGGTTTCCCAGAGTCGGTGACGCGATCGGCGAGGCCGGACACGCCGCTCTTGAGCCAATGGAAGTTCAGGTAAGCGATCACACATCCACAGAAAAAGCCCAGAGCCGCAGGCCAGCCGAATTTCCACCACGCGGCTGCGGAAACGGCCACGGCGAGCCCGATCATCGCGCGACGAATGCGTTCCAGGGCCCCGGCGTAGAAGGCTTCGCCAGGGTTCGGGGACGCTTGGCCATCATCAGGATTAAGCCGTTCCGGGTTCATGTCGAGGGAAACATCGTGTGGCCTGACCGTAATCTCACTTCGTGTCGCGCAGGACAGTGCGAATCAATTCGATCATCCCCGCTGCGATTCCCAGAAAGAGTCCGACCACGCTGATCCACGAAGTGTGCAGCCAGCGGTCGAGAGCCGAGCCCAGCAGCCATCCCACAACCGTTCCGGCTGGAAGCATGAGCGCCAGTTGGCTGTAGCGCCCAACTTGTACCCAGGGATTTTGTTTCTTCTCGGGGATTCGTTTGTCAGGAGGGATGGAAGATGGCATCAGTCGCAGCGCCCGTCGCAATCGATTCTACGCGCCAATATGCCGTGTGGCGATTCCTGCAGTCGGCTCAGTCTGGCCTGTGCATCGCACGGCTGCCTCACGGCTTCTGTCATCCTGAGCGAAGCGAAGGACCCATGCAACTTGCTGGCAGCACGAGCGTGGTTGAACGACGGCGGCGCAACTTCAGTGCGTCAGCTTCGCGACGGCCGGATTCTGCGCGAGGCCCAACGCCCAGTTCACCAGTTCGATGAAGCGGTTGGGCATGATTCCAATGTAGAGCGTGGCGAGTCCAGTCAGGCCCAGCGCGGCGCGCATGGTCAGGCTGATGGGCAGCCGTTCTTCTCCCTTTTCCACTTTGCCCATGAACATGGCGTTGGCGATCTTCAAATAGTAGTAGAGGCCGAACACGGAGTAGAGCACGCCCAGCGAGGCCAGCGTGTAGTGGCCGGTTTCGATCAGGCTGAGGAAGATGAAATATTTTCCCCAGAATCCCGCGAGCGGCGGAATGCCCGCCAGCGACAGCATAAAGACCAGCATGAGTACGGCTTCGACCGGCGCACGCGCATACAGGCCGTTGAGATCATCGAGTTCGTCGCCAATCACGTTGCGGTGGCGCAGGGAAGTGATCACCGCAAAGGCGCCCAGGTTCATGAAGGTATAGACCAGCAGGTAGATCAGGATGCCTTTAATTCCGTCCGCGTTGAGTTGGGTGGCCGTGCCTGCGATCAGGCCGAGCAGCATGTAACCGACGTGCGCGATCGAGGAGTAAGCCAGCAGGCGCTTGGTGTTGGTCTGCGTAAGCGCCGCAAAATTGGCGCCCGT
This sequence comes from uncultured Acidobacteriota bacterium, assembly GCA_963800405.1. GTDB lineage: Bacteria > Acidobacteriota > Terriglobia > Terriglobales > Acidobacteriaceae > Sulfotelmatobacter. Next base: position 2,533 of record CAWDBW010000047.1, read on the forward strand.
CATGGTGCGCGATCGAGACGAAGACCAGCAGCGGCGCACCCAGACCGAACGCATGGGTAGCCGAGATCCGATGATGAGGACGCGCAGCAGCATGGCCCATCCCGCGGCCTTGACTGCTACCGACATGAATCCGGTAATCGCAAGTGGGCGCGCCTTCATAGGCATCCGGCGCCCACTGATGGAACGGGATAGCGGCAATTTTGAAGAGCAGGCCAGTGATCGTGGTCAGCAGAGCGAGGATCGCTATGGCTTGTACTGCACGTACCGGGCGTCGTTCATCACATGGTTGAGCTGGTTACCAATCGCGCCCAGGTTCGTGCTGCCGGAAAGACCATAGAGCAGCGACAACCGTAGGCGAAAATCCCGGAAGAGAATGCGCCCAGCAGCATGTATTTCAGCGCAGCTTCGTTGGAGCGGCGGTCGCGGCGCAGGAATCCGACCAGCACGTAGGTGGAAATCGCCATCAACTCAAGGCCGATGAAGATCAGAACGATGTCGAATCCGGCCGCCATGCACATCATGCCAACGACCGCCAGCAATATCAGGGCGTAATATTCGCCGTGATTTTCGTGTTCGGTTTCGAGGTAGGTCACCGACATCAGGATGGCGATGGCCGTGCCCGCGAGGAATAGAGCACCAGAAATAGATGGCGAAGCGGTCGACCATCATCGTATTCAGCATCGCAGGATGACCGCCCAGCCGCCGCTGATCCAGGAAAGTAAGGATTGCGGGCCGGATAGGATTCCATATCGCTGCCGCCGAGAACGCCACGCCGAAAAGGGCAGTCACCGCATTCACCCACTTCTGCTCCGGCGGAATCATCAGGTCGATCAGCAGAATGCCCAGGGCAAACAAGGCCAGCAGGGTGATCGGCAAGGCCAGCAGATAGTCCGTCCCTGAGAATCCGAGCGTACCCACTAGTTCGCCCCCCTTCTTCGTAGGAGCACTGATCTTAGGAGCAGCGATCTTGGGTGCCGACCGAGGTCTTCGAGGCAGCAGCAGGAGCGGCCGTTACGGCAGGTGCGGCCAGCGGTACCGGCTGGGCTGTCAGGGCTGCGTTTACTGTCCCGCCCGGTTGCGGATGGTCAGGCCGCGCCATCGCCATGGTGTGGTTCACGGGTTGCTCAAGAATCTGGAAAAACGGTTTCGGATACAGCCCGATCCAGAACGCCACGATGAGCAGCGGCACGAACGTGGCAACTTCACGCGGTGTCAGATCATGCAGCTTTTCGTTTTTCGGGTTGGTGACTGTCCCGAAGAACACGCGCTGGTAGAGCCAGAGCAAATACGCCGCGGCCAGAACAACTCCGGGCACGGCCCACGCGCCCCACCGCCAGTTCTCCATGAACGTGCCCTGCAGAATGGTGAACTCGCCGACGAACCCGTTGAGCAGCGGCAATCCCATCGACGAGAGGAACATGATCATGGTGATGGTCGCGTAAATCGGCATCACGTTGGAAATGCCGCCGTATTCCGCGATCTCGCGGGTGTGGCGCCGCTCGTAGAGAATGCCGACAATCAGGAACAGCGCGCCCGTCGAGATGCCGTGGTTGACCTGCTGCAGCACTGATCCGCTCAGGCCCAGCGGCGTGAGCGCGAAGATTCCCAAAGTGCAGAAGCCCAAGTGACTCACGGAAGAATAAGCCACCAGCTTCTTCATATCTTTCTGCATCAATGAGACCAGCGCCCCATAGATGATGCCGATGATGGAAAGAAAGATCATCCAGCCGCGCACGGTCATGTGCATAAACGTCGCGGATTCGACAGCACGCCGGGGAAGAAGGGAAGCGAAAACCGGATGAACCCGTAGGTTCCCATCTTCAGCAAAACGCCGGCCAGAATGACCGAGCCCGCCGTGGGCGCCTCCACGTGCGCATCCGGCAGCCAGGTGTGGAACGGGAACATCGGCACTTTAATGGCGAAGGCGAAGAAGAAACTCAGAAATAGCAGCGTAGCAATGTGCGGCCCGTAGTCCGCATAAATGCGCGGCGCCGTGTCATAGAGCGCCTGTAGCGCGAAGGTGTAAGTGCCAGTCACGTGCTGATGGTGGAAATACAGAAACAGAATTCCCAGCAGCATCAGCACCGAGCCGGCCAGGGTGTACAGGAAAAACTTGATGGCGGCGTACAGCTTCCGCGGTCCGCCCCAAATTCCGATCAGCAAATACATCGGCACCAGCATGGCTTCCCAGAACACAAAGAAGAGGAAGAAATCGAGCGCCATGAAGACGCCCAGCATGCCCGTCTGCAGCACCAGAAACCAGATGTAGTATTCCTTCACGCGATTCTCGATGGCCGTCCAGGACGAGAGAATCGAGATCCAGCCCAGCAGCGTGGTCAGCATGATCAGCAGAAACGATATGCCGTCAATGCCGAGAACATAGCTGGCGCCGATTGAAGGGATCCAGTTGCCGGGCGCGCCCTCAATGAACTTGAAGGGCGCCGTATCTCCGCTCTTGACCTTCTCCCAGAACCAGGGAACGAGAGGCAGCGAGACCAACAACCCGGCAAGCGCGAAGAGGTTCGCGATCCAGCGGACGGCGTCCTTATTCTCCTTCGGAACAAACAGGAGAACCAGCGCCCCCAGCAGCGGCGTGAAGAGGATGATCGATAAGATGTGGTTATACATGAGCTTCTAGCTTCTAGCTTCTAGCTCTTAGCTACCCGGCCTCAGCTAGAAGCCAGGAGCTAGCAGCTAGAAGCTGCATTTCAGTGGTACACGTAATAAAACACGAACCCTACCAACCCTGCCGTCATGACCAGCGCATACCATTGCACCAGCCCCCATTCGAATAGGCGCGCGGGATAACTCAACATGCGCGCCAGGATCGCCGGGCCGTTGACGCCGATGCCGTCAATAATCCACTTATCCCACCAACTGGAAAATGTTGCGGTGAGTCGCGTGATCCATCCCGCGCCGTTGACCAGGCCGTCGATGATGTGGGTATCGAACCACGAACTGGCCTCGCCGAGACCGAGTACGCCCAGGCGCACGTGGCCGATTTTGCGGCGCCCGGTGAAGACGTAGTCGTAGCCTTCGTCCACGTAATACTTGTTGAGCAAAACGTTGTAGACCGGCGGCGCACCAACCGCAATCGGTTCGGCGTAGCCTTTGTCGGCGTTAGCATAGGCCCGCCGGGCCATGAACCAGCCTATCCTGCGGCCGCAACCGAAAGAAACATCAACCCGTATTCGATCGGGCTGGTATGCTCCGCTTCTTTCTCCCCAGCGGCCAGTTGTTTGGCCTTGCCCTCTTCTTGAAAAACCTGCGCCTCTTTGTTGAAGACGGGATCGAGAAATCTCTCGAACCTCGCGGATCCGCCGAGACTCGGCGGCCAACTGAGCCATCCCGCCGAGAGCGAGAATAGCGCCAGAACCAGCAGCGGCACAGCCATCGAGTGCGGACACTCGTGGATGTGGTGTTCGACCTCGTGGCTCATGCGCGGCTTGCCGAAGAACGTCAGGTAGATCAAACGGAACATGTAGAACGCAGTCATCAACGCGGTCGCGTAGCCAATACCCCACAAGATGCGATAAGCGTCGGTTTCCTTGGTCCACGTCTGCCACAGGATTTCATCCTTGGAGAAAAATCCGGCGAAGGGCGGAATGCCAGCGATGGCCAGCGTGGCAACCAGCATGGTGCGATAAGTGATCGGAATGCGATGCGCCAGGTCGCCCATGTTGCGCATGTCCTGCTCGCCGCTCATGGAGTGAATCACTGCACCCGCGCCCAGGAACAGCAGCGCCTTGAAAAACGCGTGAGTGAAAACGTGAAACACGGCGGCCGAGAACGCTCCCACGCCCAGGGCCAGAAACATATAGCCGAGTTGCGAGACCGTCGAGTAAGCCAACACGCGCTTGATGTCGTTTTGCACCAGGCCGATCGAGGCCGCGAAGATGGCGGTCAGCGCGCCGACGATCGCGACCGTCTTCATTGACGTCGGCGCCAGCACGAACAACGCGTTCGAGCGCGCCACCATGTAGACGCCCGCCGTCACCATGGTCGCGGCGTGGATCAGCGCGGAAACCGGTGTCGGGCCCTCCATGGCGTCGGGCAGCCACACATAAAGAGGAATCTGCGCGGATTTTCCGCAGGCTCCGACGAATAAAAGAAGTGTCGCTGCGGTGATGATGGGATCGCCAATGGCGTAGTGCCCGCTGCGCGCGGCCGCCGTTACGTCGATGAAGCGCAGCGACCCCATGTACCACGCGATGAAAAACATTCCCAGCAGGAATCCGGCGTCGCCAATGCGATTCACAATAAATGCCTTATTGCCCGCGTCAGTCGCCGACTTACGATGGAAATAGAACCCAATCAGCAGATACGAACACAGCCCGACGCCCTCCCAGCCCACGAACATGAGCACGTAGTTATTCGCGAGAATCAGCGTGAGCATGGAGAACATGAAGAGATTCAGGTATCCGAAAAAGCGGTAATACCCGCCTTCATGCGCCATGTATCCCGTGGAATAAATATGGATCAGCATGCCGACGCCGGTCACAAACAGCAGCCAGATGCTGGAGAGCGGGTCGAGCAGAAACCCGGCATCCGCATGCAAGGGAGCCTGAGTTCCGTCAGACTTTAGAAAGTCTAAGTGCCCAGTATCAGTCCCCAGCCAGGTGTAGAGAATTTTCTCGTAAGGCTTATGGTCGTTTGCAGCAGCCCAGTTCGTGTACTGCCAGACCGCGCCGCAGGCCATGAGAAATGCGAGAACGACCGCCCCGACGCACACCGCGCTCACCGTCGACTTCTGCAGTCGCCGTCCGAAAAAAAACATAAGCACCGCGCCGGCGGCGGGGAACAGCGGGATCAGCCAGATGTGGGTTAGGAAAATCAGCTGCTAGCTCCTAGCTTCTGGCTTCTAGCTGTTCGTCTCACTGCTTTAAGCCTTTACCCGATTCGGGTCTGGCTAGAAGCTAGGAGCTAGTCAGCTAGAAGCTTGGTTTCACCACTTCAACAAATTCACTTCGTCCACGTTCACCGTCTCCTTATTCCGGAAGAAGGCAATCAGGATGCCGAGACCAACCGCGGCTTCCGCAGCGGCGTCAGTGATGACAAAAATCGCGAACACCTGGCCGTGCAGGGCTCCGGGACCATGAATCCCCTGCCAGTAGCGCGAGAACGCGACCAGGTTCAGGTTGACGGCGTTCAGGATCAACTCAATCGACATCAGCACGATCACCACATTGCGACGCGTGAGCACGCCGATCACGCCCAGCAGAAACAGGGCAGCGCCCAATACCAGGTAGTGCAGCGTCGTGATGTGCAACATTGCGTCCATGAGCAGCTTCTGGCTTCTAGCTCCTAGCCGCTAGCTAAGAGCTAGAAGCTAGGAGCTAGAAGCTGCCTTTCTCAAATCCTCTTCTTCGCCATCACTACCGCTCCGATAATCGCCACCAGCAACAGCAACGATGCGATTTCGAAGGCGAACATATATTGTCCGGCGCTGCGGTCGAACAGCAGGGCGGCGATTGCCTGAGTGTTTTGGCTTTCGCCGTAGGTCACGTGGCCCTCAGGGAACAGCGCTTTGCCTCCCGTGGCCGTCGTATACACCGCGATGAACAGCCCGCCCAGGGCGGCGGCAGCGACGATGCCGATCAGCCACTGCTTGTTGAACGCCGCTCTTTCATGTTGCGTTCAAGATTGATCAGCATGATCACAAACAGGAACAGCACCATGATGCCGCCAGCGTAGAGTATGATTTGCACGCCGGCGACGAAGGGGGCATAGAGCATCAGATAAAGCCCGGCCTGGGCCAGCAGCGCGGTGATCAGCGCCATCGCCGAATGCACCGCGTTCTTCCGCGTGATCACCAGAATGCCGCCGATGATCATGGTGGCGGCCAGCAGGTAAAAGAAAAATGGCGTCGCGATCGGAGGATTCGAGGGATTCATTGCCCCGGGATTCATTGGCCCCATCCTCCCGTGAATTGTGCCCAGAGGTCCGCCCGCATTCCGACGATCGCGGTCAGGATCAATAATGCCAAGCCTATCGGCAGCAAAACTTTCCATCCGACTTTCATGAGCTGGTCAAAGCGATATCGCGGGAACGTGCCACGATACCAGATATAGAGGTACATGAACGCCGTAACTTTTGCCGAGAACCAGAAAATGTCTCCGACCCGGTCGCGCACCGGCGGGATAAATAGGATCAAGCCGATCAGCGCCAGCGTCGCTCCGAATCCTGCCAGGCCCATGGTTTGAATCTTGAACAGCGGATGCTTGGGCATGCGCTGCACATTGTAGAAACACATCACGCCCAGAAGCAGGAACGAGATTCCTGGGCACAGCGAGAACACAAAATCCAAAGCGCCCGACGGAGCCGCTGGATCGGCCGGAGGCCAGATGTGAGGAATCGCGATGCTGGGGCCGTGCACGCCGGGGAACGGCCGCAGCCACCCGCCCAACCACAGCGTGACCGCGATCGACGATACGGCGATCATCGCCGAATATTCCGCCAGGAAGAATAGAGACCAGCGGAAGCCGCTGTACTCGGTGTGGAATCCGGCGGTCAGTTCGGACTCGGCTTCGGGCAAGTCGAAGGGCGCGCGGTTAGTTTCCGCGACCATGGCGATCGCGAACATGGCGAATCCGATCAGGCCCAGTGGAAAAAACTTGAAGACGAACCAGACACCCTGCGCCTGCTGCGCCTGCACGATGCCGATCATGCTGAGCGTGCCGGATGCCTGCGAGCCAGCGGCACCAACGCCGTAGAGGCCGGTGGCAAGGCCGCCCAGGCTGGTCATCATGATGACCGAAACCACCGCCAGTCCCATGGCGACTTCATACGAAACCATTTGCGCACTCGAGCGCAGCGCGCCGATCAGAGGATAATGCGAGTTCGAGGCCCATCCCGCAGTAACAATCCCCAGCACGCTCAGCGACGATACGCCGAGCATGAATAAGATTCCGATATTCATGTCGGTGATGGCATGGGTGGGGCCGAAAGGTACGACGACGAAAACCGTGAACGCCGCGAGTACCACGATGAAGGGCGCGATCCAGAAAACAATCTTGTCCGCTTCGGCAGGGATGATGTCTTCTTTCAGTAACAGCTTCAGGGCGTCGGCGATGGGTTGCAGCAGCCCGTGCGGGCCCACACGCATGGGGCCCAAACGCACCTGCATGTGAGCCAGGATCTTCCGCTCCAGCCAGTTCATGGCGATCACGGCGACTGAGAGTCCGCCAAAAACCAGCAGAATGTAGACGGTGGCCCAGAAAATATTTCCCGCGGCGCCCGGCGTCTGATTACTACTCAGATACTTCTCGATGTAGTCGATGAACTCGTGCATCAGCGGTCAACCTCGCCGAGGACTATATCCAGCGTGCCGATGACGGCGATGACGTCGGCCACCAACTGGCCGCGGCACATCAGGTCAAGCGCCTGCAGGTTCACGAACGAGGGCGGGCGCACCCGCACGCGATAGGGCTGCGTCGAGCCGTCGCTGACGATGAAATATCCCAGCTCGCCCTTGGGCGCTTCAATGGAGTGATAGACCTCGCCCACCGGCGGCTTCATCACCTTGGGAACTTTGGCCATGATCGGTCCAGCGGGAATGCCTTCGACAGCCTGCTCAATGATGCGCAGCGACTGCCGCATCTCCACCATCCGCACCAGGTACCGGTCATAGGTGTCGCCATTCTGGCCGACGGGAATTTCGAAATCGAAATTCTTGTAGTTCGCGTACGGCAGCGCCTTGCGAATGTCCCATTGCACGCCGCTCGCCCGCAGCACCGGCCCGGTCACGCCCAGCGCGATGCAATCCTTACCGGAGATGACGCCGACCCCCTTGGTGCGCTCCAGCCAGATGCGGTTGGTGGTGAGGAGTTCCTCGTATTCGTCGATTTTCGGTTTCACGAAGTTGACGAAGTTCTTTACATCTTTCTCGAATCCGTCATAGGCCTCGTACTGCAGGCCGCCAATGCGAAAGGCGTGCGTGGTGAGGCGGGCGCCGCAATACTTTTCATAAATCTTCAGAATCTCTTCCCGGTCGCGGAAGGTATAAAACAGCGGCGTGATCGCGCCAATGTCGAGCGCGTGCGTGCCCAGCCAGAGCTGGTGGCTGGCCATGCGGTTCAGCTCGGTCAAGATCACGCGGATATATTGCGCTCGCGGCGGAGCTTCCACGCTGAGGAGTTTCTCGACCGCCTCGCAGTATCCCAGGCCGTTCGAGACCGCGGCAACGTAATCCATGCGGTCGACGTAGGGATTGAACATCGTGTACGTGCGGTGCTCGGCAATTTTTTCGACGCCGCGGTGCAGGTATCCGATGACGCATTCCAGCCCGAGAACTTTTTCGCCGTCGAGTCGCAGAATCACGCGCAGCACGCCATGAGTCGCAGGATGCTGCGGCCCCATGTTGATGACGAGCTCGTTGGCATCCAGAAACGTCTTGTCGGGTGTTTCCAGATCCAGCGGCGAAAGTGTGTTCGGGTCGGTCATGGATTAGGTCGTCAGTCGTTGGTCGTTAGCTCTCACCCCTCGTGGTCTCTCGTGTATTTCCTTGCGTGTCATCCTGAGCGAAGCGAAGGACCTATGCCATCTGCCGAAGCCGCCGGAGCCGTGGAGGAGTGCATAGGTCCTTCGTGGCAAAGAACGCCGCTCAGGATGACAATGCACCAAAATCCATGTGAGCCGAACATCATTGCCCGCTCTCAATCCCCAAATTGATCTGCACCCACTCGTTGTCCTGCTGCAGAATTCCGTAATCTTTCCGCAGCGGATATCCCTTCCAACCGTCGGGCAGCAGAATGCGCTTCAGGTCCGGATGCCCGTCAAACTTGATACCGAACATGTCGAAGACTTCACGCTCCAGCCAGTTGGTGGTCGCCCAGATGGGGACCGAACTCGGCAGGCTCTCACCATCGGCGATCTGCGTCTTGACGCGGATGCGCTCATTCCGCGGGAACGAATACAGCACCCACACCACGTCGAACTGCTTCTCGCGTTTGGGATAGTGCACTGCGGTCAAGTCCACGCAGTAGTCGAACTCCTCTTCGTTGCGCAGGATGTGCAGAATCTCCGGGATCGTCGAGCGGTCCACCACCACATAGTTCTGTCCCAGATGAGTCAGCGCTTCAACGCCCGATCCGTACGTTTGCTTGAGCTTGGCGACCATGGGCGAATCCCAGGGCGTGGGTGCGGGAGCCGCGGGTTTTGCCGGAGCGGCGGCAGGCTTGGCGGCAGCCGGGGCCGCAGCAGGCTTTGGCGGAGTGGCAGGCTTGGCGGGAACAGACTTTGTTTCCGATGAAACGGAACCAGGTTCAGCGGAACCGGCTTCAGGTGAACCGGAAGAAGTAGCTTTCACTCCGCCCGCACTAGCGGGCTGTTCCGCCGCCGGTTTCGGTTCACCTTCCGGCAGCGGCGACGAGGGGGATTTGATTTCGTCCGGCATATTCGCGCAGACACAAACCTACGGATCTGTGTGCATCGAAAAGAACGATAACTTTTATCAGCTTGAGGAGGCGAAGTCAACGAGGAGGAGGGCGACTACTGTTTCAAAATCCAGGATGCATCGCAACTCACTCCATCTGTCATCCTGAGCAAGTTGTCGCGAGCGCAGCGAACGACAGCACCGTCGAAGGATCCCTTTCACCCTCGCGGAACCAGCGGCCCCGCAAGGAGTCCAGGCCGCGCTGCATCCGGCAGCGCTCCCGCCTCCAACCGCGAAGTTTAGCTGCGCGCTTGCGCCTGGTAAGTTTCGATGAGGTCGCGGATGCGTTGCGCGTCCGCCTTGCGATGTCCGTGGCTGGTGATGGGGTCGGTGCCACCGGTGGATTCGATCACGATTTCCGCCCAGAACACGCCGGTGGAAATGTGAACTGACGCGATCTTCGACATCGCAATGCTTTCCTCGTTACTGCCGAACAGCCGCGACTTCACCCGGGAGACTCGCTGCGGGCTGATCACCAGGCGTGTGGGGAAGAAGAAGTTGCCTTGCGTCCAGCGGCTGGCCGCAAAGCTTTCGGCGGGAGAGGAATCCATCATTGAGTCATTGAGTGATTGGGCCATTGAGCGATTGAGTCTTCCAGTCAAACCGGGATTCAATGATTGAATGGCTCAATCGCTCAATGACTCAATTCGCTACACCCATTCCAGCGCGCCTTTACTCCATACCCAGATGTAGCCCACGATCAGGATCGCCAGGAAGACCAGCATCTCCAGCAATCCGAACAGGCCGAAAGCCTTGAACCTCACCGCCCAGGGAAAGAGAAAAATAGTTTCCACGTCGAACACTACAAAAAGAATGGCAATGATGTAGTAACGCACGGTATATCGTCCGCGGGCGCTATCGATGGGGTCGATGCCGCATTCGTAGGGCATCAGCTTGGTCTTGCTGGGATTCGAAGGCCGCACCAGTTTCGCCAGCAGCAAGGTAATGGGCAGTAGCGACCCAACAACAGCGATGAAGATGAAGATAGGGACGTAGTTTTGCGGCATATCCAGTTTGCCTCTGCAATTCGGAGGAGCAGGTTATCGTAGCGCAGAGCCCCGTTCACTTCAAGCAGTCTCCTAAGAGCGAAGCTCCATCGGTTGACAGCTTCACAGTTTCTCCCAATGCGTCGTGCTGAACTGTTGCGGATCGAAAGTTCCCGGATCGAGTTTCACGTTGGCTTTGACGTCGGTGTAGTCCTCGCTAAACACCATCTTGTCGCCGGAATAGACTTCCACGCGGGCCGCCACCCATGCTCCCGCCAGGGGGCGATAATCGGTGAAGCGAATGTCGTTGAGCTTGTTCGGTTCGCCTCGCGCCGGTTCGATGACCCGCACGAACAGCAGCGTGTCCTTTGCCACCCAGAACTGGTGCGACTTCAGGTCTCCCTTATCCGCGCCGACCACATAGGCCGGGTGTCCCTCCCAAGTGTCTTCGCGCAGCTTCGAAAGATCATAGCCCTCGCCTCGCACAACTTTAATGGTAGCCTCGGGGGACTGTGCATAGACGTCAAACCCCAGCACCAGCAGCATGTTGACCAGCGGCCGCGTGCCGGCGATCTTGTTGTCCTTCACGATGGTCAGCGTGCCGTCGACCAGCACGTAGCCGTTGCCGTCGCTGGCCGGACCAACGTCGATGCGCAACTTTCCCGGGAACCGCGACGCTTCATACCAGGTTTCCGCCGTGCTGGTGCCGTCCGGTTTGTAAGTCGTGCTCTTCTGCGTGAACGTGATCGTCTGGTACCAGGAGGACTGGTAGCGGTCGTGCATCGCGCGCAGAAGCGCGTCGCCCGTGTGAATGTCCTGCGCGTGGGCGATCGTGAAAGTGAGAGCCGCAAAAATGAGAACCGTACGCTTCAGAAGATTCATGGGGGTCGCCGCGTGGTAACGAGATCAAGAGATCGTATCGTATCTCGGTCCTGGAGGTTAGAACATGTCTCATCAATGGTTTGGGGAAGGGCACGGCTTCAGCCGTGCCGCTCAAACCGTAAACAACGCGGGCTTTAGCCCCTGAGGGCTGGACAGTCCGCTCTGACAACGATGAACGAACCGGCACTGGTCGGGGAACAGGAAGACACGGCGGGCCAGGTCGGATTGCAGCGTGGATTCCTCATAGTACCGGGTGAGGATTCCGTCTTTCCACGCGAGCAAGTCGGAATTCCGCCGGGCGAACTCATCCCAATCGACGGCACCCGTGCGCGCTACTCGCTCGCGGATCAGAAAAAAGTAAGCGTAGGTAATCGTCTCGTTATAGCGCTCGGGCTTGCCGCGGGCCGCCGCGTAACGCTTCAGCGCATTCGAGAACCGGTGGAGCGCATCGAGCGCCGGGTATTGCGAGAGATAAGCAAATGCCAGCCGCACGTGATCGGCGTGGCGGAAAGAATCTTCCGGCAGAGCGCCGGCCTCGAAGCGATCGATGAGTGTTGTGCTGGTCATCAAGCGCCTAGTTCCCCTTGCCGATCGCGATGGCGAGGGCCGCAGCGGCATAAATCACCAGGTTTCCGATGCCGTACAGTCCATGCAACAGATGAAGAAGGATTGCCATGACGAACACGGCCACCAGCACCCACGCGCCGCGGATTGCCGTTTTCGGAATCAGCAGAAGCACGCAGCCCAGAATCTCGCCGAATCCTAAAACCAGGCGAACGAAGCCGGGCATGTGCGTCCGGGCAAAGTCGTGAGCTGCGCCGGGCAGCACGAACATCACAGCTTCGATCAGAACTACCACGCCCAGCACCCACTGCAGCACGGTCAAAGCGGTCTTGGTTCTCGCGGGGCTCATAGGTCTCCTAATCTTTATTTTTCGGAAGCGCGCTTGCGCGGCGATTTTGCCTTGATCTCTTTCAGACGGTGGCTGGCGCTGGAGTCGAGATCCAGTTCGTAGAACTTCTTCAACTCGCGAATGCGTTCGAGCGAGGCCGGACTGAACGGCGTCTTGCCGTCAAACGCATGCAGCACGATGCCTTCCAGCACGTCGCCCAGTGTCATGTCGTGATACTCGGCAAAAGCCTTCAGCACCTTCAGAATGCGTTTTTCAATGCGCACCCCGGTCTGCACTCGCTCGACCAGAAGCTTAGGATCGTCCGTCACGTGTACCAATGTACCACGGTACCATTGTTGAAGCAAGCCCCGGAATCCTTCGAGCACGGGGAGTTGCACCTGCTCGCGTTTATACGATGCCCCTGTCATCCCCCGTCGAATGTGATCAATAGTGGACAGACGGATGTTTAGCTCCGGGCATACTCTGTCCATTCATAAGAAATCAGGACTACATATGTCGCGAAAGTTTGAACGGTGGAAGGAATTGGCGGCCCGGTGTCTTAGCGAACAAGATCCGGCGAAGTTGACGGCACTGGCCAACGAAATCAACCTTGTTCTGACAGACAGAGCTCCGACAGAGAAAGTTCTGACCGAGAAAGTTCTGACCGAGAAAGTTCTGACCCAGAAAGGTCTGACCCAGAAAACACCGTACCACGATTCTCCGCCGCACGCGGCGGGGTCGAACGAAGAGGGCCAACGCGACGTTCTGAAGCGTAACACTGAGGGTAAACTATGTTTCATTTAATCTGGTATATCTTGATTGGACTCGTCGCGGGGTTTATCGGGAAAACGGTGATGCACGTCCCGATGACGATGTTCTGGACGACGGTCCTCGGCGTGATCGGATCGATCATCGGCGGCGGCGTGAGCCACATGATTTGGCGCCCGGCGAACGATCGCTACCATCCCGCCGGCCTCATTTTTTCCACACTGGGCGCGATCCTGATTCTTTTTATTTGCCAGAAACTGAAAATTCATTTTCCCCAGGTCAACCCGTTCTAAGCCGAGCGTCCGCCAACCGTTGCCGTCCTCGTCCTGGCTCCTGCCACACCGGGTCTGCCCTGTTTAACGGGGGACTCGAACATAAGCGATCCGTCCCAAATGGTGAAACATCGCGACCTCACTCATCTACCGTGAGTGAAAACAGTTTTCCTTTGGCTCACTTGTGTAATGGCCTGATTTCAACACCTAGCAATCTTGTCAGAAACCAACCTTCCCTAGACCAACGACACCTAATACTCGCGCAGACTGCGGGTTCACCGTGGTCCCAAGGAGTATCTTTCCATGCAAAGCCGCTTCACTCACATTTTCGTCGCAGCAGTGTGTCCACTGGTCTTCTGTGCGTCGTCGCTCTTCGCGCAGACGCCTGCCGGCAATTCCATCGAAGTCGTTTACAACCAGTACGGGTCTATCGTCCAAACTTACAACATCGACCGCCTGACCGGATTTCCCACGCAACAAGGCCAGGGCGTCACGCTCGATTTCACTTCAGGGCCTGCCACCATAGTTCCCTCCCAAAACGATCATTTCCTCTACGTGACCGCATTTGCCAACAACCAACAATATCTATGGGTTTATGCAACAGATTCGACCGGAGTGCCGCAGGTTCCTGCGGTTCAGACCCTGATCCTGCTGGGAAACGGTTTTTCCCCTCTCTCGATTGACCCGGATGGAACCGTCGCCTACGCGACCCGAATAACTCAGAATACGAAGAACCAACAAGTCTTTGCTTCGATTCGTTCATTTGAGATCAATCCGACGACCGGAAAGGTGTGGGGTGACCCCACGAGATGAGACAGATTTGAATGACACACGTGCCATTGGATTGAGTTTGGATGGTCCATTGCCTAGCCGGGGATGAGGTCTGGAGCAGGGGACGGCGTTTGAGTCCCCTGCTCCAGCAGCCCCGTAGAATCTTCCTCCTCTATGTTTCGGAAAAACTTGACGGTTGGACTACGAAACTGTGTCATGGAATCGGAATGCTTGGCTTGCTGTTCAAATTCTTCTGGAGAACAGTAGCCCAACGCAGAGTGTAATCGCTGCCGATTGTAGTACCGTTGGATAAATTCTTCGATGTTGGTGCGCAGGTGTTCTAAGTCGCTGTACTGGTTCGCATAAATTTCTTCCCGTTTCAACGTTTTCATGAAGCTTTCGCAGCTTGCATTGTCGTACGGATTTGCCGGGCGGCTCATGCTCGGAATCATCCCATGTTTTTCTAGAACCGCCACATATTCCGCGCTGGCGTATTGCACGCCTCGATCGGAGTGATGGACTAGGCCCACGCTAGGTTGTCGTCCTACGATTGCTTGCTCCAGCGCGACTACGGCTAAGCGGCTGGCTAGGTTCCGCTCCAGGGACCAACCCACCACCTTGCGAGAAAACCCGTCGAGGATCACTGCTAAGTAGACAAACTCGGTTTTCAGCCGAATGTAGGTGATGTCGGCCACCCACAGTTGATCCATCCCCGTTAGATTCATGCGCCGGGCCAGATTGAGATATACCTCCAGTTTGTGATCCGACCTCGTGGTCACCACGAACTGCCGCGGCTGTACCGCGAGCAAGTTATCCTCCCGCATGATCCGTGCTACTCGCTTGTGGTTCACGGGCATACCTCGACGTCGGAGTTCCGCAGAAATACGCCGATAGCCATAGCGCCGCCGATGTTCCATCGCGATCTGTTGAATCGCGGATCGTACTTCCATCTCCGCCTCCTCTGGCTGGGGTTCCTGCAACCAGCGGTAGAAGCCTGCCCGGCTCACCTGGGCCAGTTGACACATGCGCTCGATCGTCAAGCCGCCTTGCAACGGCATCACTTCCCGGATTTGATCGAAGATGCCTTCTCGCCAGACCTGCTGTTCTGCTGGCGTCGAGCCTCGACTTTTTGCAAGGCACTTCTGAAAAAATCTACTTCCAGCGTCTTCTCCGCCAAAACTCGCTTTAGATGATTCACCTCTTTGCGCAGGGTGGATGCGCGAGACTTTTGCCCGGGTGGTTTCCCAACCACGGGTTCCTCTGGGTCCAGTTCATCGCGCCAACGGTACAGCTGCCGCCGTGATACCCCCAGTTCTTTGGTTAGGGTCACGATGCTATCGCAGCCTTTCATTCGTTCCACTGCCACCCGTCGAAAATGTTCAGAATACCGTCTCTTTGCCACTTGCAGTTTCCTTTCCTGCAAAGTGTGTCTTCTTTTACTGTCTCACTTTTGGGGTTCACTCCAGGTGAAGGAAGGCACAAAGGTCGCGACATATCCCGCGAATGGTCCGTGCTCATCTGGAGCCGACTATGCCAGTTTCATCCTCGTCGGGTTCAACCCCAGCGGCACCAAGATGTACGATTCCTGGTATTGCCCCTACTTCTACGGCGAACAAGGTTTCTACTATTCGAGGCCGGTAAACCAGAAGACCGGTGCGCTCGGCTCAGAAACCCAGATCGCGTACTTTAGCAATGGAGAGACCACCAGCACCAATCTCGTCAACATCACTCGGTCGTCTATTCTTTATTTCGGCGTTCCGATCCAAAATTCGTACGGGCAGAGCGAACTGGGCGTTGCTTCGCTGAGCGGAACGCCACTCTTTAACTGCACCGCGACAATGCTGGAAGCCTGCGGCTATGCAACCTGGGAAACGCCCGATCCGTCAGGCAGATACGTTTTCTTTCAGGTATCGCCCGACAACACTCTGATCGCAAAGATTGAGTTGGGGCAGCAGAAAGTCGTCGAAACGGGAAATTACGTCAACGGCTTCGTAGTCGGCTTCAGCCCGGATGATGTTCTTGTCTATACGCAGGACCAGCAAGTCCTGAATCCGTCAACTTACTCGATCTACGTCTTCGATCCGGCGACCGGCGGCGTAACTTATACCGGCGGACAGATCGAGGCGCAAACCGAAGTGCGCCAATTCGTTCCCGCTCTGCGCCAGTAGCAACGGATTAAACAGAATGTTGATCGACGGGCCGTCCACGATCGGGTCAATGAGTGTCAGTTGTCGTAACATCGCCATTGCACTCAGAATGGCGCTTTGCCGCTCAAAGCGTGTAATGGCCTGGTTAGGCTAGCCAGTACGGTTTGAATTCTGGGTGTCCCTCCGACTGGAATTCTGCTTGCCTTCTTTCGGCGCTGTGGAGATTGACTCATGTGTGCGATGGCGTACACTGTAGCCATGCTTTCACCCGGAGACCGAGCAATAATCAAGGCTGAAATCGAGAGGCTACAGAAAGCACTTAGAGAATGCACCGATGGTGGAATTCGAAAGCAGATTGAGGGTTGGATCAGGGAACAAGAGCAGAAACTGATCTCCAAGAATCAAACAAAAGAGTAGCCCGCTTTGATAGTCCTGATTTTTAGCAGGAGGAAAAGCCCCTATTTTCAAACTGCGCCGTCACCCTCACAGCGGAAACTCACCGTTGCGGCCGGAATCATGGAAGCGCCCGGAAAAACGAGAATGCACCTGACGCGCTGCCCCTATTGCGTAGAAGGCAGCAATTTCAAGGTGATGATTGGCCAGCGTGGCGCGGAGACTTGGTACATGTGCGCTCGATGCGGACATCTCGCTTGGCCGGCCAATCCGCTCTTTGAGTGCACTTGCCCCAAGTGCGTTGAGGTGAAGAAGTCGCCCCAAGTGCCGCAACCGAAAATGCGCTAGAGTGCATTCGTCCTCACCTTCACACGCGACGTGCGAGCCACACAATCACCAGAATCACAATAATTGTTCCGAGCACACCCAGACCTAACATAGTCCCTCCAGTCGGGCACGTAGGGCTTGAAGTCGCCCAAGCACTTGCAATTGCAGACTCATCCCCGATGTACGTTGGTTTAGCTAAAAAGGAAAAAAGGCCGAACCCAAGAGAGTTCGGCCTGTGAAAGGCGAAAAGTTCTTGTGAAGCGGTCGTGAGGGTCAAATGCCGGTTACCCGCCGCTAACCCATGACCGCATTCCGGTTCAGGAACAAACCCAGAATACTTCTTACCGAGTTCGATGACTGTTCGCTTTTATACACTTCGAATGGAAACCTAACGCCATGGAGCAGTAGCCTTCCCGGAGGCTCAGGGGGCTTCAGAAGGTGAGGACTCTTTCACAGGCGTGCCATCCGGCGTGCTAAACATCGGGACTGAGGCAACTGTTGCAAAATCCCGATAGCACTCATCTCCTCCCGACATAGCGAACAACGCCACCATCAATCGCGACTGTATCTTCGCCGGCAATCCAACCGCGCCATCCTCGGTCGGTTTTCCACAGCTCCGCGCGAAAAAAACTGTCTGCGTGTGACCAACAACCTTGACCGAGGATATAGAAGGCGCACAATTTGAACTGTGAGCCCGGATCAGAACCAATCCGCAGCGCTAACCGTATGCACCGCTAACTCCTTATTTCGTAATATTTTACGGCCAAGTCCTTTAGTCCCAATATTTTACCCGGCCGGCAGCCGATCGATTCCGCGGAATGGCAAAAGAATCAGGACGTTGCCGCGAGCGACGAAAAAAAATTCTCCCCACCGCCCGGGCACTCCGTCCGCGGGCCACGCGCTCGCGAGATCGTTCCGACGCATTGTTTATAATCTCCCTTCCATCGCAAGCAACCAAAGGACTCCCTTGGCACTCGACGATCATATTTACGAACTGCGCCGCGAGAAGTTGAAGCAGATTGAAGCGCTCGGCCAGGCCACCTACCGCAGCAAGTTCCAGTTCACCCATACGCTGGAACAGATTCTGGCCGACTACACCCCGAAGACTGCCGAAGAACTGGAACAGGCCCGCGTGAACGTGCGCGTGGCCGGCCGCATCATGGCCATTCGCCTCATGGGTAAGGCCGGATTCGCCCACCTGCAGCAGGACGGCAAGAAACTGCA
Organism: uncultured Acidobacteriota bacterium; assembly: GCA_963800405.1. Taxonomy (GTDB): domain Bacteria; phylum Acidobacteriota; class Terriglobia; order Terriglobales; family Acidobacteriaceae; genus Sulfotelmatobacter. The sequence goes on from CAWDBW010000047.1 coordinate 20,628, forward strand.
GATTTACGTCAAGAAAGACGCGGTCGGCGAAAAGGGCTTCGAACTCTACAAACTGCTCGACCTCGGCGACCACATCGGCGTCAGCGGATACCTGTTTCGCACCCGCACCGGCGAACTCAGCGTGCACGTGGAGGAGATCACCTTCCTGAGTAAAGACCTGCTGCCGCTGCCCGAAAAGTGGCACGGCCTGACCGACGTCGAACTGCGCTACCGCCAGCGCTATGTCGATCTGGTGATGAATCCGGAAGTGCGCGAAGTTTTTCTGAAGCGCACGAGACTTGTGCAGTCGATGCGCCGCACGCTCGACGCTCACGGGTTTGTCGAAGTCGAGACGCCGATGATGCAACCCATCGCCGGCGGAGCCGTGGCGCGCCCGTTTGTGACTCATCACAACACGCTCGACATGGATTTGTTTCTTCGCATTGCGCCCGAGCTTTACCTGAAGCGGCTGGTGGTGGGCGGATTTGACCGCGTCTACGAGATCAATCGCAACTTCCGCAACGAAGGCCTGGGCTGGCGCTGGAATCCTGAGTTCACCATGCTGGAGTTTTACCAGGCCTACACCGACTATCAGGGCGTGATGGATCTCACGCAGGAAATCATCACTCAGGCGGCGAAGGACGTGACGGCGGACGCGGAACATCCTGACGGCGTCACCAAAACCAAGTGGGGTGACGACTGGATCGACTGGTCGAACTGGACGCGCATGACCATGCGCGAGGCCATCATTCATTACTGGCCGGAGGCGGCGGGGGCTAAGCCGGAGATGAGCGATTTTGCCGGCGCCAGCAAAATCGGTGCGCTTCTCGATCGTGGTATCGCCTCGCTTCAGGCAGCGACCGAGGCGAAGGGTCCCGCGTTCGCTGGCAAACGCGAGCATCCGCAGCCCGCCTTCGAACTGATCCGAAGCGAGTTGGACCGAGGGGGTAGTGCAGGCTCAGCGATCGCAGCCCTTTTCGAGGCTGTCGCCGAAGAACATCTCACGCAGCCGACGATCATCTACGAATTTCCCACTGCGATCTCGCCGTTGTCGAAGCAGAAGCCGGACGAGCCGGACTGGACCGAGCGCTGGGAAATTTTCGCCGGGCAGATGGAAATCTCCAACGGCTTCAGCGAACTTAACGATCCGGAGGACCAGCGCCGGCGATTCGAAGGCCAGCTGAAGGAACGCGAACGCGGCGACGACGAAGCGCACCAGATGGATGAGGACTACATCCGCGCCCTGTCCTATGGGATGCCGCCCGCCGGTGGCGTCGGCGTGGGCGTAGACCGGCTGTGCATGCTGCTGACCGATTCCCACACCATCCGCGACGTAATTCTGTTCCCGCTGCTGCGGCCGGAGAAAGCTTCCACCATAGAGGGCACGGGGGACACAGAGGAATAGCGATACTCTCAAGGAATTACTTCTCCGGGTATTAACCTCCCGGTACCTAGCAATGCACTGTTAGTAGTGCAGCCGAATTCCTATACTTTTCCCATCAGTTTCGGGCTCTGTAAGGGCAGCGCTGCCGTAGTGTCCAGAAGCCTTGCAGGACACTGGGTCGGTAGCGCTTTGCTATTGGCGTCATTTTTACACTTCACGCGCGGAATAGTGTTGCCTGGCCTGCCTGCGATCGCCGTTGCGATCTATAACGACGCGACGAAGATTCGCCTACTCACCCGTCTGGCCACCCACGACCATGGGGAGAACGCTCGCGCCATTTTTCTTCTGGTTTTTCTGATGTTTGGCGCTCTTGCCGGCGCGCGGGGTGTCGTGGGCAATCAAGTCCGCCAGACTCGTGTGGTCCAGGATGCGTGCGGCCGCGTCGCGAACGTCGAGGAACACCTGATAGAGGGCGCGGTGCGGGATATCCCGGTCGATCAGTTCGCGGAGCTGTTCGGCGTCGGCAAAGGGCGCCAGCGGCCCGTCGATCAGGCGAATGATCTCGCTGAGATGAATGTCGCTGGGATCGCGGCGCAACTGGTAGCCGCCCTTGGCTCCACGCACGCTTTCCACCATGCGGGCATTCTTGAGTTCGAGCAGGATCAATTCCAGAAACTTTTCCGGCAACGCCTCTTCGTAGGCGATGTCGCGAATCTTGATCGCTCCCTGGCGATAATGACGGGCCAGCATCATCATGGCCTGCAGGGCATAGAGTCCTTTTTGCGAGATCTTCATAAGGGCCAGCTTTCTATCGACGTAATCGAAATAATAGACTTTCTCGAACGGAATGAAAATGCAAGCGAAACTCCATCGCGCAGAATGTACATCGCGAATTTAAAGGTGTGCAGTCAATCAGTTAGCCGCCGCTCCACTTTCCGGGATCGGAGGGGATGTGCAGCACCTTGCAGTTTAGAACCGGGAAAGTGCCGCAACATCTTAATGGACAGTTCACGCAGAAACACGGAGCACGAGCACGGTAATGTTGTCCGGACCACCGCGCTCGAGCGCCAGGTTCACCAGCTTCTGACAAGACTCCGCGGGGGCATTAGCTCTGACGACCTGGCTGAGTTCCAGGTCGCCCACCAGACCCCAGAGGCCGTCGCTGCAAAGCAGAAGGCTGTCGCCTTGCTCCAGAGGGACGGGCTGCTCGGGAACGTGCGGCGTAACTTCCCGGCCGGAGCCCAGGGCAGCGGTAAGAATGTGGCGCTGCGGGTGGGACTCGGCATCCTCGGAGCGCACAATACCGCTTTCGACGAGCCGGCCAACGTAAGAATGATCGCGGGTGAGGCGCGTAATGGTCTCGCCGCGAATCAGGTAGAGGCGGCTGTCCCCAACATGGGCGAAACAGAGTTGGCGATCGACGATCGACGCCGCGGTACAGGTGGTTCCCATTCCATAGAACTGTGGGTGCTCGGCGGCAAAACGCTGAATATTCTGGTGAGCGGACGCGAAGGCTTCTACCAGAGTTTCTTGCGGATCCGCGCCAAACGCGTTGTCGTAGATGCTGCGCACGGTCTCAACCGCCAGTCGGCTGGCTTCCTGCCCGCCTTCGTAACCTCCCATGCCGTCGGCCACCACAGCCAGGCGGCCCTTGCGGCGAAAGTCCTCGTCGGAGTTCGCCTCCCAATAGAGGAAGGAATCCTCGTTATTGGCGCGCTGGCGGCCGACATCGGTCAGGCTCGCCGTTTCGATTCCGGGCCTTAGAGTTTTTGCGTCAACGGACATAAAAGAGACGATGAGGCGATGAGGCGCGAGCTTCTTGTTGGACTTCGGTGGGATGAACCGCTCCGAAGAACTTTTTGCGCACTTCAAAGATAGCTTTGGACCCCGGCCATTATAAGGGAAGCCAGCCGCTTTTCATCGTTCCTCCCGGCCCTTTCTCGCGCGGCAGTGAGAATTCGGTAGCCTATCACTTCCGGGCGGCCATCCGGACGTCGAGTTCGTTCTTGTCCGGTAAATGAAAAAAGCCGCACAGAGTCGATCCATTTTCTGCCTGCTCGTGAAAGACTGGAGCGGACACAAGTTGAGGGGAGGTCTCACGAGCTTCATGCGGAGGATATTGCTGGTGATGAGTAGTCTCCTGCTGACGATGCCGTCACTGGGGCAAGGGAAACGGTTGTGGGTGCTGCGTTCGCCGGGAGAGATGGTCGAGTACGACCCCGCGACCTTTGCGGTGAAGCAGACGGTGAAGGTTCCGGTCGCGGCGGTGCAATCGCCCGCGACGATCGCGGTCAACCGTCTGGGACAGATTCTGTATGCGCCCGCTGTGTCGCTGCCGCTGTCAGAGGAAGATGCCGCATCGGCGCATAAGCTGTGGATTTGGGATGGGCACAACGCGAACACGCCTGATCAGGGTGTGAAACGCGAGGTCAGCACAACCGGTTCGAATCAGGCCGTCACGGAGTCGGCCCCGGTGGCGTATCTTTCGGCCGACGGCGGACATCTGTTCTGGTTTGCCAATCAGGCGCACCGCTTGCAGCGCGATGAAGTGGATCTTTCGACGGTTACGACCTGGCAAGCCTGGCGCACGGATTTGACCGGCGCGGGACGCGAAGATCTGGCCACCTCGAAGTTTCCCGACTGCCGCTGTCCGACGGGGACGTGTGAAGAAAGTTGTCCGTACGCTGTGGTCTGGGTGCCCGAAACCGGTGTAGAGAAATTTTTCCTCATGACCCAGTTCATTGCGGGACAGACAGCGCCTGTCTACAAGGCCACCGCGCGCTATCAGGAAGAAGGCGGAAAGTGGACCACGGACCCGCTGACCGAACCTTTACAGCGCGTGCTGGACGCGGCCTCCGACGGAAGCACAATTGTCGAAGCGATTCCCGATTCAGGCTGCTGCGGTTGGTCGAATCAGAGCGACGACCGTACGTTGGTTCTGACGAAGGCGAAGAAGTTCACCGTGTTTGACGAGTTGGCGGCCTACAACAATCCTGACTACGATGTGAGTTTCTACACTTCGAATGCGCGCCTTTCGCCCCAATCGGGATCCGTGGCGATGACCATCGTTTCGACCGCGGAGTCGAATAAGCCCATCCAACTGGCCGAACAAGGGCAGGCCAATCCCGAGGAGTCGCAGCGCATTCGCAGGTCTCTTGTGGATCTGCCGGCGGTGGAAGTGAAGAGCTTGGAAGATGCGCCGCGGCGAGTTGCGTTTGTGCCGCATGCCGTGCTGGTGGGCTGGCTCAGCGAGAAGGAGATCCTGATCGTTGAAGATCATGTGCTGGCGGCCTACAACGTGGAGACGGGCGCGCGGCGGAAATCCAGTGTGCGGGTGGAGGATGCGGGGCAGGTATTTCTACGGTAGTTCTCGGGCACTGTTCCGTCGGCCTGCCTGATAGATCATCCAGCCGAGGAAGTTTGCTCCCAAGACGACCACAGCGATCTTCACCGAATAGCGCCACGAGCTGGCGACGTCGATGATGGGAAAAATCGACAGTGCGACGAAGAGCAAAGTCACGAGAAATCCCGAGGCGGCGGCAATGCGAAGGGCTAAGCGAGGACGGATTCCGCTGGCTTTGGGCGCGAGCAGGGGAATGGCAAACAGTGCCAGATACGCGATGCCATAAAAAGTGAAGCCCCAGGTCAGGAGAAGTTCGTAGGCTTCCTGCTCTCCGACGCCGATCAGGGCAGCGATGCTGGCGGCCAGAGTCGCACCACCCAGAAAAAGAATCGAGTTCACGGGCGTTTTGTATCGCGCGTGCAGACGCGAGAACCACGCGGGCAGCAGATGGTCCCAGCCAGCCGCCATGGGCAGGCGCGCACTGCCACTGAAATAAAGGCTGAAGGTGGAAAGATAGTTTGCCAGCAGAAGGAAGATGGCTACCGGAACAATCACCGCGCCGAAGTTTCCAAAGCCGCGCCGCAGCGCCTGCGGGATGGGGCCGATGACGTCGACGGCGTCGGGAGAAACGTAAGCCAGGATCGCGCTCGTCGTGAAGATGTAGATCAGCGCGATGACTGGCGCCGTAATCAGGATGGAGCGCCCGATGTTGCGTGCCGGGTTGCGTGATTCTCCGGCGAAGATGGCGACGTACTCAAAGCCGCTAAGTGCACCGAAAGTCATCTTACTGAAGACGCTGAGCGTGAACACCGTAAGTGGTGGCGCGACCAGGCGCAGCGGATGAAATGCGGGCGCTCCGTACCGCGCATTCACCAGCGGAAGGCCCACGAGCACGGCGACCGTAATCAGCACGGCAATACTGCCAGCGTTATTAAACCACTTTCCAATACCAAACCCGATACTGGCCAGCAGCATTTGTGCGGCGATTAAAACCACTGACGCCGCCAGCACGGCCCACTTGTTGTCAGCCATCCAGGCCAGCGAAGGTACGGCATAGGATAGGAATGTCGTGGTCACCAAACCGATGACCGCAACGTAAAGCATGATGAAGAGCCAGAGATTCCATGCGACGAGAAAACCGATCTGGTCGTTAAATGCCAGTCGTGCCCACTCGTACAGGCCGCCTTCCAGCGGCATCAGTCGATTGAGATGCGCGACGATCAGCGCCAGCGGAATGAAGAACAGCAGCATAGCCGCCAGCCACAGCACTACATGGGCGGGGCCAGCCTTGACCGCTGTGCCGAAGAAATCGGGGACGACGACCAGCAGAATCTGGGCGAGGACCAGGTCGAGCAGGCCGAGTTCACGGCGCAGGCTGGCGCTATGGGATTGGACCGCGGCTTCGGCGGTTGCGAGAGACGGGTTTGGTGGGATGGACAAAGCTTGATGTCTCGGTGCGGAGCCGAATTGAAAATCCCCCCATCCCTTCGACTTCGCTCAGGGCAGGCTCTGTCGCCAAGTACGACAAGAATGGGGCACCCTCCTTATTTCTTTTCTCCCGGTTTTAGCAGCAGGTCTTGATAGTCGAAGCTGAAGTCGGCCAGCGGAGATACCGCGGCCATTCGGGCACTCTCGATCGTGCCGTCCGGATTCAGCGTGAAAGATACGAACGCGTCTTCGATGGTGCGGTCGCGCCAGTGAGCCTTGAAAGTATCGTATTGCCAATGTTGCAGGTCGCCGATCATGGTGGGGGTATGGTCGAAGGTAATGACCAGATTGTTATTTTCCATCCGGATAGTAATCGGACCGTACCAGCCGTCGCGGTAGGCACCGGCATATTTTTCTAGAGGAAGGGATGGCTTGGAATCAGCAGCGCGGCCGGCTTCCGCCTTTTTCATGGTCTCGGCGGCGTCTTTCTCTTGCTTGTCTCTCACGGTTTTGTATGCAGTGATCCAGTCGGTTGGCGGCAGATGAAAGTAGTGATCCAGCACGTGGTAGAGAATCGAATCGAAAGCTCCGCCTTCTTCGGCATTGGTCAGTACGACGACCCCAAGATTTTCTTCCGGCACGAGCATGACGCGCGAGACGAATCCCGCAATGCCGGTGTGGCCCACAAGCCTGCGGCCGTGATAGTCACGCAGTCCCCAGCCCAGGGCGTAATCGGCAAAGTTCGCCTTCAATCCGGCCAGAGGCGGTGGCGGATCGCCGATAGGGAGAATGGTTTGCGGCGACCACATTTCTTTCGAGCGCTCCTCGCTGAACAGGCGGCCGTCGCGATCCGCGAACTTGCCGCGGTTGAGCTGCAACTGCACCCACTTCGCCATGTCGGCCGCGCACGAGTTGATCGCCCCAGCCGGGGCGGCGTTGTCCAGCACTTCGAAGTGGATGACTTGCAGCTTGTCGTCGAGGCGGGAGTGGGGAAAGGCAACATTGTCGCCGGGTTTGATCGCGGCATTGCTGACGTTAGAGTGGTTCATCCCCAGCGGCGTGAAAATGCGTTGGCGAACGTAATCGTCCCACGAAACTCCCGTTACTGCGGGAATGATCTGCCCGGCCGTCATGTACAGCAGGTTGTCGTAAGCGTAGTGGCTGCGGAAACTGGAGGCGGGCTTCATGAAGCGCAGCTTGTAAATCACTTCTTCGCGCGTGTAGGTGGAGTGCGGCCAGAAAAGCAGATCGCCTTCGCCGAGTCCCATGCCGCTGCGGTGAGTCAGCAGATCGCGGATTGTCATTTCGTGCGAGACGTAAGGGTCGTACATGACGAAGCCGGGCAGGCGCTGGTAAACCGGATCGTCCCACGAGAGTTTGCTTTCATCGACGAGCGTGGCCAGAGCGGCGGTCGTAAATGCCTTGGTGTTCGAACCGATGCCGAACAGGGTGAACTCGTCGACCGGAGTGGGGTCGCCTAGTTTGCGAACTCCGTAGCCCTTGGCGACGACAATCTTGCCGTCTTTCACGATCGCCACCGCCATGCCGGGGACGTCAAAGGTTTTCATCGAAGAGGCGACGTAGGCGTCGAGGTCGGAGGGTGGAGCATTCGAAGCCGGCGACTGCGCCCGGGCGGCAGTCACCAGAGTCACTGCGAAGATGGCAATCGCGAACTGTCTTGAGAAAGTGCTAAGCATGTGTCTCTCCCGACGATCGAGCGTGCGAGAATTACAACGCGGAGATTAGAACACAGAATCGGAGAATTCTCCGACCAAACACCGCGCAGGCAGGTCCACAGAACGATGCGCACTTACGGTTTGGAACGTGAACAGTGGCTGCCAAAGCCGGTGGAAGAGGTGTATTCCTTTTTTTCGCGGCCCGAAAATCTCCAGGTGATTACGCCGCCCTGGCTGGACTTTCGCATGGTCGAGACGCCTCAGGTTTTAGCCGCGGGCTCGCTGATTCGTTACCGGCTGCGCTGGCACCGGCTGCCGATCCGGTGGACCACGGAGATCAGCGAGTGGAATCCTCCTCACGGATTTGTCGACCGCGAAGTTTCAGGTCCTTACGCACTGTGGAACCATGAGCACGGGTTCGTAACGCACAACGGAGGCACTACGATGCGTGATCGAGTGACGTACGCGCTTCCGCTGGGATGGGCAGGACGCCTGGCTCATGGGCTGCTGGTGAAACGCGATGTCGAAAGGATTTTCGATTTTCGCGCCGAGACTATGCGGCGGCTGTTTCCCGCCTGAACTGCGCTGTACAAACCCGGAAGCTTCGTATACAAACTCTGAAAGCAAGCTGTATTGAAAGCGTTGTGCAGCGCGCGGTTCCGGGGGCCAGGTTCTTGTATCTCAAGCCGAAAACATTGGACGAGGCAGTCTCTCTGCTGGCTTCTTCGGGTGGGCAGATTCTGGCTGGCGGCACCGATTTTTACCCGGCGCTGGGCGAGCGCCTGCCGCGGGAGCGGGTCGTCGACATCACCGCACTGCGCGAGATCCGGGGCATCACCACCGAGAGCGAGCATGTCCGCATTGGTGGGCTGACCACTTGGAGCGAGGTCATTCGCGCTCCGCTGCCGCACGGCTTTGACGCGCTGAAAGCGGCGGCGCGGGAAGTGGGATCGGTGCAGATTCAGAACCGCGGAACCATCGCCGGCAACTTGTGCAACGCTTCTCCGGCGGCGGACGGCGTTCCGCCATTGCTTGCGCTGGATGCGGATGTGGAACTGGTTTCGGCGGCGGGAAGGCGGCGCTTGCCGCTCGCGCAATTCCTCGCAGGGAATCGCAAAACGTTGCGGCGTGCGGATGAGATTTTGTCGGCGGTGCTGGTTCCGCGGCGATTGGAACATGCTGCATCGGCTTTCCTGAAGTTGGGCGCGCGCCGCTATCTGGTGATTTCTATTTCGATGGTGGCGGCTGTGCTCCAGGCCGACGATGCGGGCCGCGTGGCTCAAGTCCGGGTCGCGGTAGGATCCTGTTCGGCGACAGCGCGGCGGCTTCATGAATTGGAAAGCAGTCTGGTGGGCTTGCCGGCGAAGCCGGGAATCGGCGCTGGCGTCAGGGCCGAGCACCTCGAGTCGCTTTCTCCGATTGACGACGTGCGAGCTACAGCCGACTACCGGCGCGATGCGTCGCTGACTCTGGTGCAACGCGCGCTGGAAGCCTGCGTGGAGAGCCGCTGAGATGGCCGCAACCGAGAAACTGGCCGCCGCGGGAACAGATTTGATTTCGTTCTCAGTGAATGGGCGTGCGGTCGAGATAATGGCGCCGGGTGTGCGGCGACTGTCGCGCGTGCTGCGGGACGATCTCGGATTGACGGGGACGAAAGTGGGATGCGACGCGGGCGACTGCGGAGCCTGCACGGTGTTGCTGAATGGAGACCCGGTTTGCGCTTGCCTGGTTGCCGCCGGTCAAGTTGCGGGATGTGAGATCACTACCGTGGAAGGTCTGGCCGGACGTTCGCCGCTGTACGGCCGGCTGCAGCAATCATTTCTTTTGCATGGCGCGGCGCAATGCGGCGCGTGTACTCCGGGCATGCTGGTGGCCGCGACGGCCTTGCTCGAGAAAAATCCATCGCCGAGCGAGAGCGAAGTTTTGGATGCGATCGGCGGCGTGCTCTGCCGCTGCACCGGATATCGAAAGATCATCAACGCGATCGTGGAGGCCGGGGAGAGCGCGGCGCCGGAAGTACTGCCGGCCGCGGGGGCAGCCGTGGGAACGCGCCTGGTGCGGCTCGATGGCAAGAAGAAAGTCGACGGCACCGAGATTTTCGGGGCGGATGAAACTCCCGCCGGAGCGCTGGGCGTACGTGTGATTCGGTGCCCGCATCATTGGGCGCGCTTTCAACTGGGTGATCTGGATGAATTCATCGCGGCTCATCCCGGCGTCTTGCTCGTTCTCACCGCTAAGGATGTGCCCGGCATCGATTGCTACGGAGTGATTCCCAGATTTGCGGATCAGTCGGTGTTTGCCCACCACGAAGCGCGATTCCGCGGCGAAGGGGTGGCCGCTGTTGTGGGCGAGACGGATGCGCTGGAGGCGCTCGATTCGTCTGAGTTTCCTGTGCGATGGGAAGAATTGCCGCCACTCCAAACCATCGCCGACGCGCTGGCGGCCGATGCGGCGCGGATTCACCAGCATCGCGCGGGAAATATTCTGGTGCGCGGGCGCGTGGTTCGCGGAGATGTGGAACAAGCTCTTGCCGCCGCGGACTTCGTGGTCGAGGGCAGATACGAGACGGGATTCGTCGAGCACGCTTACATCGAGCCCGAGGCCGGATTCGCGCGGCGTATCGGCGATCAGATCGAGATTCAGGCCTGCACCCAGTCACCTTACTTGGATCGCGACGAGATCGCGAAGATTCTGGGAATTCGCCCCGAACAAGTGCGCATTATTCCCACTGCGGTCGGTGGAGGATTCGGATCGAAGCTCGATCTCTCGGTGCAGCCGTTCGTCGCGCTCGCCGCGTGGAAGCTGGAGCGGCCGGTGCGCATGGTCTATTCGCGGACGGAATCAATCGTCTCGACGACGAAGCGGCATCCGGCGCAAATGCGGCTGCGCGCCGGAGCCACGCGCGACGGAAAAATAGTCGCCCTTGATTTTGCCGCGGATTTCAATACCGGCGCGTACTCCTCGTGGGGACCAACGGTTGCGGGCCGGGTGCCGGTGCACGCTTCGGGCCCATACTGCGTTCCCAACTACCGGGCCCTGACTCGCGCCGTGCATACCAACATCGTTCCAGCGGGAGCGTTTCGCGGATTCGGCGTGCCCCAGGCGGCGATCGCGCAAGAGCAACTTTACGACGACCTCGCCGATCGCGTTGGAATGGATCGGTTGGAATTTCGCATTCTGAATGCGCTGGAGAACAGCACGCCGACGGTCACCGGGCAAGTGCTCGGGGAAGGTGTTGGCATTCGCGCCTGCTTCGAGGCCCTGCGGCCGAAGTGGCAGGCGGCGCGGGCCGCCGCGGCAACTTTCAACGCGAGTACGCTGGGAGCGTTGCGCCGAGGAGTGGGTGTGGCGGGCATGTGGTATGGCTGCGGCAATACGTCGCTGCCGAATCCGTCGACCGTGCGCGTGGGATTGAAGCCCGGTGGCCGCATCGCATTGCATCAGGGCGCAGTCGACATCGGCCAGGGATCGAATACCATCGTTACGCAGATTTGTGCGGACGCAATGCTGATTCCCGTGGCGCAGTTCGATCTGGTGTCGGGAGACACCGCGATCACTCCCGATTGTGGCAAGACTTCCGCATCACGCCAGACGTTCGTGACCGGGAAAGCCGCCTACATGGCGGGCGCGAAATTACGCGAAGAACTTCTAGCTTTGGCCGGAGCGTGCGATTGCGCGACCATCGAGTTGCACGACGGTGCATTGACGATCGTCGACGGCGAAAAACGCACATCCCTGTCTCTGAAAGAGTTGCCGCTCGACGCGCATGGTTACGTGATTACTGCTGAGGCGACGTTTGATCCGCCGACCAGTCCGCTGGATGAGAACGGGCAGGGAAAACCGTACGCGGTATTCGGCTTCGGTGCCCATCTGGCGGAGATTGAAATCGATATCGAACTGGGCAAGGTACGCGTCCTGAAAGTGACGGCCGCGCACGATGTGGGCCGCGCCATTAATCCCACGCTGATTGAAGGACAGATCGAAGGCGGAGTCGCGCAGGGCCTGGGCATGGCGTTAATGGAAGAATTCTTTCCGGGCAAAGGTGAAAACCTGCACGACTATCTGATTCCGTCGGCCGGCGATGTTCCTCCCGTGGAATCGATTTTGATTGAGGACCCGTCGTCGATCGGTCCGTTCGGCGGCAAGGGGATCGGCGAACAAGCGGTGATTCCTACCGCTCCAGCAATTCTGAACGCGATTCATGACGCGATCGGCGTGCGCATCCACAAAATTCCCGCCACACCGGACCGCGTGCGCGCGGCGATTCTCGCGAAGGGCGTTTCCGCGAAAGTCGTTTCTCCGAAGATCGAGGGAGGCGCGCATGGCTGACGACGCCATCCGCTGCGACGCCTGCCCGGTGCTCTGTTACATCAAGCCAGGGCGAACGGGATCGTGCGACCGCTACGGCAATCAGGCGGGCAAACTGGTGCGACTCGATCCGCATGTGGTGCTCGATCGCGCGCTGGAGCGCGGTGAGGCAGTCGTGCCGTTTCTGGAGCGTGGGCGCGATTGGGACGGGACGCTCATTCACCCGACCGTGGCCGGCCAGAGCGACACCTTTGTCACGGCAATCGGCGCGGGCACCACGTATCCCGATTACAAGCCCGCACCCTTCATCATCTCGTCGCAGGTGGAAGGCGTCGACATGGTCACGGTCGTGACCGAGGGAATCTTCAGCTACTGCGGCGTGAAAGTGAAAATCGATACCGACCGGTATCTGGGCGCGGAGTGCAGCACGGTGCGGGCGCAGGGCGAAGCCGTTGGCCACGTCACTACCAGTGAATACGGTTCGCAGATGCTGTCGCTCGGCGGCGTGCGCCACTTGACCGGAGGCAGCCGGCGCGAAGGCACGGCGACTTGCGAAACGCTGCTGCACTTGTGCAATGGCCAGGCGGTCGAACTCAAGATTGATGACGGCGCCAAGGTCGTGGTGCAGGCGGGCCAGCCGCCCATCGTGGACGGTGCACAGGAAGAGCGCATGCGCGTGGGATGCGGCTCGGCGACGATTGGCATGTTCGCCAAACAGTGGTTGGGCAAAATCGACGAAGTTGTGGTGGTCGACGATCACATCACGGGAGTGTTGTCGGAGCACCAGGCCGGCAAACTCCTCGGCGTCGCCGAGACCGGAATAAAACTGAAGGGCAGGCGATCCACGCCGGGAAGATATTTTCAGGTGGCAGAACCTGGAACTTCCTGGGGCGGAACCGATATTGACAATCCGCTCGCGATTCTCGGAAAGTTCAACGCGAAGAAGGCATGGCCCGGTCTACGGCTGCTCATGGTGAGTACGACGGGGGAGCACCATGCATATTTTGAACTGGGTGACGATCTCAAACCGAAAGAAAAAGAATTACCTGCGAACCTGCGCGAGTCGGTCGCGCGCATCAAGGAAAATTGCGAGCCGGCGCTGTGTACGGTACTGTTCATGGGCGGCGCCGGAGGATCGCTGCGGGCGGGCGTGACGGAAAATCCGGTGAAGCTGACGCATTCGGTGCGCGATGCGCTGACGCGCGTCACGTGCGGAGGCGCCCCGGTTTACGTATGGCCGGGCGGCGGGATCACCTTCATGGCGGACGTGACTCGCATGCCGCAGAATGCTTTTGGATACGTGCCGACGCCAGCGCTGGTGGCTCCGATTGAATTCACGTTGCGGCTGGCGGATTATGCTGCATTGGGCGGTTATATGGGGCACGTCCGTCCGCTGAGTTCTCTGGTTGCGGAAGATCAAGGCCGCCGGCGGCTGCCGGCGCGATCAGATAATCCGTGGCCGCTCGAATCCGGTGTCAATACGGCGAAAGCGGCCGAAGCGAAGAAAACGAAGAAGCGATGAAACCACGCGCACAGATTCGGATGCTTTCCGCTGGACGGCGATTGCATCTTCACGATGGCCCGATCGACTTGATCGTCGAGGCGTTTGGTGCGCCACGCGAAGTCGAAGCGGCTTATCGCGCGGCTGCGGTCCGATTCGTGACTGTGCTCGACGAGTTGTGCAGCGAGCTTTCATCGTTAAGGCAGGCTTCGTCTTCGGAAGCAGATTGGCCGTGCGGCACGGTAGCGCGCCGAATGGCTGCGGCCGTCATGCCTTACGCCTCGCAGTATTTCATTACGCCCATGGCGGCGGTCGCCGGAGCCGTGGCCGAAGAGATTCTGGCCGCGATGGTTGCGGATGGCGAACTCTCTCGCGCTTATGTCAACAACGGTGGTGACATTGCGCTGCACTTGAGCGCGGGCGAGAAAGTCGTGATCGGAATGGTGCAGCGGCCGGATCGTGCTTCGTTGTTCGGGACGTTGCTAAGCACGACGGTAGTGCACTCGACCGATCCGGTGCGCGGCATTGCGACCAGCGGGTGGCGCGGCCGCAGTTTCTCACTGGGGATTGCGGACGCCGTCACCGTGCTCGCCAATCGGGCCGCGGCCGCCGATGCCGCGGCCACGATAATTGCCAACGGGGTCGACCTGCCCGGCCATCCCGTGGTGGTTCGCGTTCCAGCTTGCGAGCTTGCGCCCGACAGCGATCTCGGAAACCGACCGGTGACGCAGGCCGTGGGCGAGTTGACGCAGGAAGAAGTAAATCAGGCTCTGCGAGCGGGCGCCCTCACGGCAGAACTTCTGCTGAGAATGGGACTCATCCGGTCTGCTGCCCTTAGTCTGCAAGGGGAGACGCTGGTCGTTGGAGCTTTAGGAGAATCGCGGATGATCGCGACTCCCGTTGACGAAAGGGGTCTGGTGCATGCCTGAAGTGGTGATCCGCAAGAAAAGTATTTGCATAGAAGAAATTTTTCACGAAGGAGGGCCTGTGTCGGAGAAGCCGTTGCGCCGCGCCGCGGCGATTTCGGTGATTCGCAATCCATTTGCCGGGGCGTACGTCGCCGACATCGAGGGCTTCATGGAAAACCTGAAACCTCTTGGCCTGGACATGGCGCGGCGGTTGGCGGCGGCGCTGGGTGGAGATGCGAAGGTGGTCGAGGGCTATGGCAAGGGCGCGATCGTGGGGTCCGCGGGAGAACTTGAGCACGGAGCCTTGTGGCATGTGCCCGGCGGATACGCCATGCGCGAGGTTCTGGGTGGGGCGAAGGCGATGGTGGCTTCGACGAAAAAAGTTGGCGGGCCCGGAACGCGGCTTGATGTGCCCATCACTCACATCAACGCGTCCTATGTGCGCAGTCATTTTGATGCCATGGAAGTCGGAGTGAACGATGCTCCGCGAGCTGACGAAATTCTATTGGCTCTGGTGATGACGACCGGCGCCCGGGTGCATGCGCGGGTGGGAGGCCTCAAGGCATCCGAGATCAAGGGGGAAGACGGCCTGCGCTAAGGGCAAGTGCTAAGGAACAAAAAATGAAAGCCAGTATCCGCAAGATTGTGACCTTCGTGGAAGAAACGCTACGTGAGATGGATCGCGAGATTTCACCGCCAACGCGGCGGGCTGCGGCGGTGGCCGTGATTGAGAATCCGTGCGCCGGAAAATATGTGGAGGAACTTTCGGAGTTGATGGCGATTGGGGAAGAACTTGGCGAACTGCTGACGGCGCGAGCAGTGGCGGCGCTGGGAATTTCAGGTCCGACCGCCGAAAGCTACGGTAAAGCTGCGGCGGTCGGAGAGAACGGAGAGCTCGAGCACGCAGCGGCGATTCTTCATCCCAAGCTGGGGACGCCGGTGCGGCGCGTGTTGGGCAAGGGAGCAGCGCTGATCCCGTCTTCGAAGAAGCGCGGCGGGATGGGCGTGGTCCTCGACATTCCGCTCGGGCATAAGGATGCGGCGTTTGTGCGCAGCCATTTCGATGGCATGGAAGTGCGAATCAACGACGCGCCGCGCGCCAACGAAATCATGGTGGCGATTGCGGTGACCGACAGCGGGCGTCCGCTTGCGCGCGTGGGCGGGCTGACCAAGGATCAGATCAAGGGAGAAGACGGGCTGCGCTGAGGATTCGAATGGAGAGAATCCTCTTCATTCATTCGATGCGCTTGAGCACCGGGCTTCGCCCAGGCTTGGACGGCCGAGGCGGCCATCCCCACACGCTAGGGGGTCAAGATTTCCGGTACGCGCGTGGCTGGCGGCGTGTTGCGGCTGCGCTGGATGCTCACTACCCCGTCAATAATGACCGCACCAATACCCGCCAGGTCACCCTTCTGAATGCTGTCGAGCAGATTCTTGCCGGCGGATTGCTGCGCGGCATCGAGGAAGACGAACGTCGCTTCGCGCCCGGCTGCGATCAGTCCGCAATTCAGGCTGCGCATCTTCGCGGTGTTTCCGGTGGCGAGGCAGATGGCGATTTCCGCCGGAATCTCCCCCAGCGACGACAGCATGGAGATCATGCGCAGAATGCCGAGCGGCTGCACGCCGGAACCGGCGGGCGAGTCGGTGCCGAGAATTACGCGAGGAAGCTGCTTGAGTTCTTTCGCCGTGCGCAAGGCCAGTAGTCCTGCGCGTTCGTTGCCGTTGTGAACAATCTCCAGGGCACGCGCTGAGCGCTCGCACAGCGCCTCAATTTGATCATCGGGTAGTGCGGTGTGTCCTCCGTTGACGTGGCCGATCACGTCGGCGTCGGTTTCGAGGACCATGTCTTTGTCGATCAGGCTCGATCCAGGAATCGACGGGCCGCCGGTGTGAATCGTGCTCTGGATGCCGTATTTGCGGGCCCAGGCAACCATGCGGCGTCCCGTGGTTCCGTCTTTCACGCTGCCCAGACCGACCTCGCCAAGAAATTTCACACCGGCCGCGGCGAGTTCCTTGAAGTCGTCTTCGACCATGCCCTGTTCGAGCACGGGTGCGCCAGCGTAGACCCTGACTCCTCCGGGACGAAACGACTGGAACGCTCGCTGCGCGAAAATCGCCATCGCTTTCAGGCCGACGATATCTTTCGGACGGCCGGGCGTGTGAACTTCGCCGGCAGAGACCATGATTGTGACGCCGCCGTGCAGGCAACTATCGATCCAGCCCAGTTGATTCTGGCGCGGCGTCCAATCGCCGCAGACCGGATGCACGTGGCTGTCGATCAGTCCGGGAGCGAGCGCGGTGTCCTTGGCGTCAATCATCATGGCGGCGCCGGCAGTGTCGATGTCTTTCTCCCTGCCAACCGCATGGATGACGCCGTCCATGGCAATCACGGTGTCGGCGTCGAGAATGGGATGATCGAGATCGCCGCTGAGCAGCAGCCCGATGTTGCGGATCACTAGTTTCTTGGGAACTGTAGATCGTGCCGCTACGTTGTGGCTCATGGGTCGTTTCTCGCGGGGGAAGTTTCGAACCCGCAAATCATACGCGACGCTTCTTCTCTCGTGCAGCTTCGCGATAGGCGATCTTCAGAAGATCGGGCAAGGCTTCCCGCGGCACTTTGGCGAGGCTTACCAGGATCCATGGATAGTCGCGATAGTGATCGGTGATGAAATAGGTTTCGGGGTCGGCCGCCATCAGTTCTTCGCGACGGTCGAAGGGCATTTTGACGACGACCTTATCGAGGTCCTGGTGCAAGCGCACAAACAGGTTGCCCTTAATTTTCAGCGCAGGGGTTCCGTACGAAGTGGTCTCTTCCACGTTGGGAAGAGTCAAACCAACGCGTCGCACAGTGTCGTAAGTGACGAGTTGCTTCTTCATGAAATGGCCTGGGTAGCTTAGCGCATTCTGCGGGCCCCCACCAGCGGTGCGACAGCATTGTCAGCGCCCGAAGATTGGTGCTACGCTCGGCCTTCGCACTTTAAGGAGAGCCATGGTTTCGCGGGACTTCATTTTCTGGGAAGTGGACGTGCAGGCCGATTTCATGTTGCCGGGAGGGAAGTTGTACGTGCCGGGCGCGGAAAAATTGCTGCCCAACATTCGAGCCCTTACCGATGCGGCGCGGCACGGGCAGGTGTTCCTGGTGTCACACGGGTGCTTTCATTCGGCGGACGATCCTGAATTCAAAATCTTTCCGGCGCATTGCATCAAGGGGACTGCGGGCGCGGAGTTGGTCCCCGAAGCTCTGACCGGCAAAGTTGTGCGCGTCCCCAATGATGCCCAGGCGAAACTGCCCGAAGATTTGTCGCGGTACCAGCAGATCCTGCTGGAGAAACAGACGCTGAACATTTTCGAAAGCCGGCACGCCGATGCCCTTGTTCAACGGCTGGGAACGCACGCGGAGTTTGTCGTGTTCGGGGTAGTGACGGAATATTGCGTGAGCTTTGCCGTCAAAGGCCTGCTCGAACGGGGACGACGCGTGGCCGTGGTGCAGGATGCAATCGAAACTCTGAAGCCAGAAGATGGGCAGAAAACCATGGCCGAACTGGAAAGTCTGGGCGCGCGGTTGACTACCACGCACCAGGCTCTCAGCGCGCTCAGTCACTGAGAGCCCGGCCTCGGGACTGGGGTCTAATGACGGTCGCCGTGGTTGTGGCGCCAGGTCCAGTATTCTTTCTGCTCCTCGGGACGCAGCTTGCGGAAGTCGCGGTGCGGATCGCGATGCGTTTCCGCGCTCCAGCGATTGTAGAAAACCACTTCATCGTCGTTCCACACGTGATAATCCGTGTAGTAAGGGTCATAAACGCGATAGTAGTGATGCGCGCATGCCATACCTGCAAATGAGGAACTCAGGGCGGCAGCGAGCAGCAGTGCGCTCAGGGGATGGGACCACGGCTCATGTTTTTCTCCTTCGAGATAGAAAAACACATCTCGGGTTGATTAGTTGCTGAACGGGTGAATCTCGGTTCAGAAAAGTATACTTCCGCCTAAGATGCTACCGGCGCACTTCAGTAGCGACCGCTACGTTTTCTTCCGAACGCGATTTCCTTTTCTTTCGATTACTTTTCAAGCCAGGGAGATTGTAATAGACTTGGGGGCGAGGAGATTTCACGTTGGGCGACCCATTGCGCACGCTGCTGGATTTGCCGGAACAGGAACGAACCGAGCGCGGACTGGAACACACGCCGCGCGAAATCTGGCAGCAGCCGGATACGTGGAGCCAGACCTACCAGCGCTGCCTCGAGCACCGCGCCGAGTTGAATGACGCGTGCGGCGCGCTGGCATCGGCCGCGGCAACACTTCTTCTCCTACTGTCTATCTGCTCGGGGCCGGCACCTCCGATTACACCGGGCGGGCGCTGGCTCCGCTGTTGCGCCGGCGCTGGGGCTGTGATGCTTGGGCTATCCCCAGCACTACGCTGCTCACCGAATTCGAAGAGTTTCACCACCCGGGAAAAGAGTATCTCTGGATTTCCTTTTCCCGCTCGGGGCAGAGTCCAGAGGGTGTGGCTCTGTTGGAGCAGGCGCTCGACCGGCATCGCGAGATCCGGCATCTGGTGATTACCTGCAACCAACAGGGACCGATGGCGCAACTGTGCTGCGCGTTATCCCGACCGCGCGGTGGCCCTGGTGCTCGACGATGCGGTGAACGATCGCGGCCTTGCCATGACCAGTTCGTTCAGCAACATGGTTCTGGCCGGGCAGTGCGTGGGCAATCTGGAAGAGTTTGAGCAGTTCGGCGACGTGGTGGCGGAAATGAGCGAGACCGGCCGGAAGTTTCTTCCCATTGCCGCTGAAGCCGCCGAAAATATTACATTACTGGGTTGCAGTCGCACCTGTTTTGTCGGTGCCGGAGTGCTGCGGGCGGTGGCCGATGAATCCGCGTTGAAAGTGGTTGAACTGAGCGCCGGCAAAGTCACCACGCTGGCGGAGTCGCCGCTCGGTCTGCGGCACGGGCCCATGTCGAGCCTCGACAGCCAAACGCTGTTCGTCGCTTTCCTTTCCAGTGCGAAGCAGCGGCGCGGATATGAGCTGGACCTTTTGCGGGAGATCGATCGCAAGCATCTGGGGCGGGTGCGCGCCGTGGTCACCGCGCACGGTGACGCCGACGTGGCGGCGCTCGCGGACTACTCTTTATCTTTGAATTGTGCCGCCGATTTTCCCGATTACTATCGCCCCATCCTCGATGTGATGCTGGGCCAGTTGATCGGCCTGTTCGCTTCCATGCGCTGCGGCCTCAAGCCCGACCAGCCGAGTCCTGGTGGAACCATCACGCGGGTGGTTGCGCCCATTAAGTTATATTGACGTCCTCAGGAGCTGAAGCCCTCGAATTTCTGACGCCTTTAACGCGGCGCTAAAGCGCCACTCTTCCACAACGCGGCGCTAAAAGTGCCGCTCTTCCACGTTCTTCCGGCAGCGGGCCCTATGGCGTGACAGTGGTTACGGCGGCGGGTTCGTAGGTGCAGAACGGATCCGTGCCCAGGGCGTCGCCGGTGTGAGCGAAAGCGCGCGCCCGCGATCCTCCGCAGATGTGGCTGTATTCGCAGGCTCCGCACTTTCCGTGAAACTGATCCGGGGAGTGCAGCGCCCGGAAAATCTCGGAGTCGCGGTAAACGTCGACCAGCGACTCGCCGCGGACATTACCGCAGCGCAGCGGCAGGAATCCGGAGGGATAAATGTCGCCCAGGTTGGAGACGAAGACGATGCCGTGGCCGTCGCGAATCTGAAAGCCTTTATAAACCGAAGTGGCTTTCATTTCCGCAGCCGGCATGGCGGAGGCGCGCATGGTTTCAATCGCGATGCGGCGATAGGCCGGAGCTTCGGTGGTCTTGATGGCAAACGGCGCGTGCGGCGAGAGATCGAACACCCACTTCATGATCGCTTCGCCCCGTTCGGCTGAGACCTCGTTCAGGGCCTTGCCGCGTCCCACCGAGATCAGCATAAACAAACTCCAGCGCATCACCGGGAAACTGGTGCGCAGTAATTCGTAGATCGCGGGCAGGTCGTCGGCGGTTTCTTCCGCGACCAGCGTGTTGACCTGGATGGGAATGCCGAGCCGTCCACAATGCCGCGCCGCTTCCATGGTCCGCTCAAACGTTCCCGGAACCGCGCGGATGTTGTCGTGCCGCTCCACGCTGGAGCCGTCGAGGCTGAGTCCCATGCTTTGAATTCCATGCTGCTTCAGCTTGGTGATGGCGTCGTTGGTCAGCTCGGGAGTGGCGCTCGGGGTAATGGAAACCTCCAGGCCCAGCCCGTTGGCGTAGTCGATCAGAGGATAAATATCTTTGCGGCTCAGCGGATCGCCGCCGGTCAGGATCAAGTGCGGCAGCGGATTGCCAAATCCCACCAGTTGGCTGATGAACTTCTTGCTTTGTTCAGTATTCAGTTCCAGCGGATGCGCCGTCGGCATGGCTTCGGCGCGGCAGTGTTTGCAGGCCAGTCCGCAGGCCTGGGTCATCTCCCAGTAAACCAGCATGGGATTGCGTGAAAAGTCATGCGCCCCACGGCCCATAATTGGATGATTCATGCCTGGATGATTACCGCCCGGATGATTCCCGCTCCCCATGACGTTCCCCCTTCAGCGAATACGGCTAAAAGAACTCCCACAAGCAAGCTCAGATTACGTTTGGAACTGGGAAAAGGCTGTGATTAGAATCACACTGAGGGGTGACGGATTTCGCAAAAATCGGAGTGTTCGTAAGCGGGGTGAGAGCCGTAACGGTTGGGATCGGCACGCCGACCATCTTGAGACGGCTTGCTTGCCGCCTTTCGCAGGTCTAGCAGAATCATCAACTTAGCCAGGCAAAACAGGGACGTTGCTTACGGTTTCGAATCGGGACAATAGAGTAGAAGACATTCCTGGCAAATGCCGCAGGAGACCCGGGCGGGCGGGTTGCGGAGGAATTCAGGGACCCAGTCCCAGTAATTGTCATGGAGGCGTTTGGTGCGACGACATTGGGCGCACATGGTCACGAATTCCCCCATGCCGTAGTTGTGATCCGTACTGCGAAATGCGGGGTACGGAATGTCGCATTGGGCGAGCAGGGGATGCACCACGGAGAGGAGGGAAGTGGACGGGATGGGTGAAATGCGCATGCGGAATTTGCGGAAGACGTCTGGGGAGTTACATTCGTAGTCAGCGGTGACCGGTTCGCGCTTTTCGCGTGCGCGTTCGAATAATTTCGAAAGGTGATATTCCAGAACCCGAGGGACATAGCGGAACAGCGGCGTGCCGCAGATTCTGGAGGCGATGGCGCCCTCTCCGTTGTTGGCCAGCGCGAACCGGTCCCAGGCTGGGTTGCAATAGACGATAGTCAAAGCCACATCAAGAACGCAGGTGGTAGTTTCGTTGCTATCGAACTGGGTTTGCCAATGGTCTGGGTGGGTTACGATCACCGGGTGCTCCGCAAGACACTGTAACGCTTTCAGCAGGGCCCCGAAAGCCGTGTCATATAAAATCTTGGGCGGTGTCGAGGAATCTACCATAGTCCCCGGCTCTCCTCTGGTCGCGGTCCCTCCGGGACTGCCTTGCAAATGAGTTAAAATAGCTTCTTGCACTCCTTCTTCTTGTATCAGCGACGGGTCCAGACGGGGCTTCTGCTTTTGTTCCTGCTGTTGAGCTTGGCGGGCGGGGCCCTTGCCGACAATGCCGCCTTCGACCTTATCGGTCCTAAGGTGGACGTGCGGGTGCAACGTTCCGGCGTCACTCTGCCGATCGCGCAGGTGCCGAATCTGCAGGCCGGAGACCGGTTGTGGGTGCATCCCGACCTGCCGGACAGCCAATCGGTGCACTATCTGATGGTCGTGGTTTTTCTGCGCGGCGTCACCAATCCTCCGCCGGACTCCTGGTTCACTCGGGTCGAGACCTGGAGCAAGGCCGTCCACGACGAAGGCGTATTCGTTGTGGTACCGGAAGGAGCGGAGGAAGCCCTCGTCTTTCTGGCGCCCGATACCGGCGGAGCCTTCAGCACCTTGCGCACTGCAGTCCGGGGAAAGCCGGGCGCTTTCGTGCGCGCCGCGCAGGATCTGGCGCAGGCCAGCCTTGACCGCGCCCGTTTGGAAAAGTATCTGGAAGCGGTTCGCGAGATCTCCATCAGCGATCCCGAGCAATTGAAGGCGCGCACCACCTTGCTGGCGCGGAGCCTGAACATTCGCCTGGACCAGCAGTGCTTCGACAAGCCCAGCGCCCAACAGGTGCCGTGTCTCACTCAGAACAGCGATCAACTGGTGCTCGACGACACGCATAGCCAGACCATGGTCGCCACGCTCACTTCCGGCACATCGAGCGACCTGCTGGCGCAGATCAGTGCCACACCCAACGCCCGCAGCGGCTACTACAGCCCTTACGTGGGAGCGGTGGTGGATGTCGCCCGCATTCTGGGCACCACGCATACCGCGCAGTATCAGTACATTCCCGCGCTGGCCTTGCCGAAGCAGGATGAACTCAACCTGCGTCTGAACAATCCGCCATCGTTTCGCAATCCGAAGTCGGTCATCGTGATCAGCCTGCCTCCGATCCGGCCGTCTCCAGTCCCGCCTTTGCGCGCGGTCGATCCCGGCCAGATATTTTGCGCGGGCAGGCCTTCGCTGCTGCTGCCCGCAGAGGGTGCGCCGCTGGTATTTGCCACCGATCTGGCGCACGACCTGGTTCTCCACGTGGAGGCCAAATCGGGCGCATTGATTGACTTGCCCGCGAAACCAGATCCTTTGCAGGGCGGATTCGTGGTGGAGACGCAGCCCCTGCAAGCCGCCGATCTGGACAGCGAAGTGACTGGGATTCTGCGCGGGATGTGGGGCTTTCACCCTTTCGACGGACCGCACTACCGGATGCGAACTTCGCGCCCCGCGCAATGGATTGTCGCCTCCAAAGACGCCAGCGCGCTCATCGTGGGCCGCGAAGACACGCTCCACCTGCAGTCTCCCGACGCCTGCTGCGTGAGCGACGTGAAGGTGAACGACGAGCAGGGAAAGGCGCTGGAAACCGAATGGAAGACCTCGAAGGCAGATGAACTCGAAGTGAAAGTCGCGCTGCAGAAAGCGAATGCGGGATCGGTCACCATGTCGATCAAGAAATTTGGGCTGCGCGACGCCGACGAAATTCCGCTGCACACTTACGCTGAGGCCGGGCGCCTCGACAGTTTCGGCATTCACGCCGGCGATGCCGATGGGGTGCTCAAAGGCACGCGCCTGGATCAAGTCGCGAGCCTGGAGGTGAACGGCCTGCGCTTCAATCCAGACACGCTCACCCGCGCCAACCAGCAGGATGAACTCAAGTTGACCACCGGAGATGCCAGTGTCCGGGCTAAGCTGAATCCCGGGGACGCGATCGTGGTGCACGTCACCTTGAAAGATGCCCGCGTGCTTGACCTCAAGGCCGAGGTGGAAGCGCCGCGCCCTGCCGTCAGCGTGCTCTCCAAGAGTGTTCAACTAGATCAGCCTGCGTCTCCGCCCCTGGTCCGCCTGGGCAGAGCGGATGAGTTGCCCCAGGATGGCCGGCTGAATTTCTTCCTCAAGACCCAGGTCCCCGCTACCTTTCCGTCCACGGAAAAAATCGAGGTCGCCACCGCCGATGAATCTTTCCGCGTGCTGCTGAGTTTCAAAGACGGGAACCTCACCCTGCAGGACTCGAAAACGGTCTTTGCGGTGCTCGATCCCATGAAGCTTCTCGGTCCTTCGGCCTTCGGACCGCTGAAGTTTCGCCCCGTCGCCGAGGGCGGCATCGACGGGGACTGGCAGCCGCTGGTCAACCTGGTGCGCCTCCCGGTGTTCAAGGGAATCCACTGCCTGCCCGCGCCCGAGAAGCAGTGCAGCTTGAACGGCGAAAAGCTTTTTCTGCTCGACTCGGTGAGCACCGACGCCGATTTCGTGAACGCAGTCACCGTTCCGGAAGGTTTTGTCGAAGATGCGCTAGCCATCCCCCCGACCAAGACGAAGACGCTCTACATCAAACTTCGCGACGACCCTGACACCGTGGATACGGTTACGCTGCCCGCGCTGTCCTCGCCCTAGATCTTTACCGACGCGGGATTTACTGGGGCGACCTCAGGGTCGCAGCCGCGCATCTAAGTTGGGACTAACTAGGGTCAACGGGAACCAGTCCTTGCATTCGTGCTCGATCATTCGTATTCGACCCCTCGTACTCGACCCTTCGTACTCGACCCTTCGTACTCGACCATGCAGCGGCAGCAGACATCCGCGAAATGGGCGCTCTGGTTGGCACTGTGGGCTATGCCGGTGCTGGCGCAGACGCCGTTGCCGCCGGCGCAGCAAAGTGGACCGGAACATGTTTCTTCCGGTACGGGCGCTGCCGGGGCGAAGCTGGTGGTCACGGTTACGGATGAAAATGCAGTGGGCGTGGGGTTGGCGCGGCTGCAGCTGCAGGGGCCGCCGCCAGCCTTGCCATTGCGCTGCGAAACTGACTTCACGGGCCGCTGCGAATTCACGAACTTGCCTTCTGGAGCCTACGAACTGCGCGTGGAGAAAAACGGCTTCTACGCGCTGGTTCAGTCTGACGTTCAAGTTCCGGCCACGGCCAATGTGGACGTTACTCTTTCCCGCCAGCAAGAGGCGCGGGAAGTGGTGAACGTGGAGGAGTCGCCTCCGGCGATCGATCCGGCGCAGATCTCGGCGCAGGACGAACTCAGCGGAGAGGAGATCCTCAACATTCCTTATCCCGGGCCCAACGACTACCACAACGCTCTGCTGTTCATCCCGGGAGTAACGCCGGATGCCTTCGGGCAGGCGCATTTCGCGGGCGCCGAAACCTTCCAGACGCTGCTGCTGCTCGACGGTTTCAACGTGACGCAGCCGACGAACGGGCAGCTGGTGATGCAGTCGGGGATTGATTCGTTCCGTTCGATCGCGGTGACGCCCAGCCGCGAGCCGGCGGAATTTGGGAAAGGTTCCGGCGGCGTGCTGGGATTAAACACACGCATGGGCAACGATCACTTCCGCTTCATCGCGACGGATTTCTTTCCTACACCGCAGGACGTCAAAGGAATCTCTCTCGGCAGTTGGACGCCGATTTACACGATGTCAGGACCGATTCGCAAAGGGAAGGTGTGGTTCATCGATGCGCTCGACGGGGAGTTCGACAACGACATCGTCAAGCAACTTCCGGAAGGCGCTGACCGGGATCATGTTTGGCGGGTGGACAATCTGGCCAAACTGCAATCGAATTTGACCACGCGCAATCTCGTGACAGTCAGCTTTCTTTCGAACTACTATCACGATCCGAACTACGGACTGTCGGTACTGCAGCCGGAGCCGAGCACGTCCACCGACGCCGAGACCGCTTATCTGGGATCGATCAAGGACCAATATTATTTCCGCGGCGGGGCGCTGCTCGAAACCGGACTTGGCGTCTCGCAGTACAACGTGGCCTTTACTCCGCACGGCGATAGTCCTTATATCGAGATGACCTTCGGGGCGGTGGGCGACTATTACCTGCACGAGAACACGACGGCGCGGCGAGAGCAGGCCTTGGCGAACTTGTACCTTCCGCCGCAGCAGTGGCATGGACGCCACGACATTAAGTTGGGGCTAGACCTTGACCGGTTGAACTACAGCGCGGAATTTTTGCGGCAACCGATTTCGTTTCTGCAAGCTCAACTGCCGCAGGCCAAGCGGCGCAGCCCTGTCCTACGGACGCGAACGGAGTTCCGGTGGTGCCGTCGACCATCTGCTCGCGCTATTCGGTTTTTTCCGGAGGCAATTACTCCACTCTCGATAATGCCGAGGCCAGCGGCTATGTGGAGGATCGCTGGCTGGTCACGAACCGTTTACTCATCGAGCCGGGCGTGCGTTTTGATTGGGATGAAATCGTTCGCGCTCCGCTGCTGTCGCCGCGGCTGGCCGGAACCTACATTCTCGACAACGAAAGCAATACCAAGCTCTCCGCCGGGATTGGAATTGTTTATGACGCAACCAGCTTGGGATTGATTCATCAGCCGGTGGAGGGGCAGCGGGTCGATTATTTTTTCGACACCAGCGGATGTCCGGAAGCGCTGGGCAGCAGTACTGGAAACTGCGGATCAGCGGCCATCCCAATTCCCACCAGCTTCAGCGTGAATAGAAGCAACCTCTCTGCGCCACGCTATCTG
This sequence comes from uncultured Acidobacteriota bacterium, assembly GCA_963800405.1. Classification (GTDB taxonomy): domain Bacteria; phylum Acidobacteriota; class Terriglobia; order Terriglobales; family Acidobacteriaceae; genus Sulfotelmatobacter. Next base: position 47,252 of record CAWDBW010000047.1, read on the forward strand.
AACTGGAGTCTTGGCCTCGAGAAGAAGCTCCCGTACGCCGTTTTTCTGAAACTGGAGTTCCTGGAAAAACGCGGAGCGCATGGCTTCGCCTACAACACGCTGAACGGCGCAGTGGACGGCACATATCTACTGGGGAACGGACGCGACGACAAGTATGACGCGTTTACGGTGAGCCTGCGCCACCGCTTTCGCCAGCACTACGAAATCTTTGGCGCGTACACGCGCTCCAGTTCGCGGACGAATCAGGTATTCGATTTCAGTCTGGATATTCCGTTGTTGAGCCAGCAGTTGCCGGGGCCCTTCCCGTGGGATACGCCGAACCGATTCGTGGGCTGGGGAGTGTTGCCGTTTTTCAAGCTGCCCATTGTGCACAAATTCGACGTGGTGTACTCGGCCGAAGCGCGCACCGGTCTGCCGTTTCTCGGGACCACCGACCAGGGACAAATCGCTCCTGGTACGACTCCGGATACTTATCGATTGCCGACCTACTATTCCATCAATCTGCAAGTCGAGAAGCGCGTGCATCTGTTCAAGCGCTATTGGGCGGTGCGCGGCGGGTTCGATAACATCACCAACCACGCCAACGCGGGGCTGGCCAACGGGATCATCGATGCGACGCACCCGTTCCCCACATTCATCGACAACAATGGACGCGCCTTCGACGCCCGCATCCGACTGGTGGGAGCGCAGTGAGTTCCAGTGCTTCTGACACTTTAGGATCCGCATATCAGGGTTGGGTTCTTTTCAGCGGGCCGAGAGTTGCGGGATCGAATTCCCCCGAAGAATATTTCTGCAGGGCATCGAAGTTGAAGATCTTTTACCACGAAGGACTCGAAGTTCCACGAAGGTAACACGCTAGGTTGAAGTCGAGCTTCCCGCACCTGGGGCAGTGATTGGCATCACTGCGGGGAGGGATAATCCGTTCGATATTGGATGAGGATGCATCCGTATTCGGCAGAAACGCAAGGGGTTTGGGGCGTATGCGGCTGCATTTTGGCGGTCTTGCGGATGCCGGGAGAAGTTCTCAACAGGCAAATAGCCGCCCCCCTTTTTCCGATAACGTTGGCTGCCTTGGCGGTGCTTTTCTTGATGTGGCGGCTGCAGCGGCGGGAATGGCAAAGAGTTTGCCAAGCGCTGAAGCAAGCGACAGAAATAAAACAGCAGTCGGAAGGTGATCTCCAGCGGACGCGGGAAGAATTGTTTCGCCGGCTGAACGAAGATCGTGAATATAGCCAGGAGAAATTCCAGTTTCAGGCGCAACTGGCGGAGTACGAGAAATATTCAACCCTGGCGCAACTGGCGCTGGGGGCGGCCCACGGGATCAATAATCCGCTGCTGGGCATTCTGTCGCATCTGGAACTGGAGTTGAAGGCCGTTACCGATCCTGAGCAGCGGTGGGAAATAGAGCAGTGCATTGCCGGGACCGAGCGCATCGCCGCGACCTTACGCGGGCTGGTGAACTACGCGCGGCCGGGGCCGCTGGTGTTGAGCAACCTTAGCCTGCGCCGGCTGGTGAGCGATGCGCTGGGCTTCCTCGAGGGGCAGCCGGCGTTGCGTGGGAAACGGGCGGAGAACCTGGTTCCCGACGACTTGCCCCGCATTCTGGTGGATTCCAACCAGCTTTCACAGGTTCTGATGAACCTGCTGATCAACGCGGCGGAGGCGACGCCGGACGGCGGACGCATCACGATTTCCGCGAGCCAGGTCGAGTCCGCGGACAGCATTGAAATACGGGTCAGCGACACTGGCTGCGGCATCCCGCCAGAAGTTCTGCCGCATGTTTTTGAACCTTTCTTCACCACCAAGGGCGGTAAAGGCACGGGGCTGGGCCTCAGCATCAGCGCCACCTACGTGCGGAGAAATAAAGGCGAGATTCGCATTGATAGTGTGCCGAAGCAGGGAACGACTGTAACGATCACGCTGCCGATCCGGCAGGAGGAGTCCCACAAAACGCACGAGCATCCGGAAGTTGTGGCCTGAACATGCCTTATTCCGCCCTCATCATCGACGACGAAGAGCTGACGCTCCGGACGCTTTCCCGCAGCTTGCGGCAGGAAGGATTTGAGGTATTCACGGCGCTCTCGGGCGAAGACGGCCTGAAGGTATTTCAGGAGCAGGCGCCGGATCTGATCCTGCTCGACGTGGTGCTGCCCGGCATGGGAGGGGTCGATGTGCTGCGGCAGATCAAACAAGCCAACGCGAACGCGATCGTGATCATGATGAGCGCGTACCACTTTGTGGAGCGCGCCGTCGAGGCCATGAAGCTGGGCGCGTTTGACTATCTGGTCAAGCCGTTCCAGCTGGAAGACATGATGACCACGCTGCACCGCGCGGCCGAGGTGCTGGCGTTGCGAGTGCGGGTGCGCGATTCGGTGGAATCGGAAAGAGGGCGCTACAACTTCGGACGAGTCATCACGCACAATCCGGTACACATCCAGATGCTGGAAATGGCGCGCAAGGCCGCCGACGCAGATCGAACTACGATCCTGATTCTGGGCGAGAGCGGGACGGGCAAAGGCGTGCTGGCGAGAGCGATTCACTACGCCAGTCCGCGAACATCAATGCCACTGCTGGAGCTGAATTGCGCGGCCCTGCCCGATGCACTGCTGGAGAGCGAGTTGTTCGGCTACGAGCCGGGGGCATTCACCGACGCGCGGCGGCGCAAGGAAGGACTGCTGGAGCGGGCCAGCGGCGGCACGGTGTTCATGGACGAAATTGCCAACATGTCGGCCAGCGTGCAGGCCAAGATGCTGCGGGTGCTGGAGGAAGGCACCTTCATGCGGCTGGGCGGCACGAGCACGATCACGGTGAATATCCGATTGATTGCGGCCACGAATGAGAATCTGAAAAATGCCATCAGCCAGGGACGATTCCGGGAAAACCTGTACTACCGTATGAATGTAGTGCAGCTCTACATTCCTCCGCTGCGCGAGCGCCGGGAGGATATTGTGCCGCTGGCGCTTGAAATTCTGCAGTCCCTCAACAAGGAGCTGAGAAAGAATTTTACCGGATACAGTCCGGGCGCCGCGGAATTGTTAGAACAGTATTCGTGGCCCGGCAACATCCGCGAATTGCGGAATGTGATTGAGCGGACCATGATTCTGACGCCGGAAGGGGAAATTGATGTGAACCATCTTCCCGAGGAGATTCGCGACCGGCAGGGGGAGAAGAGAATCAGCCAACCGTTTTCCGAGGCTGACATCTCTCCGACGGGAGACCAGTTCCTGAGTCTGCGGGAGATGGAAGATCACTACATCGAACAAGTCTTAGCGGCCACGGGGAATAATAAGACTCAGGCCGCTCGAGTGCTGGGGATTCATCCTACATCGTTGCTGCGGCGGCTGAAGGCTATGACGGTGGAGTAGGGGTTCGAGAAAATCCCCACCCTTCGGCAAGCTCAGGGCAAGCTTTCTCGCGCAAGAAACGCGCGAGAAATGCGGCACCCGGCGAGCATTGCTCACGCGTGGGCGGGAGCGCTCATGACCATCGCCCGTGGCTGCTGAGTCGGGTTCTTGGGCAAGATGTTTAAGTAGATCACGGCGTAGCGGAAGGCCACGACGGCCGCGGTGATGGTCGCCAGCGAGGCGGCGAACTCGGTCCACTTGGGCGAGTAGTAGATGCCGGAACTGCCCTGCAAGGCGGTAATGGACACGTTCAAGCGGTTGGTCATGAAACCCATCACGATCAGGGCGCAGGTCCAATACAAGTTCTGCGGGTTGTTGCGGACTTTCTCCAGGTTGAGCAGCACCAGAGGCGCAACCACCAGCAGCGCGATCTCAAGCCAGAACAGGCCAGTTTCCTCGCGCCACATCCACAGATATGGCGTGGCATCGCGGTTGACCAGATCCACTGCCCGGAGGATGCCGTAAATGGCCAGCAGGGGAGCGATTACGCGGCTGACGTCGCTCAGAATGTTCATGTCGATGCGAACGTTGAGCGAGCGCACGCAGAGAAAAATGGCCATGATGGTGACCGCCAATCCGGCGGGGATGGCAGAAAGATAAAACAGGGTGGTGAGGTACGGTGTGTACCAGAGCGGATCGAGGCGGCCCTTAGTGATCAGATACAGTCCGCCGAGAAACGACTGGTGCATGGAGGAGAGCAGCGTGCCCACCAGTACCAGCGCGATCAGGATGCTGTGGTGCCAGCGCAGGTAGAGTTCGCGCGCCCCGCGCCACGGAATTTTTTCTACCAGCGCGGGAGAGAATTCCAGTGCCAGCACCGTGGTATAGAGCATGACGCACCACGACACTTCGAATAAAACCGAGTGCCGGTTCCACATGACGATGGGATGCCAGATTCTCCAGGGCAGGCCAAGTTCGTAGAGCATGCCGACACAGACGGTGCTATATCCCAGGAAAGAGATGAGCACCGAGGTGCGCAGGATGGGGCGGTAGCGTTCAAAGCCCAACAGGTAGACGGAGGCTGCGATGGCGAAGCCTCCGGCCGACAGGCCTACGCCGCAGAGTGTGCCTAGGCCCACCCAGAGTCCCCACGGCTGGGGATCGGTCAGGTGGGTCGAGGCCTGGAAGCCCAGCGCGAAGCGGGCATAGAGCGCGTAGGCTCCGGCGGCGAAAATCAACGCCACGATGGTGCGCCAGAGAGTGATTTTTGGAAGTCGTGTCGTAGTCTTTCCCAGGGCAGACATGGCTCAGTTCCTTTCCTTGAGAGATTTCTCGCGAGCTTCGGCTTGCGCCACCAGGGCCCGGCGTTGCGTGATCCAGTACAGGCCGGAAAGCAGGGCGCCACCGACCACGATCACGGTCGGCCCGTCGCCCAATGCGCTCGCGGTCAATAACGGCATGGGCTGATTGGGCGGCGCGGCAAAGCCCAGCTTCTCGAATGGCACATCGGAGAGGAAGAAGACCGAAGTTCCGCCGGCTTCCTCGCTGCCGTAAATGTGCTTCACGTATTTGGAATCGTTGAGAATGCGGCGCTGCGCTTCTTCGAGGATGTCTTCGCGCTTGCCGTAGATGGAAGCTTGCACGGGGCAAGCTTCGACGCAGGCGGGAAGCTGGGCCTTTTCAATGCGCGCGGCGCACAAATCGCATTTCTTCACAAAGGGAACGAGTTTGGTCCACTCGTAACGCGGGACGCTGAAGGGACATGCCACCAGACAGTAGCGGCACCCAATGCATTTCGAAGCATCGTAAGTGACCGGGCCGGCAGGAGTTTTCTTGAGCGCGCCCACCAGGCAGGCGGAAGCGCAGGCCGGGTCCTGGCAGTGCATACACATGCGCCGCACGAAGCGATCGCTATGCTCTTCGATAACCGTGAGCGCGGTAGGCGAAAGCTTGGGTTCGGACGTCATGGGGAATCCGTGGAGCTGTTTGCAGGCTTGCTCGCAGCTCCGGCATCCGATGCACTTGGTGATGTCGACCAGGATGGCTGCAGTGGTTGCCATGATTTGTTTCTCCTTTCTTGACCCGAGTCGATTACGACAGGAAGAACTCTTGCACTACTTTCTGCCGCAACTCAGGCGCAAGCCGCGGAAGCAAACCATTGATGGGGACGCCGCCATCCTGAGCCAGCGCCGGCGAGGGCGCGATCAGCGCTTTCAGATGCGACAGATTATTTTGCATCCAGGGAGCGACCATGGGGCCCTGAATCAGGTTCCGCTGATTGACGGTGAGATCGGGAGATTTCACGATCGCGATCCAGCCGTTGTTGTAAGGATCTTTGGTGACCAGGCTGGGATCGCGCAGGGCGTCGTTGTTGACCGCCGTGACCACGCCTTCCACCGGAGACAGCAGGTCGATCGTGGTGCCATCGACAGTTAGGGTGATGAGCTTCTGTCCCTGACGAACCCAGCGGTCGGGCTTGCGGATTTCAATGTGATCGATCTTGCCCATCAGATTGGTGACGAACTGATCGACGCCCACCCGGGCCTCGTCGGCGCTTTGTTTCATGACCCACATGTGGCCGAGATGAAAGCAGTAATCCTGCGGGATTTCGAAGCCATACTCGCGCTTGACCAGCGGAGGTTGCGGGCGAGCCACTGTGACGGGTTCGAACACCGCGGGTTGATCTTTGGGCTCAATGAGATATCGGATGCTGATGACCAAAAGAAACATCAGCAAGGCAAACAGAATTGACATAGATCCTCCTCGCGGGGTCCCATCTCGCCGTTGCAGCCGGTGTGGCGGCCGGTTCCCGCCCGCTTGCATCTTTAGTTCATGCACGTCGAGGGCAAATTAGAGTGATGTCGTAATTCATTGCAGGAGAGAGACTTGCAGAAACAGAGCTGAAGAGGCTGGAGGTGGGAACCACTGCATTTTGCAGGGCGCCCAAGCGTTTCGCAGGGGACGGGGATGGGCAGAATTTGCTGTGCGTCAAATCACAGACCGCGCGAGGTTAGGCGGAGGCCACGCAATGGCGTGGCCTCCGCGGCGCAGGTGGACCCTCTCAACGCTAACCCTACCGCCGCTAATTTACCGTTTGCGTGAGTTCGACTGAACTCGCCGTGAAATCTGTGTTGCCGTTGTAGGTTGCGGTGATCGTGTCCGTGCCCGCAGGCAGAGTCGAGGTCGTGAGTTTTGCCACGCCAGCGCCGAGGTTTGCGGTCCCCAGAGTCGTGGCTCCGCTGGTGAATGTGACCGATCCGGTCGGCGTGCCGCCAAACTCGCCGACGACGGTTGCGGTGAAGGTTACAGAGTTCCCCTGGTTCGACGGGTTCAGCGACGAAACTAGCGTGAGGGTGGTGCCGGCCTGGTTTATGAACTGGCTCAGCGGGGCGGACGTGCTGCCGAGGAACGCACCGGAGCCGAGATACTGGGCCGTGATCGTCGCCGTGCCTACGGCTAATTTGGTGGTGGTGTAGGCGGCTACGCCGCTGCTGAGCGTAACCGTACCCAGCTTGGTCGCGCCGTTGAAAAACGCGACCGAGCCGGCAGGAGTGCCGATATATTCTGGGGCCACGGTTGCCGTGAAAGTAACGGATTGTTCGTAGGCTGAGGAACTCTGCGACGAAATCAGCGTGGTTGTGGTGGAGCCGGGAACGACGAGTTGATTGAATGTTTTCGAAGTGCTGGCGGTGAAGTTGGCGTCGCCGGAATAAACCGCTTTGACCGCCTGCGTGCCTTTGGGCAGCGTCGAGTCAGAGAAGGTGGCAACTCCCGAGCTCAGCGTTCCGGTTCCCAGTATTTTTGTGCCTTGCTCGAAGGTGACGGTCTCGCCATTGGGGGGGGCGCCGACGCTGGAGCTGACGGTCGCCGAGAAAATCACGGGCTGGCCATAACTGGATTGCGTGGGTAACGAAGAGGTGACCACGGTGGTGGTCGCCGCCTGCACGAATTGATTGAGCGCCGGCGACGCGCTGCCGGTGAAGGCTGAGCTGCCGCCATAGACCGCGGTGATGCTGTCGGAGCCCGGAGGCAGGGCCTGGATTCCGAAGGTCGCGGTGCCGCCGCTGAGCGGTTTCTTGCCCAGCACGGTCGCACCGTTTTGAAGGGTTACGGTGCCGGTCGGCGTCCCGCTGCCGGACTGCGGTGTAACGGTTGCGGTGAAAGTGACCAGCTTGCCTTGTACTGACGGATTCACCGAGGAAGTGAGCGCGGTGGTGGTGCCGACGGGGGTTCCGGTCAATCCAAAGATTTGCAATTGCTGGTTGCTGGCCACGAAGACCAGGCCGTTGGCTACCACGGGAACCAGATTCGCGTTGCCGCCGGTGTTTGGCCAATTGCCGGCGGTGGATGAGAACAAGGTCGTCATGGTTTCGCCGGTCGAGTCCGGATTAAAGGCGTACAGAGAGATGGGTGCCCCGTTATTGCTGGTCGTAGGGCGCGACAGGGCCCAGATGATCGGATTGGAAGTGCCGTTGGAGGAAATCGAGGTAAAGAAACCGGGATCCTGGATGCTGCCTGCGATCGAACCGCTGGTCGTATTGGTCAACTGTACCGTGGGCGAAGTGGCGATTTTCCAGACTTCGACGGAGGAGTTGCCGCTGCTGACGACACGTCCAATGCCGTCGGAATCGACGAAATATGACTCACCGCACCAGCAACCACCGATCGAGTAAGTGCCCAGTACATTGTTCCTCGTGGTGGAGTAACCGCCGAGGCTGTCGTCGTTCATCAGGTACATATTTCCGTCCTTGCCTGCGGCTACGGCAAGGTGGGGTGTCGATCCGGACTGATCCGGCAGCACGAGCACTCCTCCCGACCCGAAGTCAGTGTCTCCCTCATCCAAGGACGATTGGTTCATTGGAGTGAACAGATCGGAGACGGTGCCCAGCGTGGATGGAACCTTGACCACACTTTCCTGAATGTTGGTGACGCCGTCGTAGGTCGTGCCCGAGGGATCGGAGTTGCCGGTTACGAACAGGACGTTGCCGGAATCGTCGGCGGCGGGTGCGTAGCCCGACATCCAGATGGATGACAAAAAGAAGCTGTCCGGGCTCGAGGCCTGCAGGTCGTTGAGATTGTTGGCGGGAAACGGCGCCAGCGACCCGGCGGTCCAGCCCAGCAGCCACCCGCGGGAAAGATTCGCATTGAAATCGCAGAAGCTGCCAAATCCTGCATAGATGCTGCCATTGGCCAGCAACAACCCCGGGCGCTGCCGCTGATACTTCGCGTTAAACTTGAAGGTCGATCCATCCGCCAAGGTATGCGAAGCGGTCACCAGCTGCGGAGTCACGGTGTCGGTCAAGCTTCCCAGAGCGAGGGCGTGCAGACGATAGGCGGGTCCGGAAGCGTCCTGGGTGTAGATCATGACGTACAGCGTATTGCTGGAAAGGTCGATCACCGGGGTCGAGTTGATGCCCACGTTCGGCCCGTTATTGTTGCACCCTAAGGGGTACGAAACGGGTGTGCCGAAATTTGGGCTCAACAGCACCGTCCCGGTGTGAATGTCGATGGCATAAACGGAATTGTTTTCGGTTGCGACGTAGACCACATCGTGTTTGCCTTGATAGCTTCCGGCGGTGATCATCACCCCGGGCACGACCAGGGGTTGCGCGTCGACCTGATCATCGAGGGTCACGTTCTGCAGGAGGCCGAAGGTCGCCTTCCCTACGTTGGCGGGAGTCAGCACGGTCTCGGTCTGATTCCATCCCGTGCGATTGTTGTCATAGTGATAGGTCGTGATGGCGGTTTGAGCGGCGGCCACGAAAGCGCTGACGGCCATGAAAGTGATGATGGCGACGGCGAGCCCCGCCGGGTTGCCGATGCGGCAATTCTTCCTATCTTCATTTCTATTTCTTGCTGACATTTTCTCCCCCAACTTGAGACCTTAAGTTTCCGCGAAAGCCGCGCCGGTTGCGGCGGACGCCGCCTTCCAGCTCAGAAAACTGGGCGAGTATACACCAGTCCTGTTTTTCTAAATAGCACGACAAATAGATCTCGTGCAGGTGGGGGGAGGCAAAGAGTTGCAAAGAATCGCGGCCATGATAATAGCGCAAATCACGCTGATTTACTTGTTAAAAGATGGCCAGCTAAGTTGCTGAACATAAACGACTACATGTTATTGCGGTCGAGGCCCAAGATTTGGTGGCCGAGGGTTCGGGGCATGGCGCCGCTTCGGCTTCCCGAGGGGCAACGCGGGAACCACAGGGGACTTTCCGCCGGGCGTCAGAGAGGGGATGGGGCTAGCAGAGGGTAACCTGGCAAGGCGAGTAGATGGGTTACTTCCGTTCCGCCGAATCCGAATTAACCGAACAGATTGAAAGAGATAGACGATATCATCCGGGGGTGGAGTGTCTGAAAATCGCGCGCGCGCTAGCCCTCCTGCTGCTGGCGTCAGGGTCCGTCTGTGCCCAGGAATACGGGTTTCGGACCTACGGAACCGCCGAAGGGCTGAACAACCTGGCGGTGCGGCAAGTCTACCAGGACCGCGGCGGCTTCATTTGGGTGAGCACGGAAAACGGCATCTTCCGGTACGACGGAGATCGTTTCGAATCTTTTGGATCGGCGCAAGGGATTCCGACCTCTTCGGTGGCGGCATTTGGCGTGGCACCCGATGGCTCTCTACTGGCCGGCGGAGCCTTTGGACTGTACCGCCTGCGGGGCAACAACTTCGAGAAACTTCCAGGCCCCTTCAAGACCGTCAGCTGGGCCCAGGGCATCCAGTCGGATGGGAAGGGGCACACTTTGGTCGGCACCGACTCCGGTCTGATGGAACTCCATTCCGAAGCCGGGCACGATGGCATTGAAATGCACCAGTTACCGCAAGCGCCGGGAACCTCGGGGCCGGGCGTGGAAGCGGTTCTGGTGGATGGCGATGTGGTGTGGTACGGATGTGGACAGGAACTGTGCCGCATGGATTCCAGTGGGACCCAAGTCTTCGGAAGAGAAAGCGGACTTCCCCGATACGCGTTGATGGTGATCCGCAAAGATCGCGAGGGCAACCTTTGGGTGCGGGCGAAGAACGCGGGAGTATTTGTGCGGTTTGCGGGTCAAACCAGTTTCCAAAAGCCGCCAGAGCTGAGTCCAATCGTGACCGGGATTCCCGGCGTCGACGCCGACGGAAGGATTCTGCTGCCGTCGCCCGATGGGTTGCTGATCCGGGAAGGGCAAGGCTGGAAAAAGATTGACCGGTCTGTCGGTCTGCGCGGGGCGGTGTATGCGGTTTTCGAGGACCGGCAACACTCTTTGTGGATCGGGTTGGCGGGCCGGGGATTGGCGCAGTGGCGCGGCTATCACGAGTGGAAAAGTTATTCGACCGCCAGCGGCCTGGCCAGCGATATTGTGTATGAGATCCAGCCGCAGGGGGCCGGAACCCTTTGGGTGGGCACCGAGGGAGGGTTGCTGCGCGGGGAACGCGGAGCATCCGGCATCCAGTGGAAGAGGGTTGCCGGACTGGATGGGTTCCCGGTGCACGGTGTTCGATTGGGGCCGGACGGGGATTTGTGGATTGGGACGGAAGCGCATGGCGCGGTTCGTCTGCACCCGCCAACTGGCACGTTGACGTGGTTCGGTGAGGCCCAGGGTCTCGCGGGGCGATCACCGTATACGTTGCGCTTCGATCATCAGCACAGGCTGTGGGCTGCGACGGAAGGCGGGCTGTTTGTGGCTGCGGCCCCGTATCAAAAGTTTTCGCGCGTCACCGAAGTGCCGTCAAACCAAATTTGGGCCGTGGCAGAGGGCAGCGATGGCAGCATCTGGGTGGGCGGCGCCGACGGGCTCTTTGTGTATGCCAACGGGCGCTGGGCGAATTTCACGCGCGACAACGGCTTAAGTAATCAGGAAGTGCTGGCGCTGGGCGCGGCCGCGAACGGAGAGATCTGGGTCGGGTATCGTTTCGGAGGCGGGATTGACCGGGTCCACCTGCAGGCCAGCGGTTTGGCAGTCGAGAAGGGCGTTCAGAGGCCGGGCTCCGATGGACTGGTTTATTTTCTGGAGTTTGATGGATCTGGGCGCTTGTGGGCGGGCACCGAGCGAGGCGTAGACATGTGGAACGGTTCGCGCTGGAGCCACTTCGACACCAGCGACGGCCTGGCGTGGAACGATTGCGACTTGAACGGGTTCGCGGAAGAACCGGACGGGACGGTCTGGATCGGAACCAGCGGAGGCCTTTCGCAATTCAAACCGCGGGCGCACGCTTCGCCGGAAACGCCCATCGAGGTGGTATTCACCAAGCTGGTGATGGGAGGCAGGGATGTTTCCCGGCAAAGCAATCCATCGCTCAGTGGGCATGCCAACTCTCTCATCGCGCGCTACTCAGCGCTGAATATTTCCAACGACAATCGGATTCTGTTTCGCTACCAACTGAAGGGCGCGAATTCGGGCTGGACGGAAACCACGCAGCGAGAACTGCAGTTTGCCGAACTGGCGCCCGGGGCCTATCAACTGGAGGTAGAAGCCCAGGGCGAGGATGGGGCCTGGAGTGAACGGAAAGCGGAGTTCGGGTTCGAGATTCTTACGCCGTGGTATGCGTCGTGGTGGTTTTTCGGCCTAAGCGGGCTGGCGCCGTTGCTGGTGGCGGGAGCGGTGGTGCGGTTGCGCGTGCGCAGCGGGCGCAGACGCGAGCGCGAACTGCAGCAACTGAAAGCGGCGCATGACGAGATCACGAATCTGGCGTTCTATGACCCGTTGACCGGTCTGCCCAACCGCCGGCTGCTGTTGGACCGCCTGCGGCAAACCTTGGCGGCCAGCGTCCGGAGCAAGCGCAAGCGAGCGCTGCTGTTCGTCGATCTGGATGATTTCAAAACATTGAATGACACGCTGGGACATCACATTGGCGACCTGCTGTTGCAGGAAGTCGCTCGACGAATTGTGGCCAGCATCCGCGAAACCGACACGGTGGCGCGCCTGGGCGGAGATGAGTTTGTGGTGCTGCTGCAGGACCTCAGCGAACTTCCCGAGGACGCGGCGGCCGAAGCCAAAACCGTTGCCGAAAAGATTCTGGCAACCATTCACGAGCCCTACATGCTCGATGGGCGCGAGTGCCGGAGCAGTTCGAGCATCGGAATCACGGTATTTGGCAGCCCGCAGGACAATACCAACGAAGTATTGCAGCAGGCGGATATTGCGATGTATCAGGCCAAGGCGGCGGGCCGCAATACGCTGCATTTCTTTGCTCCCGCCTTGCAGGCGGCGGTGAATGCCCGGGCGGCGATGGAGGAAGACCTGCGCCAGGCGATCAAGACGCGCGATTTCCGGCTGTACTATCAAGCGCAGGTGGATGATGGCCGCTTGACCGGCGCCGAGGCGTTGCTGCGCTGGAAGCATCCCCGGCGCGGTTACTTGCCGCCCGACGAGTTCATTCCGTTGGCCGAGCAAACTGGGCTGATCCTGACCTTGGGAGACTGGGTTTTAGAGACGGCCTGCCAACAGATCGCGATGTGGGCGGAGCGGAAGAGTACCGCGCATCTGACCGTGGCGGTGAATATCAGCGCGCGGCAGTTGCTCAATCCCGACTTCGTACAAAAAGTCCTCGCAATCGTGCAGCGCACCGGAGCCGATCCCAGGAAACTGAAACTGGAACTCACCGAGAGTATGTTCGTGGACGATCTGGAAGACGTGGTCGCCAAAATGACCATACTCAAGTCGCACGGTTTGCGATTCGCGCTGGACGATTTTGGCATGGGATATTCCTCGCTGGCTTACCTGCGGCGGTTGCCGCTCGACCAGTTGAAAATCGACCAGGAATTTGTGCGCGAGATTCAGGTCGACCCGAGTAGCGCCGCCATTGCCCAGAGCATTATTTCGTTGAGCAAGGCCATGGGGCTATCGGTGATCGCCGAGGGCGTGGAAACCGAAGGGCAGCGGGACTTCTTGGCGAGTCTGGGCTGCCATTCGTTCCAGGGATTCCTGGTGAGCGGTCCGGTGCCGCTGGAAGAGTTCGAAATGTTGTTGCCTGCCTTGGCCAAGAGCGCCGCTCAAAATCAGCAGTAGGCTGGTTCCTCTACTCTGCTGAAAAGCGAGTTAAGGCCCACAGGCGCCTCTTCGTTACGTTCACCCACTAACTGCTACTCGACATTGAACTGTGCAGCACGCCACTCCGTCTTGTGTCCTGCCGAATCGATGGCTTGGGCTTCGAGGCGATAGGTGCCCGGAGGGAGCTTCTCGACAGCGAGAGTCCAAACTGTCGGGCTCGCCGAATTTGCCGATGACGTTGCCGATTCCACGGGGCGCAGTCCGGTATCTACCTTGAGTTCTCCAGTTCTTGAGTCCGAGACTTTCATTTCCAGCTGAATCTTGGGAGGAGAGGCTGTTTCGGTTCGGGAGTTGTTGTAGATTTCCAGATACGCCATTAAGGGCTCGCCACTTTTGAAACGGGTATCACCTGCGGGCGTGAATTCCTGGCCGTCGAAGATCAGTGGCACATACTGGGGAGCGCGCGTCGGACCTCTTTCAGCAGCCGATGGCGTGTGGTATCGTTTGCCGAGCGCAATCCCGCTGATTGCCAGCTCGCTTTTTCTGAAATCATCCACGCTAACCGAAGCTTCTGCTCGTCCGAATTTCTCGCCGTCTGTAATTAGAAGTTCGAGTTGATAGTCGCCTGCCTCTAACTCAAGTTGCGTTCGATAAGATCTCGATATATATGATTGTTCTATACACTTCAGAGCATTTGTGACTGCCGGAACCGAAACATTGCTCGGTGGAATGGGTCCATCGTACCAGTCGTCGCACTCCGGGGGCGGACATAACGTATCGCTGAAACGCGCAATGAGCACGTGGTTCCTGTCATAGACCAGGCCAAGCAACGCAACGGAGATGAGAAACTCGGTCCCTTTCCATTCGTGCTTCAAAAGGTTCGGTGGAATCTCGGCGGAGACATTGACGCGAGCGCGGCCGAAGTTTCCTGAAAAGGCATTGAGCTGCGCCACCAAAGGTATACTGTTGGCCTCTCCCGAACTTGCATATTCCAATAGCTTATTGCCGACAGGCGTTCCGTTGAGTGGGTCTGAGAGTGGGTCCTTCTTGTTGCAGTATTGGTCCGGGGCAAAAATTCTAGAGTGTTTCTTCGCAACTTTCAGTTCGATTCTATGGCAGCTACCCGCCGGGGATTGCGGAGGAACATAGGTGATGAGATAAGTGTGGAATAATCTCCAACACCAGCTGCGCCCTGGTATCTGCCCTGCATCCAGTGAACTCCAAATTCCAGACGGAGTCCACGAGGCTTCTGCGTGTTCTCCGATGTTGTCCCTAACCCCCCAAAAACCTCGTGGCTCAACGCTGAAATGCTGAATCCTCTGTTCCACGCCGTCTTCGAAAACAGCCAACGATTTTGCGGATAGTCCAGTTACTTCCTGCGTGTGGTGAATCCAAACGTGCAGGTGCTCTCCATCCGGTCCCAGCAGAAGCCCCCTAGGGTCTTTTCCCTCCTGCACTACAGATACCGGAAGTACCACTTCCCGCGCTTCGCTCCGAATAGGAGGAAACTGAGTCACTTGGGCTGAGCACAGAGTTGCCGTACTGCTCGTAAAGAAGCCGATACCTCCGAGGAGCATGACGGATGCCCGGCAGATGCCCACAACGTATTGACATCGTATTGACATCTCAAAATGAAGTCTCAAAACCTCCTAGAGTCCGCTGCAAGCCGGCCCCATTGCACTCTCACGGTTTAGGAATCACCGGGGGCCGAGATAACTGTGACCTCAGGGAGCCACGCTGCCCGGGATTTTTCGCAAGTCAAGCGCTAACAACTTCCGCTGACCGATTGACCGCACACGGTTCCACTCACGGTACAGCTGGTGGCCGAGTTGATGGTGCTGGTCACGTTGATCTGACAGCTTCCGGAGGGCTTTGGGCCGTACGAGATGCCGCCTGTTTCGGTGAAGGTGATGGGAAACGACGGGGCGGATCCGGTGAAGTTAATTTGAGTGTCGACTGTGATGCTGGGGTCGCCGTTAATCACGAGATTGGAAACGGAACAACTGCTTGGAGTGATGGTGAGTTGAGTTTGGAGGGACCCTCCGCCACCCGAGTTCAAGGTCTCGTCGACGTTGCCTGCGACCGAAATCGTCCCACTTCCAGAGCAGGCGACGCTGTCGGAGATCAGCCAATCGCAGTTCTCTCCGGCCGCGGTCGTGGTGCAGGGAGACGACGAGTCCGGGTGCAGATTACTTACCGCGGTGGCGAGACTGGGGCGTCCTCCTTTTTCCGCGAGCGCATTCGAGCCGATGGCGCTGGTCAGCGCTTGATCGAGAGCGACCGAGACCTGTTGTGTGATGGCCTGGGCCTGGGCCTGCGACAGGCCGTTGCTGCTGGAGTTTCCACATCCACTACACAGAACGGACAGCGTGGCGGCCACGACGATGAAGCAGAAGCGCGCACTGTTCTTCCCACGAGTCTTCCCACGAATCTTCCCACGAATCTTCACACGAAACATCGGAACCTCCTACGGAATGGAAATTTCCTTCGTGACCTCGAAGACGGCACTATTGTACGCCCAGCCTATCGTCGAGCGGACCTTCGCGGAGGGGCGATTGTTGCAGTTTGAGAACTGTAAACGGGCCTTCTGGGTGGGTCTTCTGTCCTCTTCGGGGCGCTTGGATCAGGTCCGATGGACGCTTCAGCTGGTGAGCAGAAAAAGGGGGGCATGCGGGCCGGAGCCCGCGCTACCACCCCCTTTCTTTAATTCAACTCGTTCTTAATTCAACTCGTTCATTCAGCTCGCGTCGGAGAGCTTACGTCCCCGCGGTTGCTGCTTTGACGGATTGCTGCGGCAGCGGGTTCATGAGAGCTTCCCCGATCTGTCCAAAGTACAGCTTGTAGGAACGATGGATGCCGTACATGACGGGGAAGACGGCGAGTGCCAATCCCCAGCCCAGGTGCGAACTGGCGGTATGAACCATCGAGGTCACTCCGGCGCTGAGTACGTAGTAGGGGAACGAGAGATGGGCCAGGCTCCACCAGATCGAGCCCGTTGCCTTGCCCTCACTAACGGCCACGATGGCGGCGACGGGAGCAGTCTGGCCCAGGAACAAGGTGGCGGTCGCGAGCGTCAGACCGAAGGTGGAATTCCACTCGATGCCAGACCGGTCGGCATGAAGCACGAGGCTGGCCAGGCAGCTGGCAAACGCCATCATGCTGACGTTGAAGGTCATTTGCTGCCGGTTGAATTTCGCGTTCTGGCGCGGCCAGCATTGCATCACGGTGGAAACGCTGGTGATGACCACGGCCTCGACGGCGCTCAGATTCACCACCGCCGTGAGCAGGAAGGGCAAATTAACCGACATGTTGCCGTTGATGCCCGGCAACTTAACTCTCATCCGCGAGGTTGCCGTGGCCAGGGCCAGTACCGCGACAGCGAGATAAGCGTGCAGCGCGTGGCTGACGAAGATCGCGTATCCCGCCGTGATGGCCGAGGCCAGCAGCATGGCGCCGATGAACGTGTTGATCCGCCGTGAGTGGTTCACTGTCAGTCTCCTTTCACTGTTCAGTCACACGGCTGATTATTGTTCACCTACGAAGGCGGCGGATGCGGCGTCGGTACTGCTGACCGCGGCGCCCCACACTACGCTGTCGGCGACAGTCGTCGTCGAACCCCAGACCACGCTAAAGCCGGTTGCAGTGCTGGAACCCCATACCACGGAACTGCCCCAAACCACGGAGCTGCCCGAAACGTTCGCGCCCCACACCACAGATGAGCCCCAAACGACCGACGAACCCCAGACCACGGACGAGCCCCAGACCACCGACGCGCCTGCTACTCCCGAAGCGACGGCAGAGTTTCCGTTGGAGAGGGTGACCGTACCGTTCGAAGCGTTATAGACCGCGGTGGGTGAGAGTGCAGCACCCAGGGTGGACGGCGCCAGGTCGGTATTGTTCATGGCCGCGTTCAGATCGACATAGCCCGCGCCCACGGTGAAAAGGTCATAGTAGGAAGTGTAGGTTTGTCCGGTAGTTGGATCGGTGGCCGTTGAGGAGGTCGGGAAGGTCTTGTAGGCCGTCTTCATCAGACGTGCCTTGACCTGGTCCGGCGTCAGCGACGGATGCTGTTGCAGCAGTAAGGCGACGCCGCCGGCGACTGCCGGGGTAGCCATGCTGGTGCCGCTCAGCGTGAAATAGTCGTGGCTGCTACGGTTGCCCGCAACCTCGTTGCCGGGATATTCAGTGTCCAGCGTGCTGCCCATATCGACCAGAGAGACCACCAGGTTGCCGGGAGCGACAACGTCGGGCTTCACCACGTGGTCATAGGTGGTCGGCCCTTTCGAGCTGTAGCTGGCGATCAGGTCGTCGGTGCGGGGGAAAGTATTCATCGACTTCATGGCGCCCACGGTCAAGACAAACGGATCGTTGCCCGGAGCGGCCACGGTTCCGTAGCCATTGCTGCCGTTGACACTGATGCGGCCGTAGTTGCCTGCGGCTGCCACGACCACAATGCCGGCCTTCCACGCCGACTCGACCGCCTGGCAGAGAGGATCCTGGGTATAGCTGACGGAGATCCCGCGACCCAGCGAGAGGTTGATGACCCGAATATTGTAGGTAGACTTGAGCGAGATGGCTTCCTGAATGGCGGCAATCACGTTGCTGTCGCTGCCGTTGCCATTCACGTCGAGGACGCGAAGATCAACCAGGGTCACGTTCGGGGCGACGCCGGCATAGTTGCCGTTCGAGAGGTAGCCGTTTCCGCCGATGATGCCGGCAACGTGCGTGCCGTGGCCATACAGGTCATAGACCTGCCTGCCGGAAGAGTTGTAGACGGTGGTTCCGGTGAAATCCTGGTGATAAGCGACGCGTGTAGCTGATTGATTCGAGTTCCAGAGATCAGGATGGCGGTCGTTGATGCCGCTGTCGATGACGGCGACGCCAATTCCGGTGCCGTCGTAGCCGGCGTTCGAGACGGAGCCGACGTTCATGGCGGCATTGGTGTAGTCGTCCAATCCCTTGACCGGGTGATCGATACTCACCTGGGCGACTTCCGGGTCATTGGCCAGAGAGGCCAGAGCGCTGACCGGAATGGTGAATGCGGCACTCTTAATCAGGTGCAACTTCGCCTTCAGGATTCCGCCCCGGTCTTGCATCATGGCATAGTGCGCCGCCGTCGGCACCTGCCGGTACTGCACGATGACTCTGACGGTCTGGTTGTGCGCAGATCCCTGCTGGGCTTTGGCGAGGAAGCCGGAGAGTTCGGGAGCGATGCGGCTGTTTTCGCCGCTCTGTCCGAACGCCATCGCGGTCG
>CAWDBW010000048.1:0-9924 GCA_963800405.1 uncultured Acidobacteriota bacterium
GCCACGTATTGCTAACGACGGCCAGCCGCTGTTTCGCCGAAGACGTGTTCTTCACCGGAACCAGAATCACCGGGGTAACGATCACGGCTGCGGGTCCAAACGTCGAAACGCGTTTCCCTGCGCCTGAGGCTCGCTCTCAGAGAGCGGCACTGGAGAAACGAACGAGAGCACTTCGCGTGCCAGCGCGGCTTTGTCTTCCGGGCTCCGCATGATGGTTTGCGTACACTGCACGCGCAGGCCGTTTCTGCGAAGCGTCTCGGCGGCGCGGGCGTCGCGCGTGTCGCAGATCAGGATGTCGAGAAAATCTTCGTAGGCCTGGGCAACGCCGGCGATCGAACACGGCAGTCCTTGCGCGGCCATCAGAATTCCCGCCGGGCCCGCGACTGGAGCATTGCCCACGATGGGGCTGATCGCGGCAATTTTTCCCCGTGCGCTGATCAGAGCTTCCCGGACGCCGGGCACAGAAAGGATCGGGCCAATGCTGGTGATGGGATTGCTCGGAGCGATTAGAACAGCGTCGGCCGAGCTGATGGCTTCGATGACGCCGGGCGCGGGCTCCGCGTCGGAAGCTCCCGCAAATCGCACGGAGTTTACCGGATCCTGATACCAGCGCTGCACGAAATACTCTTCAAAGCTCAACTCGCCCGCCGGCGTTTCCACGCGGGTTTCCACGCGCGAGTCGCTCATGGGGAGAATGCGCGCCTTCACGCCTAGCTTTTCAGAAATCGCCGTCGTCGCGTCAGACAGCGTCTTACCCTCGGCCAGCAGACGCGAGCGCAGCAGGTGCATGGCCAGGTCGCGATCGCCGGTATGGAACCACGTCGGCTCGCCGAGTTGTCCCATGGCCTGCAGGCAGAGGAACGTGTCGCCCTTCACGCCCCATCCGCGCTCACGGCTGAGCATGCCGGAAAGCACATAGGTGATCGAGTCGATGTCGGGCGAAACGTAGAGCCCCCACCAGAGCAGGTCATCGCCCGTATTGACGACCAGCGTGATGTCTTCGGCGGGCATGACCTGCCGCAGGCCATCGACAAACTTCGCACCGCCGGTGCCGCCGCTGAGCACGCAGATCATGCCGCCGTCCTCGTCCTGTGCTAAACCAATCAATCGATCTCGCAGACCGGCTGCGCCGCGCAATTTTTCTGACAGCAGACCGGGCTTCGCGCGTCACTGCCGAAAGAAATTCCGGATATACCGGCAGACGCTGGCGCAACGAAAATCCCTTGGCCTCGGTGCGCAGGCGCAGTTGCTCGAGGTGCGGCCAAGGCTTTTCCGGATTGATAAAGTCGGGGGTCAGCGGCGAAATTCCTCCCCAATCGTTGATGCCGGCATCCACTAAATCATCATAGTAAGGCGCGGAGAGGTTGGGCGGAGCCTGAATATTGACGTTCGGGAGTAACAAGCGAGCTACCGCCACGGCGCGCAGCATTTCGCCGCGAGTGGGTTCGGGCCACTGCGGCCATGGGAATCGCCGGCTTGACGCGGAAGTTCTGCACGATCACTTCCTGAATGTGTCCGTAGCGCTCGTGCAGATCGCGAATGGCGAGCAGCGTGTCGACGCGGTCTTCGAGCGTTTCGCCGATGCCGATCAGCACGCCGGTCGTGAACGGAACATTCTGTTTGCCCGCGTCTTCGATGGTGCGCAGGCGCTTGGCCGGAAGCTTGTCGGGAGCGTTGTCGTGCGCCGCGCCGGGGGCCAGCAGCGCGGCGTTCGTGGTTTCGAGCATCAGGCCTATGCTGGGCGAGACGGCGGCCAGCCGCGCGATCCATTCCGCGCTCAGCAGCCCGGGATTCGGGTGCGGCAGCAGGCTGGTTTCACGCAGCACCAGTTCGCACATGGCTTCGAGATAATGCAGCGTGGACTTGTAGCCCAGGTGGCGCAGCGTCTCGCGCATCTCGGGGAAGAGCAATTCGGGCTTGTCGCCTAAACTGAAGAGGGCTTCGGTGCATCCCAGTTTTTCGCCGGCGCGGGCGACCGCCAGCACTTCGTCCGGAGTCATGGTGTGCGCGCCCGGTTCGCCGGGATCGCGGCGGAAAGTGCAGTATCCGCAGTAGTCGCGGCAGAGGTTGGTCAGCGGCAGAAACACTTTGCGCGAATAGGTGATGACGCCGGGCTTGAAGAGCTCTTTGGCGGCGCGGGCGGCGGCCAGGAGTTCGGGCAGATCGTCGTCAGGGCAGCCAATCAGGTGGACTGCGGCTTCGCGCGAGATGGGCGAGCCCGGACGCAAATCGGCCAGCGCCGTGGCGCAAGCCAAGCGGCTTTCCGAAGCGGGCGTGATTGACGTGACGGCCACGTGAATCGAATGATACAACGGCCGGGCGTGGTAATGTAGGCGGTTGCTGGGCCCCGCACGGTCGTGGCCGTTATCACATAGGACGATTTCGTAAGGAGGGATCGATGGCCGGAATCGGACAACGGGTTCTTCTGTTTTATGCTGTCGTGTTGACTTGTGTCGTCGGCGTTGTGCTTTCGAATGCTGCGACGATGACGAAGAAGAATAATACCCTCGATGAGATCACGGTCCACCGAATTAACATTGTCGAACCCGATGGAACTTTGCGCATGGTGATTTCTGACCACGCCAAGCTGCCCGGCGTCATCGTGCGCGGCAAAGAGCAGCCGCCGTCCGACCGCCCGCAAGCGGGCATGCTTTTCTACAATGACGAGGGCTCCGAAAACGGAGGGCTGATTTTTGGCGGGCATCGCAACGCTCAAGGCGAGGTCGTGGATTCCGGAGGAAGTTTGTCGTTCGATCAGTATGAAGCGAACCAGGTGGTGCAGTTGGCTGGCGTCGACGATAAAGAGAATCGATTTGCGGGAATCACTGTGAACGACAGCGCTTCCGCGGGTGTGAACAACCGCCGCATCTGGGTGGGTCGCGAAGAGGACGGAACCGCGGTGATCCAACTGATGGATGCAAAAGGCAGGAAGCGAATCTCGATGGAAGTGGCGGCCGACGGCACGCCGCGACTGTCCTTTCTGGATGCCGGCGGCAAGGTGGTGAATGAACTCGTGCCTGCGAAGACGCAATAGTTCAAATCGCGGAATTCAGAAAGCTCTCAAAGTATGACAGCCAAAGGCCAGTACGACTCCCGCAGCTTCAGCTCTGCAGAATTTCGCAAAGCGATGGGGTGCTTCGCCACGGGGGTCACGATCATTACCGTCGACCTGGAGGGCGAGGTTCACGGCATGACGGCCAACGCGTTCGCCTCCGTGTCGCTCGATCCGCCCCTGCTGCTGGTTTGCGTCGATCGCAGAGCGAGCACGCACGCGCATCTGCAGGCCAAGAAACGTTTCGGCATCAACGTACTCGGCGAAGAGCAACGGGCGATCTCGGAATACTACGCGCGTCCCGAGCGCGACCACGAGCACGCCGAGACCGAAGCCGGGGCGCGCTTTGATCGCACGAAGCATGGTACTCCGGTGCTGCATGGATCGCTGGCGTACCTCGAGTGCCGGCTGCACTCAGCAGAGGTGGCCGGGGACCATACCATCTTCATTGCTGAAGTTGAGGACGTGGTGGTGCGGGAAGGCGACCCGCTGCTGTTTTTTCGGGGGAAGTATCGGAAGGTGGGGGAAGTGGTGGGGAAGTGAAGCTTAGGTCGCTGGTTCCGGCGATAACCCCGGGCGCGTCGCAATTCGCCCCGGAGTGCGTTGTTTCTTCTCTTGAGCCATGTGAGCGCGAATTTGGTCCATCGTTTTCCAGTAGTCTGCAAGTTCAGAGATTCCGCGCTTCGATAAGCTAACGGTTGTGCGCGTTTTCTTGTCGACAATCTCCTTGCGCACGATGACCAGCCCCGCCTGTTCCAGATTCGTGAGTTGGACGGACAGATTCCCTTTGCTTAAACGCGTTATCTTTTGCAGAAATACGAAGTCCGCAGACGCGCAGGACGAGAGCACAGTCAAGATTGCCAGCCGCGCCGGCTCGTGTATTAGCCGATTGGGTGAAGGAACTATGCTGTGCTGATCATTCATCAGCCCTCCGAAACCTTTTTCGGCAGCGCGCGGACTAAGACGATGTAATCGTACAAACCCAGGGCTATGAGGCTAAGGCCGAACCCGCCTGCGTTCAGTATCTTCCATAGTGCGAATTGCTTTGCATCCGGATGCCATATTGCGTAAGAGACGACGGAAGTGAAACCGATCGTTCCCACGAGCACGAAGTACAACCTTTGACGTTCAATACTGGTCATGTTCCACCGCAAGCTAGCGCAGAGCAACAGCACCCAGAAAACCGAAGGCCACAGATTGATTTGGCGGGCAGGATCAAAGATCATCATGTGTAAGCGGCCTAAGACGGTGGAAGCGATCGGATCCAGGAAATGCGCGATGGGCTGACCGATGAAAAGCAGCACAGGGAAGGCGAAAACGAAAGGCCAAGAAGAAAAGGGCGTACCACTTGGACCACGGCTTTCGTGCTCCCTGAACGGACCCAAACCGCTGCTGATAGTACTCGGGGATCCAGCGCTGGTATGCGGGTATGTAGATCCTCAAAAATCCTAGCCAGGCCAGCGCTTCCAATAGGGTCCACCATCCGCTCGGCCAACCCAAGTTAATAACATCCATGAAGAAAAGGAGCGTTCCAAGGAGCGCCGTGTTCAGCCCTGGCGGAGAGCCCAAGAGCCTAGTTACATACACAAGCCGCTCGCGGTCAACTTGGAGGTTGGCCGGGCTATCCGTTTGTTGCCCTATGGTTACCGGGAAAGGCAACGAGATCTCCTTCGTGAACCGGTTTATACCATAAACCCGAAACGCGAGGCAAGCCCCCCAGGGGACGCAGGACTGTGTCACTATTGGGAGGCCTCAGCATCTAATCACTGTCAAAAGAGATCGTTGAAATGGAGCTGATTCATGACGGAAAAGACTGCGGAAAAGGTTGTGAAATCGGAAGCCGAGTGGAAGAAGCAGCTGAGTGACGAGCAGTATCACGTAACCCGCGAGGCGGGCACCGAGTGTGCGTTTACCGGGAAGTACTGGAACACGAAAGAGCCGGGGATGTATCACTGCGTGTGCTGCGGATCGCCGCTGTTCGATTCGCAGACGAAATTTAATTCGGGCACGGGCTGGCCGAGTTTCACCAAGCCGGCCGAGGGCGGCGGCGTGGTCGAGCACAAGGACTCAAGTTACGGCATGGTGCGCACCGAAGTGCGCTGCGCCAAGTGCGACGCGCATCTGGGGCATGTGTTCGAAGATGGTCCAGCGCCGACGGGCCTGCGCTATTGCATGAATTCGGCGGCCCTGGATTTACGCCCGGCAGAAAAGAAGTAACGCACGTAGAGACGTAGCTTGCTACGTCTCTGCCGACGCCGTCACGAAATCCTGGTGAGAGAGACGTTGCAAGCAACGTCTCTACGGTTGAAAACTCGGCAAGAAACAGCAGGGCACGCGCGAGCGTGCCCCTTTACTTCTACCCAACAATCTTCCGGCCAGATTACGCGCTGGCGGTAGCGGCCAGGGCCTTGGGCGCCTCGGCTGGCTTCTGCGCCTGCGGCTGCGCGTTCTGCTTGCCTTCGCTGCGCACCTGAATTCCGCCCTTCAGCGCGGCGCCGTCTTCCACGCTGATGCGTACGGTGGAGATGTCGCCCTGCACCGAGCCTTCGGCGCGGACGTCGACCCGGTCGCTGCACTCGATGTTGCCATTCACCTTGCCCATGATTACAACTTCGCGGGCCTGAATGCTGGCATCCACCTTGCCGTTGCGGCCGATGGTGACGCGGCTCTCGGGCATGGTGATTTTGCCTTCAACGCGGCCGTCGATGTAGAGCGCCTCGGAGCCGCTGATTTCGCCCTTGATTACCAAAGTGCGGCCGATGGTGGCCTGATCCACCGGAGCGGTGACAGTCTTGATGGGGTTGTAGGGGTTGGGGTTGAGACCCGGCGTGCCGGGCTTCTGATTAAACGAGTTCTCCGACGACTGAAGCATGCGACCTTCCTTGGATTCCCGCGCGGCGCCTCGCCCTGCGGCCCCTGGCACCTATTTCCTGCGGTTGCTCTTGAAATTTGTGGCCTCGACAGTTGCTGGCCACTTGGCCAAACTGACTATCGCACAGCGGTAAGGTTTTCCTTAAGATTACGGAAGTATGGTGTACGGCCGCGGAGCCTAACGTTAGTCGGAACCCTGAAGACTCTCTGCCAGATCCTCCCACTCCCGGATCAGCTGGGCGTGGTCGACCTTGCGCTGGTCGAGTTCCTGCGACTGGCGCTGGCTTTCTTCCGCGCTGACAAAATTCTGCAGTGCAGTCTCGAGATGTGCGATCGCCGATTCGGTGCGGCTGATTCCTTCTTCCAGTTCGTGGATGCGGTCTTCCATCTGTTTGCGCTTGATGGGATTCAGGCGCTTCTTGGCTTCGACCGAAGTCTCGGCATGATTTCCGTTAGGTGGACTCGCGGCCAGCGTCGTCCCACTTCCCGCAACCGACGATGGAAGTGGGGCACCCGACGATTCCGATTTCGCTTTGCTCGCCCCGGGGACATCATCCAGCGTGGGTGCGACGTGCTGCCCGCCCTGCTGCCGCCACAAGTAGTCTTCGTAGTTGCCGGGGAAGACTTCGACTTTGCCGCCGCCGACTTCGAAAACGCGCGTGGCCAATTTGTCGATGAAATAGCGGTCGTGAGAAACGAAGACGACCGTGCCGGTGTATTTCACGAGCGCGTCGAGCAGGACATCTTTGGCGCGCAGGTCGAGGTGGTTGGTCGGCTCATCGAGCAGCAGGAAGTTTGCGGGATGCAGCAGCAGGCGCAGCAGGGCGTAGCGGCCGCGTTCTCCGCCCGAGAGCACGCCGATCTTCTTAAAAACATCGTCTTCGGAAAAAAGGAAACAGCCGAGCAGTCCGCGCAGTTCGGTCTCGCCGCGGCCGGGCGCAGCGTCTCCAAGATCATCGAGGATGCGGGCGTCGGGATCGAGTTCCTTGTACTGATCCTGCGCGAAGTAATCGGCCTCCACATTGTGGCCCAGGCGGTATTCGCCCTGCGTAACCTGTTCAGTCCCGGCGAGCAGCTTGATCAGCGTAGACTTGCCCGCGCCGTTCACGCCGACCAGCGCGATGCGGTCTCCGCGCTCGATCATGAAGTCGACGTTGCGGAACACTTCCTTGTCGGCCCCGCCGTTCTTCCCCGGATACGTCTTGGCCACGCCCTCGAACTCAGCCACGATGCGGCCGCTGGGCTTGGGCTGCGGGAACGAAAAGTGGATCGTCTTTTCCTCCGGCGGAATCTCGATGCGCTCGATCTTCTCCAGTTCCTTGATGCGGCTCTGCACCTGCTTGGCCTTCGTTGCCTGGTAGCGAAATCGGTTGATAAACACTTCGAGCTGCTCGATGCGGTCCCGCTGGTTGCGGTAAGCGGCGGTGAGTTGCTCGTTGCGCTGCGTCTTCTGCGCCAGAAACTTGTCGTAGTTCCCGGTATAAAACCAGAAACGCTTGTTCCAGATTTCGGCGATCTTGTTGACCGTGACGTCAAGAAAATAGCGGTCGTGCGAGATCAGCACAAACGCGTTGGGATAATTCTGCAGATATTCTTCCAGCCAGTTGCGAGCTTCGAGGTCGAGATGGTTGGTCGGCTCGTCGAGCAATAAGAGGTTAGGCTGCTGCAGAAGAAGCTTGGCCAGCGCGAGGCGCATCTGCCATCCGCCGGAAAATTCGTCGGTCAGGCGCGGCCAGTCTTCTTTCGTGAAACCCAGACCCATCAGCACCCGTCCGACTTCGGACTCGATCGAATAGCCGTCGCGGGTGCGAAACTCGTGTTCCACGCGGTGATAGCGGTCGGCGACAGCAGAATATTCCGGGCTGGTGTGGTCGAGTTCGGCCATGCTGTGCGTCAGCGATTCGAGCTCCGTTTCCATGGCGCGCAGGTCGTCGAATACTGACATGCACTCGGCGAAGACGCTGCGCCCAGAGAGTGTAAGCCCGTCCTGCGGCAGATATCCGGCAGACGTCCCCTTGGCGATGACCAGCGAGCCGTAGTCAAACGTGTCCATGCCCGCGAGAATCTTCATCAGCGTGGACTTACCCGTGCCGTTGCCGCCGACCAGGCCGATGCGGTCGCGCGGTGTGATGAGCCAGTCCGCGTTTTCGAAGAGCAATTTGTGGCCGAACCGTTTTCCGGCGCCGGAGAGCTGAATCATGGGCTGGAATTATCGTAACAGGGGTGAGGGGATAGGGCGCCATTGGGCGGTTTTGAGCGTAATCGAAATTTTTCAACAGTTACCACAAAGTCATTGTGATCTGATGGAGTAATGTTGTTAACGACGCTTTGCCATGCAGACCGACCAACAAAACATCTTTAACTCTCTAAAGGGTAAGGGACCTGAAGCCTGGCGGGAATACCTTCGCTCGTTTGAAAAAGGCCAACCGCTCGCGGGCCTAAACATGCAGGTGATTTTCCACTACGTAGCACCCAAAGCGACGGAACAAGACAGCCTCGATTGGGCTGATGTAGCCGTGCGAGCCGCTGAGTTGGAAGCACTCAATAGCAGCGGCACCGCGCGCGAAAACGCGCTATTGCGGGCTATGCAACATCGATCTTGGTTCATAGCGAAGAGGGGATCGCGTCCAAACCATCCGGTTCTGGACAAAGAGGTTATTTTGTCCTGGGCCGTGCAGGGGTTGGACATCTCAATACAAACAGCGAAGGAGAAATCGACACAGATAGGGAAGGGTGTGGAAAGGGTCAAGGGATCTTCAAATCTAGGGGACAGGCAGCAGGTGCATGATGATCTGAAACAGCTCCGCCGAATCAAGCACCGCCTCGCTGTCTTGAAGGTGCTTGCAGACTGTGGCGAATTGCCAAAAGATTCGATCTTGAACGAGTGGCTGCAAATACGCGAACAACTTCCATGAGAGGCTAGTCGCGCCAGAAGTGCATACCGAGTCGGGTCAGGATTGGGATAGCAAACCTGCCACCGCATAGCTGACGCAAACAGGCCATTACACTCAGAATCTCGTTTGGACGGTCAGTGCCCCTAGAAGTACGGCGGAGGCGCGCCCGGCTCGCTCGATCGTTTCGCCATCCCGACCGCGCGCGGTCCGCTGGCGCTCGGGACGGTGGCGACGATCGGGAAGCCCTCGCGCTCGAGCGAAGTGCTCGAGCAGAACGGCGCGCGCATGCTGCTGGTCACGGCGGGCATCGAGGACGCGAACCTCTCTGCAGTCATTCCGCGCGTCCAAGAAGCGATCGCGGCGACGCCTTTGCCGCCCGGCTACCAAATCGAGCTCGGCGGCGCCTATCAAGCGCAGCAAGCCTCGTTCCGCGAGTTCGCGGCGGTGCTCGGTGTCGCGGTGCTGCTGGTCTTCCTCGTCCTGCTCGCAGCCTTCAACTCGTTCGGCTGCCGCTCGTCACCTAGCGACGATCCCGCTCTCACCGATCGGCGTCGCGCTCGCTCTGGCGCTCACGGGGACGCCCATCAACGTCTCCTCGTTCATGGGCTTGCTGCTGCTGGTGCGCATCGTCGTGCGCAACGGGGTCCTGCTGATCGACGCCGCGGACCGGCGCCGCATGCACGGCGCGACCGTCCACGAAGCTTGATCGGAGCCGGGACCGAACGGCTCCGTCCGATCCTGATGACGACGTTCGCCGCAATCGGCGGCCTGCTGCCGCTGGCGCTCGGCTTCGGCTCGGGCTCGGAGATGGAACGGCCGCTGGCGATCGCCGTCATCGGCGGGTTCTCGACGGCGACCGCGTTCACGCTGGTCCTCATTCCCGTCCTCTACGCGGGCGCGGCGGATGATCGAGGCTGCGCCGCTCGCGCTCCTGCGGCTTCCGGACATCCGCACCGGCGCTGAGAAGGCTGCGCACTCCGCGTCCTAGGCAACGTCCGCATGGGCGGCCCGCCCGGAAGCCAGCTCAGCGCCGGCAGCCACCCTGCGCCGCGGCCTTCGCCTCCCCTAACGATCGGCTGCTTTTGTAGCGCTCCGGCGTAAGAGTTT
>CAWDBW010000049.1:0-23233 GCA_963800405.1 uncultured Acidobacteriota bacterium
TCGTGATCCACATAATAGGTCGTTTGATAAACCGTCGCGGGAAAGCCGCTCTGCTGCAGCAGCGGATAGGCCTGCTTGTAGAAGTCATAGGCGCCATCGTCGAAGGTGAGGACGACGCTGCGCGGAGGCAGATCGCGGGCGCGCAGCCGGGCCAAAGCCTCGCCCAGCGGCACACGGAACAGCGCATGGCTCGCAGCACCTCCAGCCGCTGCCCCAGCACTTCTGCCGGCATGTAAAGCTGCGGCCTCCACAGATGCTCATCTTCGATTGCGATCCCGTGATAGCAGAGAATCAGCAGCCGCTGCCGGCGCCAACGGCTGTCGGCCACCAGGTCGAACACCCCGGCTCGTTGGAGCAGGTCGAGGGTGCCGAGTTTTATTTTTCTTCGCATCTTGCGCTCGGATCATTTCTTCGTAATTTCGTTCGGATCTTGGGGTCAGGCCATGCAGGTAGAAGGCCAGTGATCATTCATCGCCCCTCATTTATCGCGTCGCAGAACGGGCTTGAGAAGTACTGACGGCAGTCACCGGTTCACCGTCCAGAAATATTCTCTGCCACAGTTCGAGATTCAGCAGACGCCAGATGCGATTGCCATGGTCGCGATGTCCCGCGCGATGCTCGGTGAAGATGCGGCGGATGGCTTCGGGCTGGAACAAACCTCTCGCACTACTTCGCGGCTCCGAGAGCAACCGTTCGATTTCCTCCAGTTGCGGGCCGGCCAGCCAATAGGCCCACGGGGTGGGGAATCCCATTTTCTTGCGGAAAACAATATCTTCCGGCAGAAGGTCCGCGACCGCTTCCTTCAGAATGAACTTCCCCGCCAGCCCTTTGATCTGCTGGGCAGCGGGAATTCGCGCTGTGAATTCCACCAGCGGATGATCGAAAAGGGGACGCGGCTTTCAAGGGACGCCGCCATACTCATTTGATCCTGCTTCATCAGCAGTTCGATCAGGTAGCTATTCATATCGGTGTAGAGCAGGCGATGCAACAAGTCGCCCGATCCCGCAGAGGCCGACCGCTCCCAGGCACGCATCGACCCGTCATAGGCCTGCCCGGCGCTCGCGAGGGCCTCGGGCGTGAGCAGTTGCGGAAGCTCGCTCGAAGAAAATGCCGAATAGAAATTATCGAAATAAAATGACGGCCAGGAATCTCCATCGCGCAGCAGGAAGGTATGTTCCAACTTGCGGTGCAGGCCGGCGGAGAGGGGCGCGGCGCTGATCGCCGAACGCGCGGCGCGGCGCAGGAACGCCGGCGTCAACCCACGGTAGGTCCGGTCGAATCTTGCATTCAGCAGCGTCCAGGCGTAGCGGGTATAGCCCGCCAGGGTCTCATCGCTGCCTTCGCCGGTAAGCACGACAGTGACTCGCTCCCGTGCCAGGCGAGCCACGAAATAGAGCGAGACGCTCGAGGGCCAGACGATGGGTTCGTCTTCGTGCCAGATCAACTGGGGCAGGCTGGCAAAGAATTCCTCGCGGCTCAGACGGACTTCATGATGATTCGTTCGCAGGTGCGTCGCGACCTGCCGCGCATAAGGCAGTTCGCTGAACTGCTCTTCGCCGTAGCCGACCGCAAAGGTCTGGATTTGATCGCCGCGAATTTTTGTGGTCAGTGCAGCCACCGCGCTGGAATCGAGCCCGCCACTCAGGAACACTCCCAGCGGCACATCGCTCATCAGGTGCGAAGACACCGCATCTTCGAGCAGCTCACGGTAAGTCTTGATGTAGTAACTGTGCGGCTGCGGATCGGCATCGACGGGAACGCGCAGATCCCAGTAGGGCTCAATGCGTAGCCCGCCATTTTCGTCCAGTTCCAGCGTATGGCCGGGCATGAGCTTGCGAATCCCGGCGAACATTGTGTTGTCGCCAGTGATGTAGCCGAAGGCCAGATACTCGGCCAGAGTGCTGCGGTCGAACTCAGCCGACACTCCCGCATCGGCAAGGATGGCTTTGATTTCAGAGCCGAACAGAAATGTCGAGCCGTCCCAGCGATAGTAGAAGGGCTTGATTCCCAGCCGGTCGCGCGCACAGAACAGGACGCGTGTACGACGATCCCAGATGGCGAAGGCAAACATGCCGCGCAGATGCTCGACGCAACGCCCGCCGTACTCCTCATACAGATGGACGATGGTCTCGGTATCGCTGGAAGTCCGGTAGCGGTGGCCTTTGCCTTCTAACTGGGCTCGCAGTTGCTGGTGGTTATAGATTTCACCGTTGAAGACGATCCAGATATCGGAAGTTTCGTTCGTGATCGGTTGATGCCCGGTCTTCACGTCGATGATGCTCAGCCGGCGCATCGCCAGTCCGACGTTATCTTCGACGAAAAAACCGTCGTCATCGGGCCCGCGATGCACGATCCGCTGGTTCATCCTCGCCAGCGCGTCGGGATCGACCCGGCGCTGGCGGTCGGTGAAAAAGATTCCGCAGATTCCACACATAGTTCAGTTATACGTTCAGTTATTTCTTTCGCGTTGTAGTTCGCCGTCCGGTGCTACTCCAAACCCCGCGAGTGCAAAAGTTCCGTATAAAGATCGTCAGTGTTCTCCAGCATCCGCTGAAAACTGAAATTAGCGACTACATACTCTCGCCCATTCTTTCCCAAGTTGTCGGCAAAATCCGAATTGCGCATCAGCCGAAGCACCGCATCGGCCAGAGCGGACGAGTCTTGCGGCGGAACCAGCAGCCCGGTCGTGCCATCTTGAACGATCTCAGCGTTGCCTCCGACTCGGCTGGCTACGGTGGGCAAACCCGCTGCCAGGTACTCGAGAACTGCGTTGGGCAGGCCCTCCGCCTTGGACGGGAGCACTCCAATGTCACAGCAGGAAAGAATACGGGGAACATCGTCGCGGCGCCCGAGAAACGAAAAATGCGCGGCCAGTCCCATTTCTGCGACCTGCCGCTCGAAGTCTTTCCTCTGCTCACCCTCGCCCATAAGCAGAAAACGAGTTTGCGGGAATTCGCGTACGATCACGGCGGCAGCGGCGATCAACCAGGGATGGCCTTTCACATCGCTGTGCATGTTCCCGACCAGCGCAATCCACGGTTCGTGTTCCGCGCCCGGCATCAGCCAGGTGCGATCGCGAGAGCCGCGGGCGAACCTGTCTACGTCTACACCGTTGTGGATGACGCGAACTTTCTGCGGGGCAAAGTGATCTTCCGCCACTAACGCTTCCCGAATGGCATGGGCATTGGCCAATACGGCGGTGGAAAGATTCTGCAGGCGGCGCAGCCACACTCTGCGCCCCGTCTGATACCAGTCGAGGTGGGCCAGATCGCGCCGGCTGGAAATGATGACCGGCACGCGGGCGATTACGGCCGCTGGTATGCCCATCATGTTCGAATAAAGATCGTGAGTGTGAACAATCTGAAAGCGTCCCCGGCGCAGGAAAATCGCCAGGCGAAACAACTGGTACATCCCGTGCAGCGAATCGAGCCCACCCTTGGGGTGGAATTCGCAAACCGACACGGACGAGCCCGCCAACTTCCCGAGCAGCGGGCCGCGAGCCCGCAGACAGCCTAACGTGACTTCATAGCGCTGCGGGTCGAGCCTGGTCGCCAGCTCGACGGCTTGGGTCTCGGTGCCGCCCACGGCAAGGGAATCCAGGAGGAAGAATACTTTTCGCCGGACCCCGGTTGGCCCCGGGCGGTGATCCTGGCTGCCCGGCGACTGCCCGCGCCGGGCATCGGGTTCAGCGGTTAGAACCTGAGGCCACGGCTGGTTCGACGAATCCATGCTCCTCCATACTAGCGGCAATTCCCCGTAATGCGTAGGGCCAAGTTGTTTGTGTTCTGGCTACGGGTGGGCGAGTTGGCCAGCTAACAGGGACGATGCGCGGAGACGACTGCGGCAAGAACACTGGCGAAGGTCTCGGCAATTTTCCGCCAACTGTAGTTCTCCTCGACCAAGGTTCGCGCCGCCGTGCCCAGGCGCTGCCGCTGGTCGGGATCGCGCAGCAGGGAGAGCACCGCCTGGGCAAAATCGTGGGGAGTGTCGGCCAGAAGGAGGTTCTCGCCTGACTGCACCGGCAACCCCTCGGCTCCAACCGTTGTTGAAACCGCGGGTTTACCCATCGCCATGGCTTCAAAAATCTTCAGACGCGTGCCGCCGCCGATGCGCAACGGAACAACGCAAACCGCGGCCCGAGCGACAAACGGTCTTATGTCGTCTACCCATCCTGTCAGATGCAGGGTCTTTTCTCTTTCGGCCAAGGCTTGCAGTTTGCGCGAAGGACTTCGGCCCACCACTTCGAGAGAAATGTCTGGACATTCCTGTTTGATCAAGGGAAGGATCGCGTCTGCAAAGTAAAGAATCGCGTCTTCGTTGGGAAGCCAATCCATCGAACCGGTGAACACCAGGGAATTCGGGGTCTCCTCCGTGGGCTGGGGTTGGAAATAATTCACATCCACGCCGGTAGGAATCACGGCTAGCTTGCCGGCATCTACTAAAGACGCGAACGCGTCGCGGTCGGTTTCGGAGACTGTGAGCACCTTGTCCGCCAGATGCAAGTACTTTCTCTCGGCGGCTTCCATCTTGCGCCACTCCCACCACGAAGTGGCCTTCCACAGGGGATTGGTGGCAACTTCGTAATGTCGACGCCAGATTGCGGCTTCGACATTGTGGGTAAACAGGACTTTGGGAGCAGGCCAATCCCACGGGATCACGCCCGCGGCGACCATGAAATCGCACAGGATGACGTCGTACGTTTCCTGCTTCAGCAGCGCCTGCAGTTTTCGGCGCACTTCGGAACGACAATATTTTGTGATGTTGTAAGGCTGGGGCGAGAGCAATCGAATCGAGTAGTCGCGCATCTCGGCCAGACTCTTGGGCTGGGGAAGAGCGAGCGGCAGGCAGACTACGCGATCAAACGTATCTTTCAATCCAGGATGCACGTCATTATTGTGCGCCGCGTAGAACGAAAAGAAGGTGACCGAGTGCTGCCGCGCGAGTTCACGCAGGATGTTGTAACTGCGGATTTTTCCACCCGTATCCGGTGGAACCAGTCCGCCAGCCTTTACCCAGAGAATCTTCATGGCAAGGGACGCGCTACCAGCAAATCCCCTCGTAGTCACCGGAGGCGTCAGGCCGCGACGCTTTTTCGAGGTTCACCAAGTCGATGACTTTATGGTGCGGCCGGAGGCAGCGGCGCAATTCCTCGCGATCCACTCCGCGGGTTCCGATGACCACGACTTCCGCACCCTGCAGAACGTCTGCCAGGCTGGCGGAAAGCAGCGAACCAATGTGGGGAATCACCTCTTCAATGTACTGCCGGTTGGAGCCAATCAGCCGGCCCAGGGATACGTTGTCATCCCAGATCCGAATCTGCCGGCCCTCGCCGAGGAGACGCTTGACCAGTTGAACCTGAGGACTCTCGCGCAGATCGTCGGTGGCCGCCTTGAAGCTCAAGCCCAGCATGGCAATTTTTTTCTTGCCGCTTTCAAGAACCAGATCCACGGCGCGCTCCAGGTGTTCGTCATTGCTGGGCAGCAGGGACTGGAACAGAGGCAGATTCAGGTCGAGTTCTTTGGCGCGATAGTTCAACGCACGCACGTCTTTGGGCAGACAGGAACCGCCAAAGGCGAATCCTGGCTTAAGATAGCTCGGGGAGATATTCAGCTTGGTGTCGGCAGTGAAGATCTTGACGACCGCTTCGGCATCCACTCCCAACTCCTTGGCCAGAGTTCCCACCTCGTTGGCAAAGGAAACCTTGACGGCGTGCCAGGCATTGCAGACATATTTCACCATTTCGGCGGAGCGGAACGAGGTTTCGAAAATCTGGCCCGGCATCCTGCCATAGACCTCGCGGAGAATCTGGCTATGGGCGGGGTCCGCGGCGCCGATTACCGTGATCGCCGGTTCAAGAAAGTCGGCGACCGCAGTGCCTTCGCGCATGAACTCAGGATTCACGCAGACGCCAAAATCTTTTCCGATTTGTTTCCCGCTGGCTTTCTCCAAAGTCGGCACCACCACCGACTCGGCCGTGCCCGGCAGCACGGTGCTGCGCAACACAACGAGATGAAAGGAGCTTTTCTTGCGCAGGGCGTTCCCAATTTCCTGGCAGACCGGGCCCACGTGCCCGAGGTCGAGCTTGCCGTTGCGCATGCTGGGAGTGCCCACGCAGAGGAAGGTAATGTCGGTATCGAGGACGGCTTTCTCCGAATCGATCGTGGCCTGCAAGCGGCCGGCCTGGCGGCACTCCGCGATCAGATCCGCCACAGCTGGTTCGACAATGGGGCTGTTGGCGTTCTGCAGGGCCTCAACCTTGGCCGGGTTGAGATCGACTCCCGTGACGTGGTTTCCCTGATGTGCCAGACATGCAGCCGTCACCGTTCCCACGTAGCCCAACCCAAAGATGCTGATCGCCCGGCTCATCCGTGATGGTTCTCCTTCCGCAGTGGTGCTGCGGTGCAGACTTCAAGATAGCGTAGTGTGCTGGCTGCGGCAAATTACACGCCGGATGCCGTGATTTGCTGCGGTGTATTTTGACTGTCCCATCTTTCTTGACGGTCCCATCGAAAGATCGGCCCGAATATGCATTCGGGGATGTACTTCCGAGAGTGTCCTTCTAGATAGTGGCCAATGCCCATCCGATATCTATCTACCTGAGAGTCTGCTCTCTAGAGTGATGGGACAGGATTCAGAAGGATTTCAATCCTAAAAACATACTCTCATCAGGATGGTAAAAATGCCGACCCCGGGCGTCCCCCAATTGACCATTTCTCGTTTAAGAGTGCTTCCAACTGCGCAGAGCGCTGGCTGGTTCTGTCTCGTCGTGGTGATGCTGGCAACGGCGAGCGGAGCACAATCGTCAAGCGCGGCGGCTCAACGACCAATTCCTGAAATGCAATCGCCAGGCTCTCCGATACTAAGCTCTCCTATACAGCGGCCGATCTTGGGAACACCGATTCCAATCCCACCCATTGCGATGCCAATCATCTCGCCCGACAATGCAACCGTTGCATCGGGCGCGAAGTTGCAGTTTACCGCTACCATCGTCAACAGCGCTGATACCGCGGTGATCTGGAGTGCGAGCGCGGGAACAATTTCTTCAGCAGGCTTGTTTACCGCTCCCACAGTAAGTAAGACGACGTCTGTAACCGTAACCGCCACCAGCGCCTCGAATCGGAGCAAGACTGCTACGGTCCCGGTGACGGTGCAGGCTCAGTCCGCGGCGCCGCTGGTGATCGAAACCAGTTCGGTCAGCGGCGCGATTGTAGGTGGGTCGTATTCGGCGGCCCTGCAGGCATCCGGCGGTCAGGCGCCCTATCGCTGGACGGTCGCTTCCGGCACGCTGCCGTCAGGTCTCACACTCAGTTCCGGTGGTGCCTTGACTGGCGCTCCCTCGCAATCGGGAGACTTTACTTTTGTCGTCAAAGCCAGCGACAGTTCCAATCACCAGGCCACCCAGAGCTACTCGTTGGACGTTTCCAGTAACACCAGCAGCAACTTTGACGGGCCAGCAGAGCTGCCCCGGGTTTACATCCAAAGTGCCCTCGCGGACACGCCTGCTCCCGGATCGACCATTACAGTGAAGGCCGGCGGAGATTTTCAGAACGCTCTCAACTCCGCCAAGTGTGGCGATACCATCGCTTTGCAGGCGGGCGCTACATTTTCAGGAAGTTTCATCGTCCCCGCCAAGAACTGCGATGCCTCGCAGTGGATCATAGTAAGAACCAGCGCGCCGGACAGCAGCCTGCCTCCGGAGGGCTCGCGGATTAACCCCTGCTACGCCGGCGTAGCTTCGCTTCCGGGGCGCCCTGCTTACCAGTGTGCCGTCACCGCCAATGTTATGGCGAAGATTCAGTCTACCGTCGCGGATGCCGGGCCGCTCGTCCTGCAGGATGGTGCGAACTACTACCGCTTCCTCGGTCTGGAGATCACGCGGACTCCTCATACCGGGGTGGTCTACAACCTCGTCTCTCATCAAAACCAGGGATCTGCAGATCACGTGATCTTCGATCGCTCCTGGCTTCACGGCACCGCGCAGGACGAAACCACACGCGGCATTATGCTAAGCGGCACCACCTATGGCGCCGTGATCGATTCCTACTTCTCCGACTTCCATTGCATTTCAAGGACGGGAGTGTGCATCGATTCCCAGGCCATCGGGGGAGGGATTGGGGACCTCGCCCAGGGTCCGTACAAAATAAACGACAACTTCCTGGAGGCCGCCGGCGAATGCATCCTGCTGGGAGGGGACGCGGCCACCACCACGCCCACCGACATCGAAATCCGCTTCAACCACATGTTCAAGCCCATGACCTGGATGCAGGGCCAGCCGGGCTACGTGGGGGGCGCGGACGGCAATCCATTCATCGTCAAGAACTTGTTTGAACTCAAGAATGGTCAACGCGTCCTGTTTGAAGGTAATATTCTGGAAAATAACTGGGGTGGCTTTACCCAAGCCGGCTCAGCCCTGCTGCTCACTCCCAAGAATCAGGCAATCGGTACGGGGAACGTGTGCCCCATCTGCCAGGTCACAGACGTGACCATTCGCTATAGCACGATCAGCCACGTGGCCGGCGCCCTGGTGTTGGCCAATGGTTTGTCTACCAACGGAGGCGCACCCCTGGCGGGAGAGCGCTATAGCGTTCACGACCTGACTGCAGACGACATCGACGCAACCAGATACAACGGAACCGGCGCTTTCGCTCAGATCTCCATGGGTAAAGGGGCGCCCGTGCTACAAAACATCACTATCAATCACGTGACGGCAATCCAACCGGGGGTCATGCTGTACCTGGGCGACGACATCCGGCGAAACTCGGCCATGATCAACTTCGTGTTCACCAACAACATCGTGGACGCCGGTCCGTCCGCTACTGAAACAATCGGCGGAGGGCCTACGAACTGCGCCTACGATAGTACGCCGGTGATTTCCTTGGCGAGTTGTTTCCGGCCCTACACGTTCTTGCGCAACGCCATCATCGCAGGCACAACCAGCCGCCCACCCAGCAAATACCCTACGGGGAACTTCTTCCCTGCCAGCACCGCCGCTGTACAATTCGTTAACTACAACAACGGTAACGGTGGGAACTACCAACTGGCGAACACCAGCCCCTATCGGAACACCGGCACGGATGGCAAGGACCTGGGGGCTGACATAGCAGCGATTCAAGCGGCGATCGCAGGGGTTGAGTAAGTTTCAACCCTGCCTCGGCTTTGACGGAACCCGGTAGTGTCTCAGGTCGCAAAACTGAGGCACTGCCCGGAACCCGCTCCAGTAGCACGGCAGCGGCGCCCCTGATATACTTTTTAAAAGGAAGAATTCCTCCCTTTGATTCTTCTTTCCGGATTTTTCGTTCTGAATTGTTCGTCCTGCAGTGAGTTCTGTTCACCGGCCACTCGGCCTCGCTATTTCACACCGGTGGGAGTGTCAATGAAGGTTTGTGTACGGTGCTTGACGGTTCTCGCGCTGGTGTTTCCAGCGCAAACGCTCTTGAATGCGTCCGCGGCCGGCCGTCAAGCTGAAACTCATCAAGCTGAGGCTCAGCCGGGGACAGCTTCGCGGCAGGGTTCCTACGATGGTCCCGCCGAGTTGCCGCGCATCTACATGAAAACTTCGCTGGCGGATACTCCTGCTCCTGGAAAAATAAGGTCCGTGCCTGCCGGCGACAACCTGCAAAGCGCGCTCGACGACGCCCAATGCGGAGACACACTCAAGCTGAAGGCGGGCGCGACCTTCACCGGTCTATTCACTCTTCCGGCCAAGAATTGTGATGACGGGCATTGGATTATCGTGCGGAGCGATGCACCCGATTCGGCGCTTCCCGCCGAGGGAATCCGAGCAACTCCCTGTTATTCCGGCGTCTCCTCTCTTCCGGGTCGACCTGCTTTGCAGTGCAAATCCACGGAAAACGTATTCGCCAAGCTCGAGTTCAATGGAAGGGGTGGGGGTGGGCCTATCATCCTCGGTCCTGGAGCGAACCACTATCGTTTGATTGGCCTGGAAGTGACCCGCGTCGCATCGCCGGGGATCGTCTTCAACCTGATTGTCCCCAAAGGAACCGCCGACCATCTCATTTTCGATCGCATGTGGATCCACGGGACCGCCCAGGACGAGACTGCGCGGGGGATCATGCTCAGTCACGTGCGCTACGTGGCGGTTGTCGATTCCTATCTCACCGACTTCCATTGTGTGGCGAAGTCGGGCGCGTGTGTGGACTCGCAAGCCATAGCCGGAGGGTTGGGGGATGACCCCATGGGCCCGTTCAAGATCGTGAACAACTTTCTGGAGGCGGCCGCCGAATCTATCCAGCTGGGAGGCGGCGGGGGTACGGCTACACCGACCGACATTGAAATCCGCCGGAACCACATGTTCAAGCCGATGATCTGGATGAGGGGCCAGCCCGGATTCGTCGGCGGCGTGGACGGCAATCCGTTCATCGTCAAGAACTTGTTTGAGCTCAAGAATGCCCAGCGGGTGCTGCTCGAAGGCAATATTCTGGAAAACACCTGGGGAGGGTTCTCTCAGACCGGCTTCGCGATTCTGCTGACCCCGAAGAACCAGTCGATCGGACCTCGCAGCGTTTGCCCGGATTGCCTGGTCACCGATGTCACCATCCGCTTCTGCAAGATCGCCCATGTCGCTTCAGGTATTGTGATGGGGAACGGCCTCTCCGACAACAAGGGTGCAGCCAAGGATGGCGGGCGCTACAGCATTCACGACGTGGTTGTGGACGACATGCGGCCTGACCTCTACAATGGCTCCGGCGCGTTTGCGCAGATCTCCATGACTCCTGGCGTCTCCGTATCGCCGCGACTTCACGACGTCCAGATTGATCACGTCACGGCCTTTGCGCCACGGACTCTATTCATCATGGGTGGTCCGCGCGACGACCCGAGAATGTCGGGGCTCTCGGTTACGAATAGTATTTTCACGGCGGGCACGATTCCGCTGCTGACGACAGGCGGTGGAGTGGACCGGAATTGCGCGTCCCCGCCGGGATCCAAGTCAGCCGAAAGCGTCTTGCACGACTGCTTCTCCTCCTACAGCTTTCACCACAATGTCATTATCGGTGCCGGAGGAGGGTGGCCGAAGGACAACAAAACACCGAAGAACGCCGCGGATGTTGGCTTCACCAATTACTCCGACGGGAGTGGTGGCGACTACCGCCTGTCACCGCACAGCCCGTTCAAGCATGGCGCGGCCGATCAGAAAGATGTCGGTGCAGATCTCGACGCGATCAACCAAGCGACCATGGGAGTCCAGTAACCTCGTCAGCCTAAGGGATCAGACCGAAATCAATGAAGCAACTCCTGCGGAAGGGGCTTAAACATATCGTCGTCGATGAGGTTCCCGACCCCGTCGTTACTCCTCACCACTTAATCGTTAGTCCGCATTACTCGCTCATCAGCAGCGGAACCGAAACGGCCAGCATTCATCGTGGGAGTTTAGTCAAAGAAGTCGCCGACAACCCTTCCTACATCGGAAAGATCCTGGATGTGATGAAGGCCGAGGGGCCGCTCCGCACCCTGCGCGAGGTGGCCGCGAAATTCAGCGAGTACGCGGTTCTGGGCTACTCCGGTGCGGGCGTGGTAACCGACCGGCACAGTACTGTATCCAACTTCGAAATCGGAGAACGGGTCGCTTACGGCGGCGAAGGCACGGGACACGGCGAGGCCATCCTGGTGGGGCGCAATCTGGTCGTCAAGGTTCCCGACAACGTTCCTCTCGAGCACGCCTGCTTCACCACTCTGGGCAGCATCGCGATCAATGCGGTTCGGATTGCGAACATCTCTCTGGGTGAAAGAGTCGCCGTGATTGGCCTGGGACTGGTCGGGCAGTTGATCTGCCAGTTGGCGCGCCTGCAAGGTGGATTCGTCATCGCCGCCGACCTGCAGGCTGTCCGCGTGGAGCTGGCCCGCAGCCTGGGCGCGGACGCTGGCCTGGTCAGCGGCGCTGAGCTTCAACAACAAGTCAGTTCTCTGACCAACGGCGCGGGCGCGGACTGCGTGATCATTGCGGCTGCTGCAAAATCGAACGTCCCCTGCCGCGTGGCCGTGGAAATTTGCCGCGACCGCGGACGCATCGTCGACGTGGGAGCGGTTGAACTCAGCTTCCCCTGGTACGAGAGTTATCTCAAGGAAATCAAGGTTTATATGGCGCGCGCTTACGGCCCCGGAAGCTACGACGCGAACTATGAACGCCTGGGCCAGGATTATCCGTTTCCTTACGTACGCTGGACCGAAAACCGCAACATGGAGGAATTTCTGCGACTGGCCGCCCAGGGGCGTCTGCAAATCGAAGGCCTGATCACGCACCGCTTTCCGCTGGAAGATGCACCGAAGGCGTACGACGTAATCATGGACCCCACGGCCAATAGCCTGGCGGTTCTGCTCAAGTATCCCGCGAGCGAGATAGCGACTGCTGTCGCGGCGCCGAAACCGGCCCGCCGGATTGAAGTCAGCCGTGAGCACGCATCTTCCTCTGAGATTGGAGTCGCACTCGTGGGGGCGGGCAATCTGGCTCGATGGGTCCATCTGCCGGATCTCAAGAAAATTTCCGGAGTGCGCCTGCGCGCCATTCAATCCGGCAACGGTGCCCGGGCAAAGAGTTATGCCCTGCGTTTCGGCGCGGAGTATTGCACCTCACACTACGAAGAGATTCTAGGAAACCCTGCCATCCAGGTTGTCGTGATTGTCAGCCGGAACCAGCAGCACGCAGCGCAGGCACTGGCGGCACTACGCGCCGGCAAACACGTTTTCGTGGAAAAGCCCATGGCGCTGACGGAGGAGGAGTGCCGCGCTCTGAATCAGGCAGTGCAGGAATCTGGAAAGCAACTCACGGTGGGCTTCAATCGCCGTTACGCGCCCAGCTACGTCCGGCTGAAAAAGCAACTGTCGAAACGGATCGGGCCGGTCGTGCTCAACTGCCGGATCAACTCTCCGGGTATTTCCGGGTCTTACTGGATGGCCGATCCAGCCATTGGCGGAGCGATCCTCGGAGAAGCCTGCCATTTCGTTGACCTTATGTATTGGCTGCTCGACTCGGAACCGACCCAGGTTTTCGCGTCATCGCTGCCCACCGACCGGAAAGATCCGATCGGGCAAAACAATCTGGTGGCCAGCTTTTCTTTCGCGGATGGTTCCATCGCCAACCTGACATATTGCACGGTGGGAAGTCGAACCTCAGGCGGCGAACGCGTGGAAGTTTTCGCACCCGGCATGGGAGCGGTCGCCGAAAATTTCAACTCGTTCGTGGTTCGCACCAGTCTGGTCCGCAAGCACTCGAGCTGGTTCGCGGAAAAAGGGTACGAAGCGCAGATGCAAGCTTTCTTCACCGCCCTGCGGCAAGACAAACCGGCGGACATCACCGTCCGCGACGGCGCGCGCGCCACGCTCGGATGCCTGAGAATGTTGCAGTCCGCGCGCGAGCACTTGCCGTGTCCTATCGATCTCGACGAATCTCTCGCAACCCTTGACCCACAATGAAGGTACTTCAGCTGGGGCCATATCCTCCGCCCCACGGAGGAGTGCAAACAAACGTGGTGAGCCTGCAGTCTTTTCTGCATCGGCAGGGGATTCCGTGCGTGGTCATCAACATCACGCGTCATCGCAAGGCGGATTCGGAGGAAGTGTATTATCCGAAAGGGCCGGCTCAGCTCCTGCAACTTCTGGCGCGACTGCAATATGACGTAGTCCATCTGCACATCGGCGGAGTGCCCACCAACCGCCTGCTGGCCCTCGGCCTGGTTTGCACGCTGCGGCCCGGTGCGCGATCGGTCATGACGTTTCATTCCGGCGGCTATCCGTCGATGCCGGAAGCCCAGTCGCTCGGACCCGCTTCGTTCATGGGATTTGTACTGCGGCGCTTTGATGGCCTGATCGCTGTGAATTCTGAAATCACGGGCTTCTTCCACAAGATGGGAGTCTCGCCGCAACGCGCGCGCCTGATCTCTCCCTACTCTTTCGTGGTTGATGAGTATCCGGCGGAAGAGCAATCACTTCCCTTGCTTCCAGAACCGCTGGCGGCTTTCTTCGCGGCACACAATCCGGTTCTGATTTCCGTTGGTCTGCTTGAGCCCGAGTATGATCTTCCTCTGCAGATCGGGGCATTGGCGCACGTCCGGCGAAAATTTCCGGATGCGGGCCTGGTCATGATTGGATCCGGGAGTCTTGAGCATGAATTGCGCGCCAGAATCCAGGCGCAGCCTTGCGCACAGCACCTGCTGTTGCCGGGCGACGTTCCCCACGCAGCCACCATGGAGGCCATCTCCCGTTCCCGCGTCCTGCTACGCACTACGCTGTATGACGGCGACGCGCTCTCGGTTCGCGAAGCGCTGCAACTCGGGACACCCGTGATCGCCACCGACAACGGTATGCGCCCGGCCGGAGTCGATTTGATACCAAAGTCAGACTTAACTGCTCTTCTGCAGGCCATCGATCGGCAACTCCAACAACCGCTGCTGCAAAAGCAACGAGCGGGCGGCGACGAAAGCAATTTGCAGGCAGTGGTGGATTTCTACCGGGAATTAGTCGGCGGGGAAAACAAGAAGTAACTGGGAGGGTTTCAAATCCAGGACAAATCGCGCGTAACCATTAACTGTCCCAGCGGTGTCTCGGCCTTGAGATATAGCTTGGCATCGAAGTAATTCCGGTACATGGCGCGCATGATCTTGAGATCCGCGCGATTCGACGCTGTACGGTCTTGGCTCGCGAGCTCATATCCGGTTTCTGCCAGTGTCTGGCCGACCAACCCCTCGAACATGGCAAGTTCCTCGGCAGAATAGCCGCTCCGCCATCGTCCGGCAGGGTGGAAATCTGCTGAAGATCCGTCTCCAAAGGATGAATTGGGAGCGCTAACCGAACCGATTCCCGCCGCTCGAATTTGATCGTAGTCCAGGTCTTGTCCGACAAACTGGCTGAGTGTGGCCAGCGTTTCTCTCGGTTGGTTGATGAGTTCCTCAAAATGCACTTCGATGTAGTCGTCGCCTAAGTCGCGCCCGTCGCGGCGTCCTTTGTTGACCATCCATTCCCAGTACAGACCCGCCACCATCTTCGAGGGCTTACGGTCCCAGGGCAGGCGGCGTATGTAGCCCAGCTTGTCGGTCGAAAGCGCCACATCCCGCCCGTCGCGAATGATGTGGATGACGAGCGCATCGGGAATGGTCTCTTTGATGCGATGGAGGTGCAGCAAATGTTCCGGCGTGGTATCGGCCCAGCGCTCGACTCCCTGGCTCCGAGCGATTTCCGACATGATGATGCGGAGGAAGTCGCCCCCGTTTCTGCACTCGCTCATCACTTTTGCGGCGATCACTTCCCTG
Organism: uncultured Acidobacteriota bacterium; assembly: GCA_963800405.1. GTDB lineage: Bacteria > Acidobacteriota > Terriglobia > Terriglobales > Acidobacteriaceae > Sulfotelmatobacter. Next base: position 15,261 of record CAWDBW010000049.1, read on the forward strand.
TCCAGACCGGAGAGTGTGTAGAGACGGCTTTCATACCAAGCCTTCAGCAATCGCCGTTTGTTGCTTGCGACCGAAAGGTCCCCAAATCGCGGCTCCAGCAGATTGATCACGTTGGACTCGACCCGGTAGACCGCAAAATTCCCGGCTGACAGCAGCATGTGGTAGAGCAGAGTCGTCCCCGAACGTCCGCAGCCCAGCACAAACACGGGCGCCTGGCTGCGCGCGCTCACCTGCTTACTTTTTGAAAGCGTCATGGTTGGCGTGGTCTGCATAGTCAGGTCCGGCAATCCTCTCAGCGACTCAAGACCGGTTGTGGCCCGGGAATTCTTGCAAAGGGACGCTTGCTCAAAGTCTGATTCTTGCCCTGCCCGTTGCCGCCCGGCCCATCGGCCGCGGACGGCTGGCTGGCGATCCGCACCATGGCGCAGGTGTAGGCCACCATGAAATACGGATACAAGTTGTATTCGGTTGAGCCGAATCCGGCCGCCACGAGATACGTCGCAAGTCCAGCCCACAGGGCTTGCGTGAACAACCTGAATTCCGGGTCGTCGCTATACTTCTGCGATCTCCGAACCTGGGCCAGGTTCTTGAATGCAGCCCACATCGCCATCAGAAATAATGCGAGCGCGAGAAAGCCATCTTCGGCAGCCAGTTCCGTATATGAGTTGTGCGCCACAATCCAGCCCTGATCTACCAGCTTGAAGCAGCCCGGGCCCACGCCGAACAAGGGGTGGTGCAGAGCAACCGAAATGCTTTTCTTCAACAGATTTTTCCGCGCCTCGAGTGAGCCCCGGTCCCCCGAACCTTCTACGTTTCCCATAAAAATACTCTCGACGCGCGCGCGGTAGTGCGCACTGGAAAGGGCTACGGCCATGCCCAGCAGCAAAATGACACCCGCGGCAACCACCAGGTACTGGCGCTTGCCCTTGATCCCGTATTCCCAGACGCAAATCATGACGCTGATCAGGAAAGCCAGCAATCCACTGCGCGAGTAGGTCAGGATGATGCCCACACTCATAAACGCCAGCGCCACTCCCCACACTGTCTTCTTGAAGCCCCGGGCATGCAGCAGGAACGCCAAACCTAAGGGAAAGCTGATGGCGATGTTAATGGCCAAATCGTTGGGGTTCTCCAGAATACCCTTCTGAACGCCGGAGAGCCGTCCGACCAGGTCGTGGTGGCGCAGTGCGATAGAGAAAATGGTAACCAGTGCGACCGCGGTCACCTGGATCCAGAGCAGCTTCCGTAGCTCCCACACGGTAACTACTGCCATGCTGATCAGCGTGGCCACGATCACCGCTTTGGAAAAGTTATCGAGAACCATGGCCAGAGCGCCACCCGGCCATATGGCGAAGGGGATGCAAATCACCAATTGCAAAAGAAGCAGCCACAGGATCTTGATCGCTCGCGGAATTTTCGCCTTGCCGCCGCCCGTCATTCCGACGACGAGCGCGACCACTCCCAGGATGGCAGCGACCTTCGCCATGGGAATGTAACTCAGTCCCGGGATGAAATCTTCGGGCCGGTAGTAGTACAGCGCAGAGAACGCCAACAGCGCGCCAAAGACAAACGGGCGGCGCGCCCGGGAAGCCATGTCCCCCACCCGCGCTTTCCAGCTGGAACGATCTCTGCTTTTCATCTCTTTGTTTTGCATCGTGTTTTGCATGGTCACGTTTTGCATGGTCACAATATTTTTTTGCTCATATCTCCGGATCGATCCGCCGGTCTACTGCCCAGCCTCGAACTGTTGCATGGGTACGACAATATCGTGGGGAAGCGTCAGCATCCGAATCCTGAGCATCTTGTCGCTGGGTGGAGTCCACTGCTTGTTCTCGTAGAGCAGCAGAGATTCATCCTTCCAACTGGGCTCGTTGCTCGCGATCGGAAAACGCCCCAGTAACTGAAACTGTGGGCTTTGCAACTGCTCGCGCAAAATGCGCTGCGACTCAAAACGGAGCGGGACTTTTTCCGATACCACAACAAAGCGGATTCCGTCGCGGCGGAACATGTCTGTCAAGTCTTCCTGGTTGTGCAGCAGCTCTTCACTGCCGGCACCGGGCCGGATGTTTTCGGCATAAAGCGATTTTCGCAGAACCAGAAAGTGCCGCTTCGGATCCAGCGCCCGCATGTAGAACACGAAGTTTCCCGGCACTCTTCCGTCAAACAGTACGATCCCGGCGTGATATTGGTCCACCAGCCGGGCAGCTACGTCCTTGTAGCCGGAAATATAGGGCCGCTGCTGGCTCCATGCCGGTATGGCAACCGTCGCCACCAACAGCGCCGCGACCCCGCGCATCACCGGGCGCAGCTTTGAGTTATGAAAAAACTGGGTCAACAGCCCCACGGCAAAGTAGACCAGCGGCGGGAACCAGTAGATGGCAAAACGCGGCTCCCTTTGCCCGAAGTAGGAGAAAGTCACATACCCGGCAACGATCCAGCACAGCATCATCGTCGCCTGTCCCCGCTTGTTCCAACCCCAGGCCAGCAGCACACCCAGAACTGCCAGAGCAAGTAACGCGGGTGAAAATGCAGCCGGCAGAGTACGGAGGTAAAAACTGACGCGCTCGAAGCCGCCCATCCGATGAGAACCCAGATCGTTCGCCACCGCATTGCCCTGCATGAACAGCATGAGGACCAGAAATGGTCCGGCGAGCAACGCCACCAGTACGGCAACGATCAGCATATCGCGGCGGAAGAAGCGATTCCATTTCCTGGTCACGATCAGGGTCAGCCCGCAGAAAAGCAGCAGGTACACGCTGGTTTGCTTGCACAGCAGTGCCGCTGCCAGCCAAAGCCCGAAGGCGTAAAGCGAGTTCTTACGGCCTTGGTCCAGGTACCGGATCCAATGCCGAATCGCGCCCACACCCAGGGCCAGCGACGGGATCTCAAGCATGACCGTCTTTTCGAAGACCAGGACCATCGGCAGGAGACCCAGCACAGCCGTACAGATCGCTGCGGTATAGGAGTCCTGCAGTTCCTCGACTAACAGGAACCACTGGTAGAGCAGCACCACCGCAAAGAAGATGACGGTCAGCCTGGCCGATACCACGGAGGCGCCAAACAGCAGGAAGCTAACACCCTCGAAAACGTAAAATAACGGGGGCCAGTGAAGAATCGCGATGGCCGGGTATTGCGCGTAGTAGTTGTAGGCGTACTCCACAGGATGCCGGACCGGCAGGTCGTGCAGCGCATCGGCGACGAAAAGGCCGGTGACGGCGTGCTGCGCCTCGTCTGTGTTGTAGTCGAATTCTCCTATGCTGATTTCGCGGCAAGCGGTAACGCACACCAACGCGATTGCCCCAAGCAGCAGAAGCCAGCGGCTGAGCGGTTTGGAAAGAGCCGAGGGCTGCGGCTCCTGGCTGACCGGCAATTTCGTTGTTTCCCGGTCTTCTACGCCGGTGCTGGCGTTCACCGTGTCCATATCGCTCGTCTCCCTGCGACAAAATTGACCAGAGCCACCACGGCTGCGCCATTGAGCACAACAAAGGTTCCAGCCGCGTCGGCTATACGCGCCAGGCCTCGGCCCTTCACCAACTTGCTCAGAGCCATCACGCTCAGCGCGTAGAACGCCAGTTGCAGAATCAACATGACCCGGTAGAATGTGCCGCTCAACCAGAAGGATGCGGCCAGCATCGCAGCCAGCGCGAACGGAACCGCCAGACGCAACAGTTTGTGACTTACAAACTCGAAGCGGATGGGATTGTTTCCGCTCAAGAGCCAGGGCGCCAGTTGCAGCAACTGATAGTTGCCGCTGAGAGTGCGGACCTTGCGCGAGAATTCCCGGCCTGTCCCCAGGTTCGGCTGATCCCAGGCCCGCGCCCGAGCGTCCAACACCACCCGCTTGCCCTGACGCACGACCTGCATGGGCAAATAGACATCATCCAGAATCGTCCCCGGTGGAACTGGAGTCAGCAACTCACGCCGCACCGCGTAAAGCGCGCCGGTCGCTCCTACCACCGAGTCTGAGGACGCCTCGAGTTTTCGCACTTGCTTCTCGATCCGCCAATAGAGGCTCAGCCCCTGGCCGCTCTCCCCGGTGGTGGCATCGCCCAGCATCAATTCCCCGCTGGCGCATCCCACGTCCGGATCGGCAAAGTTCTCCATTAAGAAGCGCACCGACTCTCGCTCGAGGGGCTGACGCGCATCGGTAAACACAACGATCTCTCCCTGCGCCTGATCTATGGCATCATTCAGGCCGGACGCCTTGCCCTGCGCCAACTGGTTCAGAACGATGTGGACTCGAGGATTGCCAGCGTACGCGCGCAGAATCTCCTCCGTCCGGTCAGTCGACCCGTCCGACACCACGATGATCTGGCGGCGATCCGCCGGATAATCGAGCCCCAGCAAGTTCTCGAGCTTCGCTTCCAGTGTCTGCTCCTCATTGCGCACCACCATGGCGATGGATACCAGGGGCGTGGATGAGCCGCGCTGCACGGGGTGGAAACGCCAAAGCATGCGGAAGCGCAACCAGCAGGCATATCCTACATACGTGTAGGCCACGAGCGCTGCTGCCAGCCAGAACACCCACTTCATGCAAGCTTCCCCATTCCTCGTGACGGAACTGCGTTTGTACCTGATCTGCTCTGTACCGGGAGCACGTTTCGGCAATGACTTTACGGCCTTGGGCTGCTAGCCATCATTTCGCGCCCCGCCCCAGCAGCACAATCTTGACGGTTTGGAACCAGATCAGCAGGTCCAGACCGAGCGAGGCGTTCTTGATATAGAAGAGATCGTATTGCAGCTTTTCCAGAGCATCCTCGACCGTGTTGCCGTACCGGTATTTCACCTGCGCCCAACCCGTAATTCCCGGCCGCACCATGTGGCGGACGCCGTAAAAAGGGATCTCTTTAATCAGCGATTCGACGAACTCGGGCCGTTCCGGACGGGGTCCGACAAAGTGCATGTCGCCTTTGATCACGCACCAAAGTTGGGGAATCTCATCCAGCCGCGTAGTTCGCAAAAACTTCCCGACCCGGGTGATGCGCGGATCGTCGTCCGTAGCCCAGGTGGCTCCCGTATCGGCTTCGGCATCCTGGCGCATGGTGCGAAACTTATAGCAATAAAAGATTCTTCCATGCCGGCCCACACGCTTCTGGCGATAAAGTACCGGGCCCGGCGAACTGACCTTCACCGCCAGCCAGATGAAAGGCAGCAGCGGCAGCGCCAGCACCAGCCCGACCAGCGCCACTGAAAAATTCAGCATGCGGCGCAAGAGCCGGAAAAAATCGGTGAAGCGGAATCCATCGGCGAAAATCAGCCAGCTGGGATTCAGATATTCGACCTCGATTTTTCCGGATATTCGTTCCAGCCAGTTGGTCGCTTCTTCGACTTTGACGCGTTCCTGCCGCAACTCCAGCAGTTCGTTCACCGGAAGCTTCTCGCGGCGCTCGGGCATGGCCACGATCACCCGGTGCACCCGGTTCTGCCGCACCGACTTCAGCAGATACTGGGCCATGACATCACGGTTGAGTTCCCCCTCGATGTCCCCCGTCCAGCCGGCAACTTCAACGCCCAACTCCGGGCGCAGCCGCAGGCCATCCACCACCCTCTGCGCGCGCTCGCCGGTGCCCAGTACATACACCCGCTCGCGAAAATAGGGCTGTTGCACAATCCAGGAATACGACGCCCGCCAGACGAAAAGCGTGACCGTCAAAAAGCCCAATCCCCAAGCCGCTCCGGGGAAAAAATCGCGGTCAGGCTGGAAACGGTGGTAAACCACAGCAACGATGGCTAGAGAAAACGCGACGATACCAAGTACCATCAACAGCCGGAAGGTCAAGTTCCATTTGTCGCTCAAGACGTCGGAGTCGTACAAATCGAACCCATGCGAGAGCAGCAGCACGATGGCGGTTATGCAGAGGATCTTCCAGTACCCGCCGTCGACGTTCAGCACGATCCAACTCGTCTCCGGGTTCCGCCACCAGGTCGCCAGGAGAAAGGAAGAGCCTACGACTAGGGCCTCCACCACCAGCAGCACCAGGGCCCGAAACGGATAGTAGACATTGAAGAGCCGGATCAACTTCCCCCCTAGGCCTTGGTCGTGGTCGTCTTCTTCTCGTACGCCTCGTAGTAATAGCGAGCGTAAGGTGTGGCGTCTTCGCCGGTGCCGTTGAGTACCACGCCTACCAGAGCCTGCTCGGGAAATTCCGCGCGCGCCCTGCGGGCTGCGTCGGCCGGAGTCGAATTCGAGCGCACCACCATCAGCACTCCATCGCAGGCGTTGGCCAGCAGGCTGGCATCGGAAACCGGGATGGCGGGCGGCGAATCGATGATGATCCAGTCAAACAACGATCCCACGCGCTGCACCAGCATCTTCAGCCGTCCGTTCCCCACCAGTTCCGCGGGATCTTCGATCCCGACGCCGCTGGGGATGAAGAACAGATTCTCCATCGGTCCCTGCTGAATGACGGAGAATTCGTCGTTCTTGCCCAGCAGATATTCCGAGAGACCGGGCCCCGGGGGCGTGCCCAGCACCAGGTGCAGGCGGGGACCACGCAGGTCGGCGTCGATCAGCAGCACCCGCCGTCCGTGCTGCCGCACGAATACCTGTGCCAGGTTAGCCGCCGTGAAGGATTTTCCTTCCTGGGGCAGAGCGCTGGTGACCAGCAAGGTCTTGAGCGTCATCTTCTCGCGCAACTGGTAGAGCCGCGACCGCAGGGTGCGAAATTCCTCGGTGCCGCGCACGCTGTCGTCGCCATTCATGAACAGCATGGTTTGCATGTCCGGCTGCCATGCCATCTGCGGGCAACGGGCCAGCAAAGTTTCCAGGCTGAACGGGCTGACGAAGGCCGCGATGCCGGGTTGCCCCGCCCCCGGAGTCTCGGTGAATACCGGCATATCCGTCACCGGCGCCGTCACGGAGTTCGGCTGCGCCGGACTCCCCAGGGTCGCGGCCCGATCCTGCTCGGCTTTCTTTAAGGCTTCATGAATGCGGCTCATAGTTTCCTTTCGTCGGGGAGGTCTTTTTCTTCCTGGCGTAAGCGATCGGCCAGCGAGGCCAGCGATCGCAAAGCGTCCACCAGATCAAACTTGTCAGTTCCCGGGCTGGCCACCGGCGGGGGCGCAGTTAATACGCCCGAGGTGGTGTTGTCGCCCAGATCAAAATCCCGGGCCACGCCATCCACCACGGTGGGCCCAATCATCTTCTGTTGATCGACGAACGCGCTGACCAGACAGTGCTCGCAGAGCAGGTTGATCACGCGCGGAATTCCGGAGGCATAACGGTGGATGGCCACCAGCGCCTCAGGCTCAAAAATCTGCTGCCCGTTCGAACCGGCAATGCGCAAGCGCTGCTGCACATACGCCTTCGTCTCGTCGAGCGTCAGAGGATGGGTCTTGGCCCGCAGCGTGAGGCGCTGCCGCAACTGGCGCAAGTGCGGCTGCTTCAGTTTCTGTTCCAGTTCCGGCTGCCCCACCAGTACGATCTGCAGCAGCTTCTCGGTGAAAGTTTCCAGGTTGGTGAGCATGCGGACCTCTTCCAGCACTTCGTCGGAGAGGTTTTGCGCCTCGTCGACAATGAGCACCGCCGTCTCGCCCGCCCGGTAGCGATCGAGCAGCCAGTTGTACAGCCGCAGTAGAACCTGGCTCTTGGCTTTGGAATCGCAGGGAATACCGAAGTCCGCCATCATGTAATCGAGAAACTGGGGCACGTTCAGGCGCGAATTGAAAACGAACGCGGTGGCCACCTGCTGCAGGCGCAGCCACTCCAGCAGCTTGTTGATGAGCGTGGTTTTGCCCGTACCCACTTCGCCCGTCAGCAGGACAAAGCCTTTGCGGCTCTGGATTCCGTAGGTCAGGCACGCCAGCGCCTCCTCCGTATGCCGCGTCAGAAACAGATAACGCGGGTCGGGATTGACGTTGAACGGGTTGGCTCGTAGTCCGTAAAACTCTTTGTACATATTGGTCTCTTGAGTCCGCCTGGCTTAGGCCCCGATGGTTTCCTTGTGCTGGTCGTGCTCGTCCGGGCTCTTGTT
>CAWDBW010000050.1:0-8231 GCA_963800405.1 uncultured Acidobacteriota bacterium
AAAATGTCGAGCAATTGGCTTTGTTGTGGCCTGCTCGACTCATCGTATTTGCTGAAGTTGGTGCGCCAATTTGCAGAAAGTTTGCGCCCGCTTCAGTGAGGAGATATCGCAGGTATTCGCCATCACCGTTTCTTTTGTTCGGCCATGCATGACTGCCATCGCGAAATTGCCGCTTGGCTGGTGCCGATGGGGGATTACACCTCAAGAGTCGACGCGGTGGGCAACTTGCGATTGTTGTATGCTGCCGCGAAGCTGGATCACCGCGCTTGCTCATCGGTTCGCACTTGGATACCGTCCCGAATGCGGGACCGTATGATGGCATTCTTGGTGTTGTTCTTGGTGTCTCGCTATTGAGTGCGTTGAAGGGTCGCAGGCTTCCGTTTGCCGTCGAAATTATCGGTTTTTCAGAAGAAGAAGGCGTGCGCTTTCGGCACTTCATTCATCGGCGGGCCCGGCAATTGCCAGCACTGCCGCGCTGGTCGTCGCCAGGTGTCGAGGCTGAAATCCGGGTCGACGTCGTAGGTGAAGCTCTCCGGATCGAAGACGATGCCACGGGTTGCAAACCGCGGACTGTTACTCACTTTACCGCAAGCCAGGACGAGCCTGTTTGAGTCGTCTTTGTCCGCAGGGGCAAGCTGTAGTTCACAACGGACACGTGAGAAGAGGGCCTTTGCGCCGCGGGCGAAATTGCCAGCGTCAAAATTGCTCCCGGCTTGCGCGACGTTGGCAGCCCCGGTGCGGGAATGGTGAATCACCAAGACGGCCGCGGTCGGTGCGTTCGTTCGGATGATGGATCGCAGGCGGCGAAGCGTGGCGATCATGTCCACAGTCTTGCTTTCGTCCCCGTCGACCATATCGGCCAACGGATCGAAAACCACAACGTCGGGTTTTTCGGTGGCGAGCGTCGCGGCCAGACGCGCGCGGGCGAGTGGATCGGCAAGGCAAACGTCGCCGTCTTCTTCTGGAGTCATCGCGAACAGCCTCAAATGTTCTTCAACCGTTGCACGTTCGGACTCGGAAAGATCGCGGAGCATTCCGGTCAGATCCGTCTTCCATCTGGAAATCCCGTTCTCCGGAGAAATAAAAAGCCAAGTGGCTGGAGCGCCGTGCGTCGGGAATCCGCACCAATCACTGCCAAGAATTTGCGCGATGGCCAGTTGCAGAGAGATCCGGCTTTTCCCTAGTCCGCCAATGCCGACAAGCGACGTGAATTCGCCTCGCACAACGAGACCGTCGCCAAGTAAGCAGGCGTCCGCCGGCGGTTGCCAAGCGAGAAACCGCGCCGGCGTCCAGATTGTGAATGGCTGAACCGGAGTGTTGTCCAGTTCGTTCGCAGGTTCGCCTGCAGAGCGGAATTCAGCGATTTCATCCGGCGTCGGTTCCGGCAGTAATTCCGCGTTCGTCCGTTCAAGCAGGTCTATCGGCAGCGTTTTCATCGGCTGAAGTCGTTCGCGAGCTGGTCGGCCGTGAAAACCGGCCAAGTGAAAGGCACGCACGGGCAGGTCGGTCCGCCAATTGGCGCAACGATTCGGCGATTCCAGCACGTCGGGCAGAGACCGTCTGGCGCCTGCGTGAGAAGATCGTTGACGTCCTTTCCGCGGCCGTTCAGCCGGGCGGCTAGGTCAAAGGCACGAACCGCTTTTGCTCCGGCGGCGTAGAGTTGGCGCGCCCAGGTGTCCCGCCCTCGTTGGCCGGCGGCGTCGACGTGGGGATAGATCGTCACGTCCTTCCCGCGGAAGAACCGGGCAGCGTCCGGGTGGATCGTCTGCCCGGCTCCGAGCATGGCAACCGGGGCGCAATCCGTTGCGCCAGTCGTGGCAATCAGATGCCAGAGACAGAGAAAATCCGGTCCGCCTTCGGCCACGAGAACGCGCGGACGGTCGCCGAAGTCGGCGCAACCTATCGGCCATGAAGCGGCGGAGCCTCGCAGGGTCCACGCTTTTGCGCCGTCCAGTTCGCGCCACGGTTCGCCGTCCATCCGTCGGGCCTGTGCATTGCGTCGGGCCGAGTCCGTGACAATCCAAACCCGCACAGCCTTGAATGTCGCGGTGAAGAGGTGACCGGCAGCGACGGCAGCCAGGAGTCCGGTCTGTCCGGCAAGTGGCGCGCTTGGCAAGGGCGTCGAGTTCATCTGCGGTAGGGGCGGCAAGGTCCGCCGGCAGGACAGGCTTGCACGTTGGGCGTGGCAGCGCCTCTGTTGGCCCTGGCGGGGCAATCCGAGTCCGGGGAAGGGTTGATGCACCCGTGCCGGCCAGGGCGATCAATTCGCGGGCCGCATCGGATTTCGTGAGTCCTCGTGCTAGGGCGAGGAAATCCACCGCGTCGCCGTGCTCGCCGGTTGCGTGGTCCTTCCATCTTCGCCCGCCGTCGAAAACAGAGAACGACGCATGCCGGTCTTCGCGGAAAGGCGAAACGCACGATTTGCCCGGACGCCACGCGGGGAAATAGCGCGCTCCAAGTTCGGGGATCGTAACACGCTCCTTCGCAAGCGCCAGAGGGCTATTGTCCGTGCGGGTGCTCACGTTGCGGATTCGCGCTGGCGCAGTACGGCGAGCCGGCCGGGCCGCGTGGTGGTGGCGAGGATGGTGCGCATGGCGAATCAGGCGACGCGCGCCTTTTCGATGAACGCCATCACCTCCGCATCGTCGAACAGGACAATCCGGGCGTTCACCTTGTGGCGATGAATCAGGCCGGAGTCGGCCCATCGGAAAATCGTTTTCGGATGGATGCCGAGGCGGGCGGCGAGAGGACGGGCTTTTGAGAAGCGCCGCGGGGAGTCCGCCGGCGCGTTTGTGTCTGAATCGTTTGGCATTGTGCCGCGAGTCCGCCTCTGGCCGCTCGCGGGCGCAAACCCTGGGATTCAACAGAAATGATTCACCACTCGTAAATTCGTTGAACTATTCCGGATAACGAAGCCGCATTTTGGAAACCATGGTCTGTTCCGAATGTGAGCTGTACGGCCTGCCGTTCGTCTGAACCGCAGGCGGCGCCAACTCCCCGAAAATCTCTTTGGCGCTGATCTGTGCTCGCGATTTGCCCGACTCATTGCGAACAGCCCTTTCGGCCTTTTGGAGGCTACGGAGAAGCCTCTCCGTGTGCTCGGTGGGTTTCTTCTTTCGTCCAGTTTCCTTTTTCATTTCGGCCTCCGCATAGTGGGCACCAGCTTCAAATGCGATAAGTGCCATAAGACGAAATTCGCCCGCTGTCCCCTTCAGGTACGCTCCGCCGTTGAGTATTCTTCTCAGGGTAATGAGGCGATGGAACGCGGCATAGAAACATGCCTCGCGCTTGAATCGCACAAACGCATCCGGTGTGTTGAGCGCCACTTGTTCTTTCGTCCATTCACCGTTCTCAACCCGGCATCCCCATCGGGAGAGTCGGGACCAGAATGTCTCGACGGCTTTCTCCCCTTCAGTCTGGCTTTCGAGCCATTCAACGAGCCCTTTGATTGCTCCCTCGTTCGCCTTTTCAGCGGCTTCATCGAACGTCATGCTGGCGAGTTTCTCCGCTTCAACGAGGCCATGCCCCTGTTCCATCAGTTCCAAAACTCGATTCTGCCTCTCAAAAGGCGGGATCAACCAGGTTGTCTTGGGAAATTGTGGCATTGCTCAACCCTCCGCGGCGCGAAGTTGGCCAGCCGCGCCGATGGGCAGGCTCACCTCGACCCGTCGTTTCTTGGAAACGTAGGTGCTGGACGTGATGCGGATGTCACGGTGCCCGAGGTGCTGGCGGGCAGCCTCGATTCCGTAATTGGAAGCGATGAGTGACCCGCTTTCCTTGCGCAGAACATGAACAGCGTTGCGTTGGCTGATTCCCTTGCCCTTCAGCCAGGCGACAAGTTTCCGCCAAGTGCAATTGGCGCGGTAGTAGGGCCACGTTGCGGACGGGTCTGGGTCACCGCCATTGAGAACAAATTCCGATGAACAGCCCGCCTTCAGTGATCGCAAGACCTCGACCGCGGCCGGTGCAAGATCGATGTCCCGCTGGCTTTCCTCCGTCTTGGGTTCGAAATACTGGGTTCGACGGACATGGATTTGTCCGGCCTCAAGGTCAACTTGCTGCCATGTCAGCAAATCCGCTTCTTTCCGCCGGAGACCGGCCCAAAGGCAGAGAAACAGGGCAAGGTATAGTTGCGGCCGTTCGGCCCGCAATTCGTCTTCTGCGCAGGCTAATAGCCATTCTGGATTGATGTCCGAATGATAACGCTGCGGGCCGGGATCATGCAGTTTCACGCCTGCAAACGGCGACGGCGGCAGCTTCACCTTGATCAGGTCCGTAATCTCAGGGGAAAAGAGCGCCCGCGCGCAGCGAATGCATGAGGCTGCGGTCCGTTCCGCGGATTTGCGTTTCAGCGGGTCGGAACCGCCTTTGAGTGCACGGCCGTTTCGCCATGCGTTGACGGAATCAGGAGTCAACACGTCGAGCCGTTGGCTGTCCACCTTGGCGAGCCAATCCCTGTGCCCGCCATTGACGTAATCGTGTTTCGCATGACGTGCCTTGCCTTTGACGCCGGAATCGACGCGGGCAATGTCAGCGACCATTTTCCGCAGCTTCATGGCGTAGCCCTTAAACGTTCGCGGATGAAGGTGGCTCCGGGCCTGAACGTCCGCCAGAAACGCCCCAACAGTGCAGATCTCTTCCCGTTTGAATGGGTCGGGTTTGTACTTAACCAGAGTTGCATCCCAGCCATTTGCATCAAGAAAGGTGGCAATCTCCTTTGCTTTCGTCGCGGCTACGCTGGCGTTGACTGAATCGAGCGCAAACGCCTCACGCCGGCCAAGTTGTTGCAACCGAACGGACCATTCCGGCACCTCACGCGACACGCCGTCGCGCGTGTAGGTCTTCCGGTAAAGCCGCTCTTTCCAGTAATCGACATGGAAGCGAGTCGTGGATGCTTGGCCACTTTGCTTGGCCACTTCTTGGCCACTTTCCTTGTCCTTAAGAATCTTCATTTTGTCCCTCCTGCCTTCAGGTTCACACTCTGTTTTACCTATGACACCAGCCAGTTCTTTGCAGCCAGAAGCGGACAAGAACGGACCAAGAATGGCAAGGAAAAACAAGGACTGAAAATCCTTGTGTCCCCGGTTCGATTCCGGGCCTTGCCACCACTTCCCTAAGAACGACTTACGCGATCAAATCGTCCTTTTCTTTCGACTCGATTAGCTAGCACTGCTAGCAACTTTCTTTGTAATCGGTCGCGAAAGCCTTAGCTTCCAACCGCTTGTCGACCAGATGCGGGACTCCGAGAATGTCAGTCCGCCGTCGGTGGAGGGAGTAGCCTAGCAAGATTGCGAAAAGGGACCTGAACGGAGCGCTCAGAAGACTGGTTCCCCATCTGAATACCAGACGATCTCATCTCGGTAAACCCCTCTCGCCGATTATTCGACCTTGAAATAGATTTTGCAGATTCAAAGGTGAAGCTCGCGAAGCATGCCAGCGGCTTGCGAAATAGGTGTCGAATTCCCAACGGGATCCCCCACTCTTAGGCCCGTACCCCTTTCGGGATACGGGCCCCGCTTTTGGCGTGTGGGAAAAGGAGTGATATAGGTTACAGGAAATCACCTGCGAACGGCGAAGACGCCACGTCGATTTCAAAGCGAAATCCGCATCGGGACCAAAAGACGAAACCGAACATGCGGCGGAGCAAGCACGGCCGATGCGAATGCACGCCGGCAAACCGGCGAGGCAAGGGCACAGCGGGTGGGTTCCCCGCTCCCGGCGGGAGCGGGGGAAGGGGCGTGAGGGCGACCTCGAAACCCAAACATGCGGAAAGGAGTCGCAACCCGAAAGGACGAATTACGACTCCCAATGAACTCAGGCAGCGGCCCTGGCATGACCGACAAAGGCCACCGACCACTGATAGTCCCACCAAGGCAACTGATATACTTCATTGATATCAAAGGGTATGGCCCAAGTGAACGCCAGGATGGCCCAGACAGCTTTGGCTTGGTCATCCGGGAGCATGGCGATGGTTTGCTCCATTCCGCGCGCGATATCGACGGTCCGTTCATTCGACCCTACGAGCGCGCTGGGCATTTGGTGAACCCAGTGGCTGTATAGGCAGGCTTCAATCATCTCGGCCTTCGGGTCAAAGTCTGGCTGGCCGAGCCGGGCCAGACTGCTTTTGCCTATATAGCGGAGAAGTCGCCATTCTACTGGCGTTAGGTCTGCTCGGCTCGCAGCGAGAAAGGCTAAAGGGTATCTGTCGAGCAATGCTATTCATCTGGTCGAGCGGGATTGGCCGGCGAATGGATTGATCGTGAAGTCAAAATCCTCGGCTCCCCTGGTTGGTACGGAATGGACTTCGATAGTCCGCGAAAATCCGCGCCATCCTTCGAGTGTGCGCGGGTACCGTGATGGGTTGTGGAGGTCCGCCCATTCGGTTTCTTCGACGGGCAGTCGTTTAGTTCTGGATTCTTCATAGTGTGTGTTGGTTAGGAACGCGGGTTGTTTGTGTGCGTTGAGGTTAGTTTTTGGAGGGCTTGCCGCGCAGTGACGGCGACGGCGTTGGCATGTGAAGATTGGCTGCCGGACTTATCGTTTGCAGGAGAAGCCGGATGTGGGACAAGACTGCCTGTCGAATTCGCAGGTGGTCCGATCAGCACTGCCTGGTGAGGTGATACGACGACCTGACCCGCGTGGGCCATTCGTCGGCCGACCCATTCGACAACGGAATCGTCTTCCGAGAAGAGTACTTCGAGGCCGCTTTTTGAGCGCGAAATGAAGCGTGAGAGGTGTGGCCGCAACAGTCTCGAACTGTGCGCCACCCGCGAGGCAGGCCATTATGGCCGCCGCTCCTACGCCGCGGATTTCGGCGGCACCTGCGTCTTGACGTGAATCCAAGAAAGCTGGAAGTGAGTTTCGTGAAACAAAAAGGACCGGCTGCGCCGGTCCTCTGGATATAAGAACATCGCCATTTTTTGAGACGGCGATGCGTGGGTATGGGTCTAGTATTTGCATAGTGCCCAAGCAAAACCTGCATGTCTGGTCGCCGGCCCGAAGGGGCCGGCGACCAGCGTTCGACAGCGGCACCCGCCACTATTGCAATGCCGAGAACCACGAATGGAACTAACCAGGATTCAACGGTCGATGTGCTCTGCACGGACGACCGGAACCAGCCTGAACAGATTGTGCCGATCCACACCAAGAGTCCGGCCACGGGGTTGGTCTTGCCCTCAACCGGACAAATTGATATGTCTGAAGGGCCATGGACCTGCAGCAATTCATCGCACAATCCCTTGTGCAGATTATGGGCGGCGTCAAAGACGCCCAAGGTCAAATAGGCAAGTCCGATGCCGAGGTTTGTCCCGTTTTTCTCCGTTTCACCGATCTTGGCGAAAAGAAATCCTTCGTCGGTATCAGCCAAAAAACTTCCGGCATCGCGGTTGTGGAATTCGACGTCGCTGTCGAAGCAACCTCGGAAACAGCCGGAGGTGGTGCCATCAAAGTCATTGGCGGCTTTTTGGGTGGCGAGATCGGCGGAAAAGCCAAAGATGTCGACAAAGTCGTCTCACGAATCCGGTTAGTGTGCCCGTCGCCTACCCACCGAACCCTCATTGAGCGAGAAGAAATTCAGATGGGTTGTACTCATCGTTTCTTTGCTTCCCAAAGGTGAGGTTATGAAGGAGTCGTACTCATGTGCTGCCGACTTCGGTCAATGTCACCTCAGATGCTAGCGTACTCATCGCGCCGCGGTCCGGCGACCAGCTCGGTGAATGTTTGCCAAGAAACTTATGTCTCACACTCCACTAGTATTCGGTTCTTCCAAAGATCTCCTATATCCGTTCTGGCGTGTATGGTATTACGACGCCGAAACGAAGGAAGCGCTCGCGCTAGCCCATTACCGCTTCCGTAGAGCTTCGGAGCCATAATTGTGCGAGCAGCCTCCACGAACGCCAACACCTCTGCCTCGTCAAACAACACAACGCGCGGATTGATCTTGTGGCGGGCGATTCTGCCGGCATCCGCCCAACGGAAAAGCGTCTTTGGGCAGATACCGAGCCGGGCGGCAGCCGAGGTACAGCGCGCGGCGGTCGCCGCGAGCAAGCTCGGCACGGACCGGCACGAGTGCCGCCAGTTGCCCGGCCCCCTCCTCCCAATCGTCGCCCGGCTCTTCCTCCAAATTATACGTGAGCACGACATGGTCGCCTTTGTGGCGGGCCACAAAGCAGTCGCCAGCGCAGTAAAGCTGCGTTGCGTCGGCGAGGAGAAGTCGGGACGGCAGGCGGAGC
>CAWDBW010000051.1:0-34501 GCA_963800405.1 uncultured Acidobacteriota bacterium
CGGGGCGGAGTTCCTGCTGGAAACCGAGATTCCCTTCCCAGGACCGTGGAGTGCGATAGTTGGGATCGAACACATCGAAACCGTTGAGGTTGGCGGCGTTGAGCGTGCTCCCGATGTAACTCCCATTGGGCTGGGCCGAAACGTTAGAAGCTGCCGCCGCCTGGAAAGCGCTGCTCAGGGCGAAGATGTCGCTGGCCACGGAGGAAATCGTCCCTCCGCAAAAAGTAGGTTGAACCTGGTTCGTGCCGGCAACCACGATTCCCGCCCCACCAGCGATGGGAGATCCCACGCTGCCCGGGTTGGTCGGCCAGGTAAATGCGCTTGGCGTGCCGGAGGTGCATACCTCCGGGGTGTAGGAGAAGATCCCTGTCTTGAGGCGCGCTGGACTGTCAAACAGCACATTGTTCCAGATCGAATTCTCGTAATACAGGCCGCCGCCGCCTCGGATTACCGTCTTGCCCGCGCCGTTCACGTCCCAGGCGAATCCGGCCATGGGAGCAAAGTCGGTGTTCGGAGTGCGAACCTGATTTCCCAAGCCAGGGGCCCACAGGTTGAGAGTGGGGGCTGGACCCAGGTTGCTGTCCACACGGCCGGTGTCGCGCACGTAGTGCATGCCGTAGGTCACGGTGAAATTCTTCGTGGCTTTCCAACTGTCCCCCACATAACCCTCGAGACGGTTGTCTGGCCCCAATCCTCCGCCGGGGTCGCCGAAGGCAGGTTGCGGAGTGGAGAAGCCAATTCCGTTGCCCAACTGTAGGAACTCTGCTGGATACGCCGTGGGATCCGTACTGGTGAGGCAATTGGCGGCCGTCGATCCCGGCAGGCAGACGCTGGTCGTTCCCACCTGCGGATAAGTCACGAATGCGGCCGACCCTCCACCTTGAATATGGTTCAACGTCACACCATAACGAATGATGTGTTTCCCCAGCACGCGGCTGCCGTCATATTTGTATTCGTGGTTGGACTGAAAAGTCGTTTGTGGCGCCAGAAAGTTCGGTCCGCCGCAGAACGCACCTCCGCCGCTGAACAGGCAACTACCCTCGGTCGACGCTCCGATGTTGATCCCGAGACCGGGGATCGGGTTGTCGATGCCCGCCGCAATTGCGTTTGTGCTGTCGACAATTCCGTTGCTGAATCTCAGATATTCGAAGCGGAAGCTGTGCGTGTAAGGACCCGTGCTGAAATCGTAGCCCAGGGTATAGGAGGGAGTGTGGTTCTCGTTCTTGAACCCCTGTACAGAACTGGCCGATCCATAGGGGCGAACGTCGCTGTTTTGGTCGAAATTGAAGCGCAGGAATGCGTGCGCGTTGTCGTGGACCTGCCAATCCAGCTTGCTGTCGGCCTGCAGTTCGCGGAAAGGTTGCACCAGAGTTGTATTCAAGGCATTGAACGGGAACGAAAAAGGCTCGGCCGCGGTCAGGTTCTGCTTGCTGCGTTCGGCGTCGATGAACCAGAACAGCTTGTCTTTAATCAAGTACCCGCCCAGCCGTCCGCCAAACTGTTCCCGCTGAAAAGGTGGAGGCGTGTTCCCGGGCAGGGCCGCCGCCGTCTGGTTGCCGCGGAAAAATCCAAACGCCTCGCCGTGCAGCGCGTTGCTGCCGGAACGTGTGGTCACGTTCACCGCGCCCGAAGAAGTGAGCTCCGTCGAAAGATCGAGCGACGACTGCGAAAGATTAAATTCCTGGATCGCGCTCGCCGGAATATTCTGCGTGGTGGTTCCCACGGTCTCATCGGAGATATCGACGCCATCGACTTCGATGCGCGCCGTGCGTCCAAAGCGCCCTTGAAACGAAATCGACGAGAACCCGTTCTTGGTGGGGTCGAAAGTGCTGCCCTCCTGGATCTGCACTCCGGGTTCGAGTTGCGCCAAATCGAGGAAGTTGCGCCCGTTCACGGGAAGGTTGTCGATCTGGCTCGCCGTCAACACTCCCTGCACCGTAGCCTGCTCGGTGTTCACGGCTACCTGCGCTCCTTGCACCTCGACCTTCTCGCTCTCCAGCCCCAACTGCAGCCGCACGTTGCCCGAGGAAACGACACTGACTTGCGTGGTCACGGGAAACTCAGCCGTCTTGAAGCCCTTGGCCTCGACCCGCACCGTATAGTCTCCGGGCTGCATCGGGCCCGAGGAATACGTTCCCGCCGAAGAAGTGGTCAGATGAATGACTCCCGCCGTGGCTTTGTTGGTAATCGTGACCTTGGCGCCGGAAAGCACAGCTCCCGTCTGATCGCTCACGATGCCCTGAATGCTGCCTGTTGAAGCGGTGGACTGCGCCATTAACATCGCGGAGCACAAGAGCATCATGCAAACCACGTTCACACTGACAAGCAGCAAGCCCGGTCTGCGCCCCTTGCGGAGCGCGGGGGAGTTCAAGTTCAGCATCGTCGACATTCCTTTGTTTTCCTTCTCACCGCCGGTGGCGGTTAGTTTCGTCCCAGCTAACTTCGTCGCTAACCTGGTTCGAGCTAATCGATGAATCCTCTAGACTACAGCAATTCGCCCACTTGCCGAGTATTGCGGCTGGATATTTATGCCTGCCGGTCAAAAATCTGATTTTACGGTGTAGTAGCCCGTCCGGTGCCGGACTCGATAGCCGGCGGCATCGGCTACGCCCGCTACTTTGACCTGGATGCGCCGAAACTCCGAGAACGATGTATGCTGCGACGGATAATAAGCCAGCAGATATTGGGTGCGCAGTTCGTCGCTGATCTTGCGGAAGGCATCGTCGAGTTGCGTGGCGGAGGTCGCGTAATAGTATTTACCCCCGGTATCTTCCGAGAGTTGGATCAGGGCATGCTCGCCCCCGGTCTCGCGTCCGGCGCTGCTCTCGATGGGAACGATAATAATCGAGTAGACAATGGCTTCGGCTTCCACCGCTGCGCGCACGGCTTCCTGGTAGCTGATCTTGCTCCAGGTATCGCCCCCGTCGGTGATGAGGACGATGACTTTCCGTCCCTTGCGGCGGTCGAGCGCGCGCGAGACCAGATAGATCGCGTCATAGAGCGCCGTGGCCGCGCCGGGGCGAATGTGCTCGATGGCTTCGTCGATACGCTTCAGATCGGGAGTATAGCCGTGCGTAAATTCGTGCACGTCTTCGTTAAACCCATAAACGGAAAGTCCGTCGATCGGCCGCAGGATGGCATGGGCGAAACGCTTGGCCGAGGCCTGTTCCAGCGGCAAATCGTGATGCGTGGTCAGGCTGGTGTCAATGGCGAGGCCGATCGAAATCGGCAGCGCCGATTCTTTGTCGAAAACTTTAATTGTCTGTTGCTGGTCGTCTTCCAGCAGAACAAAATTCTCTTTCGTCAGCCCGCCGATAGGTGCCCCGTGCGCGTCGGTCACGGTCACGAATACGTTGACCAGGTTCACGTCAACCCGCAGTGTGGTCTCCGGCTCGGATTGCCGGCCGGGTTGAGCGGAGTTTTGTTGCGCCGGAGCTTTCACGGCCGAACTCTGCGCGGCCGAGTTCTGCGGACTCGAGCTCTGCGCACTCGACGGCTGCTGTGCCCATAGACTGCAAGAGATAGAGACGACGAGCAGGCCGATCGCGAGCAGACTCGTGGCGGGTTTTCTCATCGAGTACTCAAATTATACCTTTGAGCAGTTCGCCTGCCGGTTCCCCGCGCGGGTTCGCTGGCCAGTTCAACGCTATGGTCATGACGCTTGATGTTGGAACGCTGATCTCCTGAGTCCAGTCCCGCAGGCCGCGTCCAGGCAGGCACCGTTGACTTAGATGCCGCCTCGCGGGCAGGGCTGCCTCGGGCTCAGGAATTTGCGCGTGGAATTTCTGCCGGGAAGGGCTCGCCATCGGCCCACACCACGCCGTCCTCGAAATGCTCCTTCTTCCATATGGGCACAGTGCGCTTGAGAGTATCGATCAGCCAGCGGCAGGCCTCAAACGCTGCGGCGCGATGGGCCGACAAAACCGCGATCAGCACGCTGGTCTCACCGATGTCGAGGCGCCCCAGCCGGTGAACGATGGCCACGTCGCGAATCTGAAATTGCTGCAGCGCCTGGCTGGCCAGCGATTCCATCTGCTCGATCGCCATTTCTTCATAAGCTTCGTAGTCGAGATAAAGCGTCTGTCGCCGGCGGGTCTGGTTCCGCACCACGCCCTCAAATACGAGCACCGCGCCATCTTCCCCGCGTTTGAGGCCAGCGACGATGCGCTCAGTTTCAATGATGTCGCGCACGATCAAAGCGTAGCGCGGTCGTTGCGCATTCTGTCCCGCCGGCTGCCGAGGGGGCGTCCCGCCGGCTGCGTCAGGCGCACCTCCGCTGACGGGCGGCAACAGCGCGACCTCGTCACCCGCCTTCAACTTCGTATCGGCCGCAGCATACTGCTGATTCACCGCCAAAGCGAGCGACGGCAGCATGGCTTTCAGCCGCGGAATTTGAGCTTCATACTGCTCCAGAACATCTCGGACCGAGGCTCCGTCGGGAAGGTCAAGGGAGTCGCTGGACTTGCCGGCAAGATCCTTCAATACGCCGAAAAAGAGGACGCACACTCGCATGGGCGATCAGTTTACCCCGAGTGAGCGGGCGTCGCTTGGCCGTTACGCAGTATTCCGGCTAAAAGTCGAATCCCCCACCCTCTCGCGAAAAGCGCGATAAGGGTGGGGCACCCAGTTCCCAGATTTCCTCGGGGCTAGGCTTGCGCCAGCACTTTTTCGTGAACTGTATCCGGCTCCTTTACAGGCGATTCGGAAAGCAGTTTCGCGGCTGCACTGTTCTCCACCTGGGGCAGCGAGAAGCGCAGGGCTTCATCGATGGTCTTCACATAATGAACGGTAAAGTTCTCCAGCTGTTCGGGCGTGAGATCTTCCTGCACGTTCATTTTGTTTTCCGCCGGCAAAATCACGTCAGTCACTCCGGCGCGTTTCGCCGCCAGCACTTTCTCTTTGATTCCGCCCACAGGAAGAACATTCCCACTCAGCGTGATCTCTCCGGTCATCGCCATCAGCGGCGTGATGCGCCGCTTGGTCAGCAGCGACACCAGGGCCGTCGCCATAGTCACGCCAGCCGAAGGCCCGTCCTTTGGAATTGCACCCGCTGGCACGTGGATGTGTATGTCGTGATCGGCAAAGAAGGTTTCGGCAATCCCCAACCGCTCCGCATTAGAGCGAACCCAGGTCAGCGCCGCCTGCATGGACTCCTGCATGACCTGGCCAATCTGCCCGGTCATGGTGAACCCGCCCTTACCCTTCATGGCGTTGGCTTCGACGAACAGAACGTCACCGCCCGACGGAGTCCACGCCAGGCCAACTGCAACTCCGGGCCGCTCGGTCCTCTCAGCAATTTCACCCTCGCTGCGGACCTTGATGCCGCCAAGAAATTCCTGAATGACCTCCTTGGTCACGATCAGCTTGTCGGTCTTGCCCTCCGCCAGTCGTCGGGCCTGCTTGCGGCAGATGGTGCCGATGGTGCGTTCCAGGCTGCGCACGCCCGCTTCCCGCGTGTAGTGGCGGATCACATGGCGCACCGCCTCTTCCGGAAACTCGATCTGCTCGGTCGTAATCCCGTTCTCTTCAATCTGCCGCGGAATCAGGTAGCGGAAGGCGATGTGAACTTTTTCTTCCTCGCTGTAGCCTTGCAGTTCGATGATCTCCATGCGATCGCGCAACGGCTCGGCAATCGGATCGAGCATGTTCGCGGTCGTAATGAACAGCACCTTCGACAAATCGAACGTCACATCGAGGTAGTTGTCGCGGAAAGTCGAGTTCTGCTCGGGATCAAGGGCTTCCAGCAGCGCCGATGCTGGATCGCCGCGGAAGTCGCGCCCTACCTTGTCGATTTCGTCGAGCATGAACACGGGATCTTTCGTCTCGGCGCGGCGAATGCCCTGAATAATCTGCCCCGGCAGAGCTCCGATATAAGTACGGCGATGCCCGCGAATCTCCGCTTCATCGTGCACGCCGCCCAGCGACAGCCGCACAAACTTGCGGCCCAGCGCGCGTGCAATCGACTTGCCCAGCGAAGTCTTGCCCACCCCCGGAGGTCCGACGAAGCACAGTATCGGCCCCTTCATATTCGGCTTCAGGCGTCGGACAGAAAGATAGTCGAGAATGCGGTCTTTCACCTTCTCGAGGTCATAATGATCGGTGTCGAGAATCTCCTTCGCCTTGGGAATTTCAATTTCCTGCCCCGAGGTCTTGGCCCACGGCAACACCGCCAGCCACTCCACGTAGTTGCGCGTCAGTGAATAATCGGCGGCCATAGGCGACATGCGCGAGAGCCGGCCCAATTCCTTGAGCGCTTCTTTCTTCACCTCGTCGGGCATGCCCGCATCGTCGATCTTCTTTTTCAGGTCTTCGACGTCGCGCTGGCCTTCGTCCTGCTCGCCCAGTTCTTTCTGGATGGCCTTCATCTGCTCGCGCAGGTAATACTCGCGCTGCGTCTGCTGCACGCGGTCCTGCACTTCGCTTTGAATTTTGTTGCGTAGTTGCTGGACTTCCAGTTCCTTGGCCAGATGCTGGTTGATTTTTTCCAGGCGCACGTGGATGTCGAGCGTCTCCAGCGTGTCCTGCTTGTCGGGCGTCGACAGCGACGGCAGTGAAGACGCAATGAAATCCACCAGGCGGCCGGGTTCGTCAATGTTCATGGCCACGGTCGAGAGTTCATCCGAAAGCGTGGGCGAACCGGCCACGATCTGCTGGAACAGCGTCAGCACATTGCGCTGCAGCGCTTCGATCTCGGAAGTGGCGATGGGCGCGGTGCCCTCGGGCAAGGTGGAATAATGCGCGCTCATGAAGGGCGTCAACTGCGTGAACTCGCCCAGCTTTATTCGCTCCAGACCCTCGGCAAAAACGAACAGGCTCTGGTTGGGCATCTTGACGACTTTATGTACTACGGCGGAAGTTCCGACCGTATAAAGATCGCTGGGTTGGGGAGAGTCGACCCGCGCCTCGCGCTGGGCCACCACGATGATGGTCTTATCTTCGCCCAGAGAGTTGATCAGCTGAACCGAACTCTCCCGGCCCACGGTGAGCGGCAAAACGGCATGGGGGAATAACACGGTGTCCCGTACGGGGAGCACCGGAAGCGCCTTCGGCTCGCTTGTTTCCTTTGTTTCCTTATGCTTAGGAGTGCGCTCGACTGGCGTCTGCTGACTCATTATGTCTCCTTGAGTGTAACTCGCTCAAGTTTAGATGATACTCCTGCAGGAAAGGTTTCAGAAGCCCTGGAAGGATTCCCGCAAGATCTTGAATTCTATTCCCTTACAGCTGAGGCGGAATGTTCCTAAAGTGCAGAGGCTAACGCCGGGAGTAGTTCCATGCAAGCCCTAAATTGGGATTACAAACCCTTGTGTCCCGGCTCGTTCGGGCGATCGGCGACTTTGACGGGAAAGGTCGCCAGGGAACGGCTGGAACGCACCCTCGGCAACGCCCTAGAACACGTGCTTTTGGTTGTCGCCGGCCAGCACCAACTCCTGCAGCACTCTCTCGTTGGCCGCGTTCAACGCGTATACGGTGCGCGTCTGCTCTGCCTTCTTGCCCAACTGCACCAGCGTGCATTTCACCCTTACTTCCGGCCCCTTGCTACCCACCGCCCGGAATATCAGGATATGGGTCTCGCCTTCCATGGCGTGACGCACCTGGTAAAGACCCGGCTGCAACAGGGCGGTTCCGACTCGAATAGGAGCCGCGAACGCCACCTGGCCCACTTCTTGGGTTGCCGCCATGTTGTCTCCAGCCACCGCCATCAAACCCAGCGCCAATACGCACCAAACGATACCCATAACTTTCGACATACTCGAAACGACCTCCTTAAGCTGACGGCAGTCCACACGGGACTGCGCCTAACACCTAAGAATAATTTCATTTACCTGTGGACGCATGTGCCTCTGGTCACACGGCACGTGCCCGTGGTCACACAGGAGGTGTGACTGTTGGGGCGGGGAGCGGCGTTCAACAGTTTGCTGAAAACTAGATTTTGGGTGGCGCAGCGCTTTCAACGCTGCGGCAAAGCACTTCTTCATCTATGGCTTCAGCCCCTGGGGACTCCGCAGCGAGTTTTTCAGCAAACTGTCACGCCGCCGGATAAACGCCCAACACTTTCACAAACTCAGCCACCTCGCCAAGATGGCGCAGGGCGTTGCGCGCGGGTTCGTCGTCACCGCGCAGAAAGTCAACGTAGAAGACATACTCCCAGGGCCGTCCCCGCATGGGCCGCGACTCGATTTTGCTTAAGCTGATATCCCGCAGGGCGAACACACTGAGCGACTTGAACAGCGCGCCCGGCACGTTCTGGACCTTAAATACGATCGACGTCTTATTCGCGCCGCGCGGAATCAGCCGGTGATAGTCCACGCTTCCCTGCTTTTTTTCTGGGGCACGGCGTCCAGACTGGCCCAGTTTGCGAATCAAAAAGAAGCGCGTGAAATTGCTCTTATCGTCTTCCACGCTCGATTGAACGATGTTCCCGGAATATTCGCGCGCGGCCTGCTTTCCGGCGATTCCGGCCGCATCTTGCAATTGTTCAGCGATCACGTGCTTCACGCTGCCCGCCGTATCGTAAAACGGCACAGCCTCGATCTTCGGATGCCGCCGGAAGAAATCGCGGCACTGGTCGAGCGCCACCGGATGCGATAGCACGCGCCTCAAAGACCCTAACTTCACTCCCGGCATTGCGATCACGTTATGCACGATGCGCAGCAGATATTCACCCTGAATAAAAACCTCGCGGCTGAGCATGAGATCGGCGTGCTCCGCCACGGTTCCAGCCAGCGTATTCTCGATCGGAATGACGGCCGCAGCGACCGTTTCCCCCTCTAAGCGCTCGAATACCTCGGCCGAGCGCGTGCACGGCACCACCGTACACCGCGGCAGCATCTTCTCGGCCGCTTCGTGACTGAAAGACCCGAGTTCCCCCTGAATGGCAACTTTCATCTTGGCAACTTTCATGACGTTTTTCCGAATAGGCAAGGTATCTGGAAAAGCTACGTCAGCGCAAATGCTTCGTGCGGACGGTCAGGTCAGTTCCTTCCTCATCACCAGCGCGTCCACGCCATTCGAATAGTAGCGCGGCCAGGTCCTGATCACGCTGTAGCCGTGCCTCTTGTAGAACGACAGGGCGGCCAGATTGTCAACGGCGGTTTCCAGGCTGACGGCGCGCGATCCGGCGGCTCGCAAGCGGCCCTCCGCAGCCTGCAGCAGCAGCGACCCCACGCCCGAGCGCCGGGCCGCCGCGATTACGTCGATGGTGATGACGTGTCCGGTGGGGCCGCTATGCACCACGATGAAGCCGGCGGCCTTATCGCCTTGATCGGAAGCCACCAGCGTAAACGATCCCCGGTCGCGAATGTAGGCCTTCAGTTCCTGCTTCGAATATGCGATTCCCGCGGGAAAGCATTCCTGGTCCATGCGCCAGAGGGTTTGGAAGTCTTCGGGCTGGAAGTCGCGGATGACGATGGCCACGGCGCCATTGTAGCGGGCGAAGCCGGCTGAGGCTGCCAGAAAACCCCAGAAAATCCAGCCTCCGACGCGCGGGCCGGTTTTTCCACAGGGCGCCGAATCATTCCCGGAAAAAAATCTCGCTGGGCGACGATTGTCCTCTTGCCCCGGCCACAACTTCGGACGTACCATCAGCATCAGAGCACAGAGGAAGACGTGGTGGGACGCCTTCTATTGATTGACGTCGTCGGCGCGGTTGCGGTCCTGGGGGTGTGGTATTTCCTTTTCTCCGCCTACAACCGCCGCAAAGGAACCGAAGCGCTAAGCTGGGTACAGTCGGCCTGCGCCGGTAAAGGACGCATCCTCGACTCGCGCTGGCTCAGCAGTTCCCGTCTGCATGCCCGCCTGCAATTCCCTTCCCGCAGCTTCGAAAATGCCCACGTCACCATGAAGTTGCGGCCACGCGCGACCCCGATCCAGTGGCTGCTGAGCTGCTACCACAAGCAGAAAGAAACGCTCACCTTTGAGGCCGACCTGGGCGGTTCGCCCAGCTTCCATCTGGAAGTCATCCGCCATCGCTGGTGCGCTCACAGCCGCGGAGTCACGGGCCGCCGCGACCAGCGCGAGTGGGACGTCTACGAACCCGGCCCCGTAATTCTCGACCACCCGCACCCACTGGAAGCAGGATTCCACTCCCGAACTGAATACCCTGATGACCGTGCGCCAGCAGGACGTGCTGCAGGTCAGCTTCCGCCCCGAGTCTCCCCAGTTCTCGGCCACAATTGCGCTCGACGCGCTCTACGATCCGCGCACCGCCGCCGGCTTCCTCACCACCCTGCGCGAGTTGGCCGCCGGCGCCTCAACCCACCGGCAGTAACTCATCGGCAGTAATTCACGGCAGGGTGCCCCATTTCTCGCGTTCTTGGCGAGAAGTGGGTGCGTGCCGCTCAGCCAAGTGCTTGACGATAGTAATCCCCGTCAGCAAGCGTTTCGCGTTATGCAGTAGACTGGCACTGATGCCGAGCGCTCGCCAAGGGTCGATCCGTCTATTTCGTTTCAGTGGAATTGATGTTTTCCTGCACTGGTCGTGGTTTCTGGTGGCCGCCTACGAAATCCAGGACCGCAAGGGAAGCTATTCCTCGGTGACCTGGAACGTTGTCGAGTATCTGGCGCTCTTCCTGATTGTGATGCTGCATGAGTTTGGTCACGCCCTCGCCTGCCGGCAAGTGGGAGGACGAGCGGATCGGATCGTGCTCTGGCCCCTGGGCGGCGTGGCCTATGTGGACCCGCCCCAAAGGCCCGGTGCGACGCTATGGAGCATCGCGGCTGGACCGCTGGTCAACGTGGCGCTCTTGCCGGTCTTCTACTTGCTCGTCGCCCAGGGCCGATCTCAGGCGTGGGCAGCCAGCGCGCCCGACATTTTCCATCTACTGCAGGCGGTCTTCTGGATTAATCTGGGACTCCTGGTTTTCAATATTCTTCCCATCTATCCCCTGGACGGCGGCCAGATTCTTCGCGCACTCCTGTGGTTTGTGATGGGGCGCGCCCGCAGCCTGATGGTCGCCACGATCCTGGGATTGATCGGAGTGGCGGGGTTCATCGGTCTCGCCGTCTGGCAACGATCCGTCTGGTACGGGGCCCTTGCTGCCTTCATGCTCCTGAACTGCTGGGGCGGCCTGCAGCACGCGCGGGCTCTGTTGCGTCTGGCCAAGTTACCGCGCCGGGATGGGTTCGCCTGCCCCGACTGCAACACGGCGCCACCCATCGGCGAATTCTGGAAATGCGCACAGTGCGGGCAGGCGTTCGACACCTTCCAAACTCACGCCGTCTGCCCACGCTGCGGAGCTCAGTATCCTCAGACCAAGTGCTTGGATTGCGGCCGTCTGCATCCCATGAGCGAGTGGATGGTCTCCGCCATTACGCCCATGCACCGCTGAACCTGAGACTGCGTGCCAAACAGTAGGTCGCTGCGAACCCGAACTGGCGTAGAATTCTCCCCGACAAGTGCATTTATACCGCTCGCTTCGTGGAGGACAAGACATGCGACCCATCCCCTGCCTTCTCGTGACGGTCTGCCTTCTTACTAGTACGGTCTGCGCGCAAGACCAGCCAAAGTTCTCTCCCGCCCAGCAGGAAGTGCTGGATGCCCGAAAGGCGCGCATCGAAGCTGGCGACAAGCGGGACTATGCCGCGTGGTCCCGCTACATCGCGGATGACTGTATCTACAGTACCGATGACGGCGAACTCGATACCAACGTAAAGGCCCACGCGCTGGAGCGCTGGAAGCTGCCTCTTGCCTACGACCACGGCGAGAATCCGCGCGACTACGTCATCCACGTGTACGGCAATACTGCGGTGATCAACTTCCGCGTTACCGTGCACGAGCAGTTCACCGATGCCGACATCATCAGCGAACAGCGTTACACCGAGACCTACATCAAGCAAGACGGCGTGTGGATGCTCATTGCCAGGCATTGGGGTAATCTGCCGGTGAATTTCCACAAGCCTGTGGCCGTCGATACCAGTGTTTATAAGGACTTCGTCGGCCAATATCAGTGGCGTCCGCTGGATGACGTGGAGTCGGTCTGGGTGAAGGACGGAAAACTATGGACGCGGTTCAGCAAGGAAAAGGATGACAACCAGTACTTGCCGTTGAGTTCCGACACCTTCTTCGTCAAGGACGATATAGGAAGTACCCAGTTCGTCCGCGACGCTCAGGGCCACGTAACCGGCTACACCTATCACCGCTGGGACGGGCAGGAGATCCACGTCAAGAAGATCAAGTGACACCGTCTTCCCGAATAAATCTCTTTTATGCCGCGCATCAGCTTTTTCGATTGGCGGGCACCCGGCTCCCGCGCTATTCTTCCCCGTTACAAGTCGCCGTAATAAAGCGGCGGGGGCCAAATCAATCGGTTGAAACCAGCCATTTCAGCTTTCCTGTATCCATGATGCGGTTGCTCAAATCATAGTTTCTAGGTCGAAGGAGACGGAACGACATCCATGCCCACAGAACTGCGCAATTTCCTGGCACTGTCCTACGATGAACTGGAAGAACTCAACCTTAACGCGAAGGATCAGCGCAACCACCGCGTCGCCGCTCACAAGATCCAGGAGGAACGGCTCAAGTACCTGACCGACGAGAAGCGGATCAAGGCCGTCACCGTGCTCTTCAGCGATCTTGAAGGCCGGCTGCACATGCTCGACTACGACAAGAAATTTCTGCTCAAGAGCTGGGACAACCTTACCTTCGACGGCTCCTCCATTCGCGGCTTCACCGCGCAGCGCGAAAGCGATCTGCGTCTGGGCATCGATTGGGCCGCCTTCTACTGGGCCCCGGCCGACGTCTTCGGCTCCGGCAAGGTGCTGGTGTTTGGCGAAGTCATCGACAAGGGCGGAACGCCCTACGCCGGCGACATTCGCGGCGTGCTCAAGGGCTACGCCGAAGACCTCCACAAGAAAAAGGGCTACACCCTCAACGCAGCCAACGAAATTGAAGGCTTCCTATTCAAAGGCCCCGACGCCGAGCGTCATTATCACGAAGCGGGCGGCAAATTTGAATACGTCAATACCGGCGGCTATTATCACTCGCTGCCCGGCGACCCGCTGCGCACCTTCATCGACACCAGCGCCGAAGTGCAGCGCGCCATGGGATTCCAGAACGAGAAGGACCATCCGGAAGTTGCCCCTTCGCAGTTTGAAATCAACTACGGCTACGGCGAAGTCGTCGCCGCCGCCGACCAGATCCAACTCTACAAGCTGATCTGCCGCCAGGTCGCCACCAACATGGGATTGACCGCATCCTTCCTGCCCAAGCCGGTCGTCGGCGTGAATGGCAGCGGCATGCACACCAACGTTTCGATCAGCGAAGGCGGCAAGAACCTGTTCTGGGACGCGAAGGGCGAAGAGAAGCTCAGCAAGACGGGCTGGGCGTTCGTCGACCGCATCCTCACTCATGGCAACGACATTTGCCTGCTGCTCAACGCCAGCGTGAATGCCTATCGACGACTCGATCCGCACTTCGAAGCGCCCAACCAGATCAAAGCTTCCGCCGTGGATCGCGGCTCCATGATCCGCATTCCCATCGGCAACGAGAAGAGCATGCGCGTCGAGGTGCGGTCCGTCGCCCCTGACGCGAATCCCTACCTGGTGATGCACTCGATCTTCAAGACCGGCCTCGACGGCGAGACCGCGAAGATCAAGAACCTGCGCCAGGCCGAGCGCTACCTGCCCGACAACATCTACGACGCGCTCTCCAACTTCCGCAAAGCCGAGTGGACCACAACCCTGCTCGGCGAAGACGTCAAAGGCCGCTACGCCGACCTGAAACAGGCCGCCGCCGACCGTTGCCCGCGCGCTCTCGGAACTTTCGTCAAGGCCCCGGAAGTGCAATTCCACCACGAGGTCTACAACCAGTTTCTGTGGAATTTGTTCTAGACCGCTGCCCGTTCTGCCCCATGCCAGTTCTGCTTCATGCCCCGGCCGAAAAGCCGGGGCGTTTTGTTTTGGTGGCGTTTCAGGTACGTTGGTAACTTTCACGCACCGATTCTGTTGACTAACCTAGGCGCGAGAGGCTTAGGGAGAATTTAACTATGGTTAGCCGTCGTGGGCTTTGGATAGGCGCAACTCTGCTGATAGCAGGCGTAATTTTCTGGGCTGTGGGCCAGGCCGTGAACCCGAGCAATGGGGATGTCGAGTTTAAGCAGACATTGGAAGCCATCAAGCAGGTCAAGAGTTTTCGCGGCGCCTACATGGAGAGCGCCGCAGGCTCCCAGCATTCGGAAAGGCTATGGGAGGTTGACTGCAACAAGGTGATTGTCCACCAGCAGTCCCACGATTCGGCGCAGGCCAGCCGTGATTCTCCTTTCGAGATGAAGCAAGAAGAGTTGCTGGTGGGCGAACAGAGATACGTCCGTGACGGCGACGGATCGTGGGAGAACACCGGAGCCGTAGGTCCCCGGGGTTCAGCCAAGTGGTATTGCGACAACATCGCGCGCGGTACGGTTCGCGATCTGCTGCCTGATATGTACACCATGGTCGGCCACGCCATGACTGAACGGGGCGACAAGAAGACAATCAACGGCGCCCGCTGCCGGGAATGGAAGTTCGATATAAAGACCGCCATCTCTTCCCAGAAAGGTTCGATCTGCATCGGCGTGGACAACCATCTGCCCTACGAGATGACCATGGAAAACGCCGGCCACTATTCCTACTCCGATTACAACCGCCCCATCCAATTCGAGGCGCCTGAAGCCGTCCTGCAGTCGGCCAGTTCGACTGAAGGATCGAACTGAGTCAGCCCGGAGGCGAGGTGACCGGAAAGAAGTGACCGGAAAGAGGTTTCTGCCGATCCCGCCAGTCGAGCCGAGGGTGATTCTTCGCTAATCATCCCAACGTGGATCATGCCAAGCGTGTAGCGAACGGACATCTCTTGCCGTGGTGCCCCGACTCATCGTGCGCCCGCAGCAGGCTGATGGCAAAACGCTCGGCCCGCGCCGCCGCGTCCTTTTCCTCCGGCGTCAGGCGAGGGCTGGTTGCCAGCCGACGAATATCCGACAAGTGTTGCTCAAGTTCATCCTTGGTCTGGCATTCCATTTATCTCTCCACCGAAACGACATGCGTGCCATCTCGACCACTTTACTTTACAACGATTGCCGCTGTCGGAGATTCGGAATAGCACGAAGCTGTTCGAGGATGTACGCTCGCGCGCCCGCGCCTTGCGTTTTACCCCAGACGCCGGGTTGACTCTGGCTTCATCTATCCCTAAGATGGCACTCCAGATTCAGCGAATTCCATCCCGTGGCCACAATGTCTCTGAGCAAACCTGAAGGTTTCCGCGACCTGTTCCGTGCCATCGCCACCGACATTCACTTCTGGATTCCCTTCGTCGTTCTCGTCGGTGGTCTCTTCCTCCTGGATAAACTTCGTTGAGCGCCCCTTCAGGAACCGTGCCAGCCGCGCCTCCAGCTCAGAGTCCAATGTCGGCGACTCGGCTGCGCAGCCTGCAGGCGCTTGGCATCTTCTGCGGATTCGCCGCCGGAGCCTGGCTCGGCGGCGCCGAAGCCCCCATCAAGCTGGTCAATCCAGACATCTCGCCGATCACGGTCTCGCTGATCATGGTGTTCGGCGTTTTCCTGGCGCGCTGGAGCGTCCCTGCCCTCATCCGCGGCACCTCGCATGTTCGCAGTGACGTCCGCCAGGCTCCGCATCTGATCGTCTGGGCCGTGCTCGCAGGATGCATGTGGGCCGTGGCCAACACGCTCACGATTTACGCCATCCGCAACGTCGGCCTCAGCATCGCCTTTCCCTTGTGGAATACCAACAGCCTGCTCGGAATCTTCTGGGGATTCCTGCTCTTCAACGAACTGCACTATGCGGGATGGAAGCGCTGGCTCGGCGTTCTGGGCGGCGCCGTCTGCATGTTCGGTGGCGCCACGCTTCTGGCCATCGCATCCGCGCATGAGGCAGCGCCAGGCAAGGCGGCCGGGGGAATTCTCGCGGCCCTGGGTGCCGGCATTTTATGGGGCACGATGTACATTCCCTACCGCAAGGCCTACCTCACCGGCATGAATCCGATGTCCTTCATTACGTTCTTCACCGTCGGAGAACTCACCACCATGACCGTGCTGGCGGTCGCCTACCGGGGCGCGATCCCCCTCTGGCACGAACTCGCCGGGGCTAAATCTGTAATGTTCTGGCTAATGCTGGGCGGCTTCGTCTGGGTGCTCGGAGACCTATTCCAGCAATACGCCACCAAGTACGTCGGCATTAGCCGCGGCATCCCGCTCTCCAACACCAATCAACTCTGGGGACTGCTGTGGGGCATTCTCGTATTTCATGAACTGCGGGGCGGAAGTCACTCCGTCTATATGCAAGTGGCCGGAGGATCGATGCTCATGGCGTTAGGCGCGCTTGCCATCGCCTTGTCGTCGGCCACGGCACGCGAGCACTGTTCCTGGCAGGACGCCGCCAATCGCGAAGGCCAACGCTACGGCGTCGAAGGAGAATATGTCCGCGCCGGGATGGAGGGCCGAGCCTATGGCGCGGGCTCGACTCGCCGCACCATCCTCGATTGGCTGCTCATTGTCGGCACGACAGGTCTGTTCGTACTCCTTGGCGTAATGGCACGGCTCCCTCATATGGACATCGCTCTAGGTTGGGCCACCGCGCTCACCATCGCCATGCTCGCGCTGCTAGCCGGTTGCGGAATCGCACTCTGGCGCACCACGCGTTTCCGCTAAGCCCGATCCGTTCGCAAAAAATTCTAGACAGCCCGCTCCAACTCGCTAGAATGGCGACGCACTCAAAGGAGGTACCCAACTATGCGTATCACGTTGCGTATCATGATGCGTATTCTCTTCACGCTGAGTTTCTTCGTGCTCACGGCCGGCGCAGTTCGCAGCTCAGCCCAACTGCAGCAAGTGCATCCCTTCCGGGACGGCACGCCAGGCGTGACGGGCTACCGCTCTGAAGTTCTGGCCCTGGTCATGATCCAGGAAAACGAATTCCTTCGTCTGGCCGAGGCTTTCCCCGCTGAAAAGTACACCTGGCGTCCCGCACCCGGCGTGAAATCAGTCGCCGAGGTCTTCCTGCATGTCAGCGCCGCGAATTACAACATGTACAAGCTCATAGGCGCCGCTCCTCCCGCCGGGCTCGATGTGGCGGGAATGGAACAATCCACCACCGACAAAGCAAAAATCATCGCAACCCTGAAGCTCTCCTATGCGCACGCCAAGCAGGCCATCACCGACATGCCCGATGCCAACCTCGAAAAAACCATGCCCTGGCTCGGTGGAACCATCACTCAGCGCGGCGTTCTTCTCTACATTGTCCCGCATATCGCCGAACATCTCGGACAAGCCATCGCCTATGCTCGCATCAACGGCGTCGTTCCCCCGTGGTCCGAAGACCCTCCGAATAAATAACTGTCAGTAACACGACTCAAGACTCGCATCGCCCGACCTCGTATACTGCTCTGCTCAAGTCGTTTTGGTAACGCACAGATCGAGGCCGCTGATGATTTTTCGCAAATTCATTCCTCTTACTCTGTCGGTCGCTCTTCTCTGCACTCTGCCTCTTCTTTCGCAAACAGTTCCCACGCCGGACGGAATTTGCAACGTCAGAAGTTTTGGGGCAAAAGGCGACGGCGCCGCCTTAGACACCGCGGCCATTACCAAGGCGATTCGCGCCTGTGCCCAGGCTGGTGGCGGCACCGTGCTTTTCCCCGCAGGCACCTACGTCACGGGAACACTTGAACTGCTCAGCAACATCACGCTGCAACTGGACGCAGGCGCGGTCATTCTCGGCAGCCCCAACATTTCCGATTACGGCAACATAGCGGACTACGGCCTAGACCGGGACTACGGCGTGAATTCTTCCGGCGAGGGCACCCGCGTCGGCATCATCGTGGCCCGTGAGGCGCATGACATCGCCATCGTCGGCCGCGGCGCCATCGACGGCCAGGGCGACCACTTCATGGATCTCGACGTGGCCCACGTAGGCCTCGACTTCGACGCGCAGTACACTCGCAACCCGGAAGCCTTTGACGCCGGAGTGCGCGACTTGAAATATGGCCCGGTCGCGCCAAAAAACCACGGAACCGGGCGTCCGGGCACCATGATCATTTTCGTGAACTGCAAGAATGTTCTCGTCCGCGGTATTACCCTCCGGGCTGCTCCCAATTGGACGCTACATCTCCAGAACACTGAGCAAGCCACCATCTCCGGTATTCATATCGACAACGACCTGCTCATTCCGAACAACGACGGCATCGACTGCATCCGTTGCCGGCACGTGCACATCTCCGACAGCGACATCCAGGCCGGCGACGACGATCTCGCGATTTTCGGCAGCGACCACGTCAACGTCACCAACTGCTCGCTGGTGTCGCGTTCCGCCGCCATTCGGCTGGAGAGCACTCGCCGCAGCACCTTCGACAATCTCTCCATCGACTCCAATCGCGGCATCGGCATCTTCCACGGTGTGAACAGCGGCGATAACACGGAGTCCGTCCTGTTCTCCAACATCACCATGCGAACCCGGCTGATTCTAGGGCACTGGTGGGGCAAGGCCGAGCCTATCTATATTGCCGTGAGTCCGTGTGCGGAGGGTGAATGCAAAGGCGCGGTTCGTGACGTCACGTTTTCCAACATCACCGCGGAATCCAAAGCGGCATCCTGATCTACGGCGCGGAACACAACCCCATCGTCGGCCTGACCCTCGACCACGTTCGCTTGAAGATCACTGCCCCGGAACCGGCGATCGCGCGCAGCATGGGCGGCAACTTCGATCTGCGCTGGACCGCCCGCAATCTGCAGGAGGCCATCTTCAAGCACGACATTCCCGCCGTGTTCTGCCGCTGGTTGCAGGATTTTAACGTTCACGGACTCGAACTGCAGTGGGACGAGAACTTGCCCGACTATTTTTCCGACGGCATCCACTGTGAGCAGTTCCGCAACGTCACCATCGACCAATTCGAAGGCCGCCAGGCTCCCGCAGCGGGTGGCGCTGCGCTGTCTTTCTCCGACGGCGCCGGACTCTCGGTCACTGCGTCGACGGCCGCGCCCGGCACCTCAGCGTTTCTCAAACTGTCGAGCGTCACCGACCGGCGGGCCTTTGTGAACTATGACCTGACCGCAGCCAAGCAAGCGATCGTACCGGCCAGCGCAATTTTTCGAACTTCGAATCTGCACCCGGTCCAACACTCCATTCCGAGCCCGGCAGCTCAAAAGCACTGATCGACAAATGACCTGGCTTTGTGTTGGGAAACGGGTCCCCCAACAATCGCCGCCAGTATGCTAGATTCAAAGCTTTCATGGACCTCGCGCCCACCATCTCGACCCAAGGCCTAAGCCGCCGCTTCGGCGAACTCGTGGCCGTCGACAACGTCGACCTGCGCGTCGCCCCCGGACAATTCTTCGGGTTCCTCGGCCCCAATGGCGCGGGAAAATCCACCACCATCAAGATGCTCACCGGGCTGCTCGCGCCCAGTTCCGGGAGCATTGAAATTCTCGGCATCGATCTCAACGCGCATCCCGTCGAAGTGAAACGCCAGATCGGCGTCGTCCCCGAAGGCATGGCGCTCTTCGGCCGCCTGACCGGCGCCGAGTTCCTCAGCTTCGCCGGACGCATGTACGGCCTCGACCGCACCACCGCGGCTAAGCGCGCCGCCGAGTTGCTCGACTTCATGCAGCTCGCCGACCAGCCGAAAAAGCTGGTCACCGATTATTCCCACGGCATGCAGAAAAAACTAGCCCTCGCCGCCGCTGTGATTCACGGACCCAAGGTTCTGTTTCTCGACGAGCCCTTCGAAGGCGTGGACGCCATCGCTGCGGGCACCCTGAAATCCATGCTGCAAGGCATGATCGCCAAGGGCGCCACGATTTTTCTCACTTCGCACGTGCTCGAAATCGTGGAGCGCCTGTGCAGCCACGTCGCCATCATTCATCAAGGACGGCTCGTCGCCCAGGGCTCGCTCGAAGAGCTGCGCGCCGGTGTCGAAGCCCAGACTCCAGCCGCATCCGGCGACGGCGCAGCGCCTTCCGGCGAGAAGCTCACGCTGGAACAACTTTTCCTGCGCATCGTCGGCGGCACGCGCCGCACCGAACAGGAACTTTCGTGGCTGGGATGAAAATCTGGGATAAGAAATTGGCATAAGAAATAAAGATCAGGCTGTCAGCATGACCTCCACTGTCCATCGCCGCACCCAGCTCGCCGCCATCGCCGAACTGCGCTGGCGCATGTTCGTCAATGGCCTGCGCAGCAAGCGCGGCAAGATGGAGCTGGTTTCGCGCATCCTCGTCACCGCGGCCTTCGCCCTCGGCGGACTGGGAGGCTTCGCCGCCGCCACCGGATTCGCCTGGTATTTCGTCTCGCAAGGCAGGGCCGGGTACCTCGCAACCCTGTTCTGGCCAATCTTTTTCTTCTGGCAAGTTTTTCCCGTGATGGCGACCGCCTTCACCAACAATCCGGACTCCGCCGAGTTGCTGCGCTTCCCGCTCAACTACAGTTCGTATTTTCTGATTCGCCTGGCCTACGGCTTCTTCGACCCCGCCAGCGCTCTCGGCTGTTTAGGCCTGTTTGGAATTCTGCTGGGCGGCAGCTTCGCCAGCCCGGCGCTGTTTCCCTGGCTCCTGCTCGTGCTGCTGACCTTCGCACTCTTCAACCTCGTCCTGATGCAGACGGTGTTCGCCTGGCTGGAGCGCTGGCTGGCCCAGCGCCGCACTCGCGAAATCATGGGAGTTCTATTTATCCTGGTGATGCTGAGCTTTCAATTGATCGGCCCGATGATGCAGCGGGTCGAGAAAAAGCCACGCCCCGAACTCGGCCGTGCCACCCAGATCGTAGCCCAGGTGCAGGCTGTGTTGCCGCCCGGGCTCGCCGCGGGCACGATCGCGCAGATCTCTCATTCCCACTTTCTGCTCGGCATCACTTCCCTGCTATTTCTGGGAGCGCTCACCGCGGCCGTAGGATTGCTCCTCAACATCCGCCTGCGCGCCCAATTTCGCGGTGAGAATCTCAGCGAAGCCGCGGCGCGTCCCGTCGTCGCGCAACCCCAAGGCCTGCAAGTGGGATGGAACCTGCAAGGATTTTCGCAGCCGGTCGCGGCCGTCTTCGAAAAGGAAGTCCGCTACCTGGCCCGCAGCGGCCCCATGCTGCTCACGCTGATCATGCCGCTGTTTATGCTGGTCGTGTTTCGCATGGGACCGGCGAACCCCATGCGCCAGTCGAACTTTCTGGGCCGCACGCCCGACATGGCCTTCCCCGGAGCGGCCGCCTACGCGTTGCTCGTGCTCACGAATCTGGTCTGCAACAGTTTCGGCGGCGACGCGGCGGGAGTGCAGTTCTTCTATGCCTCGCCGGTCCATTTTCGACAGATTATGCTGGGGAAAAATCTTACCCACGCCAGCATTCTGGTCGCGAACACGGCGCTGGCCTGGCTCGCCGTCAGCTACTTTTATGGCATGCCTCACCTCGCGGTTACGATTGCCACCGCGGCTGCATTGCTTTTTGCCGCGCCCTTGAATTTCGCCGCCGGCAACCTGCTGTCGATCTATTCCCCGAAGAAGCGTGATTTCGCGACTTTCGGCCGCCAGAACGCCTCGCAGACGACTGTCTTGGCTAGCTTGGGGCTACAGATTGTCATCGTCGGCCTCGGCGTTGCGGTCTTCGCCATCGCGCGCCTCTACAAAAATCTGTGGATCGCCGTGCTGCTGTTTCTCGTGCTGGCCGCAATCTCGGTTCCGATCTATGTGATCGTCTTGCGCCGCATTGACCGCATCGCCATCGAGAAAAGAGAAACGTTACTGGCCGAGTTGTGCCGCGCCTAGCCGCTTAATCACGAGCAGCAGCTTAATCACGATTGTCATCCCGACCGAAGCCGGAGCGTCAGCGACGGCGCAGTGGAAGGACCTGGAGTTCGCTGTTCCCCATCGCGCGTGAAACCGCACAACCGGGTTTTTAAGCCTTCCCCGGCTTCGCCAGAAACCGGTATCCCACCCCACGCACGGTAAGCAGATGCCGCGGATGGCCCGCATCATCCTCGATATACCGCCGCAGTCGCACCACGAAATTATCGATGGCGCGTGTATCAGTATCCTCGTGCAATCCCCACACTTCTTCCAGAATCTGCTTGCGCGAAACAATCTTGCCGTCGTTGCGCACCAGGTGCCGCAACAGTTCCGACTCCATCAGCGTCAGCTGAATCGTGTTCCCTCCCGACCGCAATTCCAGCGCCCCGAAGTCAATCGTCTTCCCGCCAAACGAGAATGTTCCGAATTCCTCGGCGCCGCCGGCATCGGAGCGCGTTTCCCTCGGAGCGGCCGTCTCCCCTGCGCGGATCCACTGGCTGCGGCGCAACAATCCCCGCAAGCGCGCCAGCAGAATCGAAAGATCAAACGGCTTCGCCAGGTAGTCATCGGCGCCCGAGGCAAATCCTTTCAGCACGTCCTCCGGACGCCCGCGCGCCGTGAGCATCAGCACCGGCACATAGTTACGCGCGGCGCGCAGTTCCGACACTACGCTGAATCCGTCTTTGCCCGGAAGCATGATGTCGAGCACCACCGCATCAAATTTCTCTTCCTTCCCGAGCAGACGATCGGTAGCGGATTCCCCATCGCCCACCACCTCTGCCGCGTACCCTTCGGCTTCCAGGTTGAAGCGTAGACCCTGCGCGAGATGCGCTTCATCCTCCACCACCAGAACCCGGCTCATGCCGCCCCCCTGGGGAGTTCCAGCACGATGGTGGTTCCGTGCCCTTCGCCATCGCTCTCGGCAAAAACTTTGCCGCCATGCTTTTGCGCGATCGCCTTCACAATGAACAGGCCCAGCCCGGTTCCCTTCACGTGGGCCAGCGAGCGGTGCGTCACGCGATAGAATCGCTTAAAAATTCGCTTCATATCGTCAGGAGGAATGCCCACGCCTTGATCTTGCACCCGCAGCACAATGCGTTTCTCGTCGGGCACTTCGAGCCGCACCCGCACGTCGACACTCTCCCCGGAAT
This sequence comes from uncultured Acidobacteriota bacterium, assembly GCA_963800405.1. Lineage (GTDB taxonomy): Bacteria > Acidobacteriota > Terriglobia > Terriglobales > Acidobacteriaceae > Sulfotelmatobacter. The sequence continues at coordinate 22,892 of CAWDBW010000051.1, forward strand.
ATTTGACAGCATTGTCGAGGACATTGGAAACAGCGGTGCGCAAATCTTCCTCGCTGCCCCGCACCCGCAACCCGCGTACGTCGCCAGACGCTTCCGACGATTCCTCGTAGCGAATTGCCTCCGGTTGCAGGTGATGCCGGGCCCGGGTTGCGTCCATGCAGTCGCGCACCAGTTGGCCGAAATCGACTTCGGCTTTATCGCGGCCCGCCTTCTTGTCGCCCGCCCGCCCGGCGCGCAAAACCTGCTCCACCGTCTCGGTCAGCCGGTCGGTGTCGCTCAACATCAGCCGGTAAAAATCCTGCTTCTGCGCTTCGGGCAACTCGCGGCGCTGCAGGGTTTCCAGGTGCAGCCGGATCGAGGCCACCGGCGTCTTCAACTCGTGGGTGACGGCATTAATAAAGCTGTCGTGCTGTTCACTGCGCCGCAGTTCGCGTACCAGAAAAATCGTGTTCACCACCATGCCCGCAATGAGCAGCGCAAAAAACACAATCCCAAAAAACAGCAGTACGCCTTCGCGCCAGTTAAGAATGATCCAGCCGACGTTGAGGGCAACCGCCAGCGCCACCAGGCCTACGCCCAGGCAGAGGAAAAAAACGATGGTTCCGCGGCGGCTTGAGATACGCATGGAAGCTCAGCCGATTTTACCGCGCTCACGGCCCTGAATTCATACCACCGCACCGGAGGTATCTATGGCGTCAGCAGAACGCGACTGAGCCCGCCGCGAAAACGATCAGAAGGTAAAACGGCCACCGACCGTCGGAGCGCAGTTATTGTTGTAGTTATAGGGGACGCCGGGGCCGTGAGGAATGGCGATGGCCAGACCGCCGCTCACGTAGGAATACGCAACTCCGACAAAACCGTCGAAACGCTTAGTGAAGTGATGATCCACGTAGAGCGATCCCTCGTTGAGGGTGCCCGCGCAGGAGGCACGGAAACTGGTAGGAGTGCACGTCGACGGAACACGAAAGTCGTTCTGCCGCTGCTGATACCAGGCGAAAGTGAAATCGGTTTTGCTGCGGTAGGTGTACTTCGCGCCCATCCACCAGATATTCACCAACTTTTCAGAGTCAAGATTGTTGTCTTCGACGCCGCTCATGAAATATCCGCCTTGGTCCGAGGCGCCCACGCCCAGCGGGTGGGATGGGTTATTTTGCCAGATGTATTCGTAGCCGGCAAAAAACTTTACCGGGTCCAACGTGTACTTGGCAGCGAACATAATCGCGTTGTTGTCGGTCACGATGCCATACACAGTGTCGTTCGGGTCGACCAGATTGGGCCCCAAGCCGGGCCCTCCGTTGATGGGGTTGGTGTTGATGCTGTCGGTAGTCGACTGATATTGTCCGGCCGGACTCTGACTCTGAGGCCCCAGCAGCGGGTTCAATACGCTGATCGCCTGGTTGTAATGTTGGAAGACGAGGTCGGCGGAGAACTTGCCGGCTTTCCCGCCGAGATCGAATCCAAAAGCATTGTTATGCGCCTGTTCCGGCGTACAGGTGGCGGCAGTCCAGCCCGCGGTGCCCGAGTAGCAACCGGCAGAACCGTCGGCGAATTTATACATCGCGCCGAAATGGACCGGGCCATAGGCGATGCGATACTTCACGGCGTCGTCCCAACGGGTGTCCTCGGTGTCGCCGCCGCCGGCCATCGTGCCGTTATACCCGATGTAGGAGAAGGCATAGGCCCCGCCGGCTGGATCGTAAAGCAGCATCGCGTCGGTGCCGAGAGCGCGCTGGCGGCCGAAGGTCAGCGTGCCGAACTGCGTGGACGATATACCTGCGTAGTATTCGTCATTGAATGGCTGGCCCGCGCGCGCCCCGTCGATGGCGATCGAATAGCTGCTCCTGGGAAGGCCATTGTTGATGATGTCGGTTTGAGACGCGTTGGCCAGCAGGCCGGATTGTGGATTGATGCCCGTCGAGGCGTTGAACACAACCGCCCAGCCCGGCAGAAACTCTTCCTTGCCCCTGATGCCGAAACCCGTCTGCGACAGGTTGTTCGGCGCCACGAGGAACCGGTGTTGATATCCGTTACGGTTCACCAGAGATTCGCCTTCATAGTTGTAGCCGTTCTCCGGTAAGCCGTGGCTGACATAGCCGGCGCCGACGTCATAGGCGCCGTACAGGGTGATGCCGTGCCAACTCAGCGCGCAATCGCTGGTGGAGAACTCGTGGCCGCTCGTGCATGGATCGGAAGCTTTTTTTTCCTGCGCCGAACAAAGCATTGATGAAAGACAAAGAACGAGCGCGGCAACAATCAGAATAACCCGATGCATCCCAACCTCCCCACAGTTTTATCGAAACGAGATCGTAAGTGTATATTAGATACAGATTTGATGTCACTACCTATACGCTTTTAGCTATAGTTGAGATGGATCACGACCGTTCCGCTGAAGCAGCCTGCCCTGATTGACCGTATCCGAAGTTGACGGTAGGATTTCGTTCGGATGCCCGCGATCGGAAAATCCGAGGGACGCCCCCAAGGTCTACTCCAGTTGCGCGACGCCGCCTTACAGCTAGGGATCAGCTTCCCCACCATCAAGCAATGGATTTACAAGAAGAAAATCCGCAGCGTTCAAACGGCCGGAGGACACCACCGCATCCCGCAAAGCGAAGTGGACAAGCTACTATTTAGGACGATGGGAAAAACGGAAAAAGAACGCAAGCAGGTCGTCCGCCGCGTCAGCGGACGCAATCAATTGGTCGGCCGCATCGATTCCGTTCGCATCAGCGGCCTGATGGCGGAAGTAAAAATTTCGATCGGCGGCCAGCAGATCACGTCGATTATCACCGCAACCTCTGCCCGCGAAATGCAATTGAAAAAGGGCCAAACCGCCGCCGCCCTGATCAAAGCTACAGAAGTGATGATCATCCGCGTGTGACAATCAGGATTCTCATCGGGACCACCCATCGGGGTTCGTATCCTTCACGCGCTGCTCTGAGAAAAAAGCCCCGGCCGAGGCGGCCAGGGCTCGTAACTCCAAATTGAACCGTCCGCTCAGTCGCCGGCGACGGAAACTTCCGGCAGAGCTGCCGTGATCAGTCTTCCATTCGGCGTCGGCACCAGGCCGCGTTCGACTTCGGCCAACTTCACTCGCTTGATGTCCCAGGCCAAGCCCAGCGTCCTGAGCACCCAGATCCCGTACCAGTTCATGTCGACTTCATACCAGGTGAATCCGTGCTGCGCCGCCGTCGGATGAGCATGGTGATTATTGTGCCAGCCCTCGCCGAAGGTCAGCAGGGCGACCCACCAGCTATTGGTCGAGAGATCGCGAGTCGCGAAGCGCCGCGAGCCCCAGGAGTGCGTTGCCGAATTTACCAGCCAGGTCGCGTGCAGTCCAACCACGGTGCGCAGGAACGTCCCCCACAGCAGGAACGGCAATCCGCCAATGGCATACAGCGCAACTCCCAGAACCATCTGCGGAACGTAATGATATTTCGTGATCCAGACGTGAAACTTGTCTTTGGCCAGATCGGGGACGTAGCGCGCCAGTGTGGTCGTGTCATGGTGCATCGACTTGCCCATGAGAATCCATCCCATGTGCGCCCACCACTTGCCGTCGATCGGCGAATGCGGATCGCCGTCCTGATCCGAATACTGGTGATGAATGCGGTGCGTCGCCACCCAGAAAATCGGCCCGCCTTCGAGCGCCAGCGTGGCGCAGATGGTCAGGAAATATTCCATCCACTTCGGAGTCTTATAGCCGCGGTGCGTCAGCAGCCGGTGATAACTCATCCCAATACCGAGGCTGCCCGAAACCCACCACAGAAACATCGCGACAAACAATGCCTTCCAGGTGAAAAAGAAGAGCGCGGCCACGGCCCCAATGTGAAACACGGCCATAAAAATCGCCGTCACCCAGTTCACTTCATCTTTTTGCGCTTGTGGTTTTTCCAGATCCTGCAGTTCCATATCCAGAAAGGTCCCCATTTCGTGGTCGTTTTAGAATTCGATCAACCCATAGCTAACCTACCAAGAGCAGGGATATCTTGACTGTAATACTTGTGTAATAACGATTTTTCCGCCATTACCGCAGTAATCGGTAGGTACTCGAAGGGATCTGCAGGCTGAAGCTGTCGTGCGGCTCAGTTGGGCCGAGCCTCAGAGGCCGCCGTGAAGCTTTCCGAAAGTGTGGGCAAGCATCAGGGACATGAGCAGGATACCTGCGCCCAGGACCAGCACGTGTAGAGTCTTGCGCAGATTGAAACTGCCGACCCGGCAGACCAGCAGGTAGCCGGCGGCAAGGTTGAACAGACCCCATAAAACATTGACCGTCGAGGAGGATAATCCCACACCAGGTGGCGATGCGAAGGGGCTCTGGAAAGCATGCCCAGAGACACCATTTCCAAGATGAGGTAGCGCGTTCGCCAGAAACGCGCCTCCGAAGAAGTACGCCAAATAGTGATACCAGCGCATAGTCGCTCCTTACGCCGCTTTCCCTTTCACCTGCACACCCGCCCACTTTTCCAGCAGCGTCAGCGTCGCGGCATAGTCGAGGTCCTGGTGACCGTCTTCAGTGGCCATCTCGTAGATTTCTTCCACGGTTTCGAGCGCCGGCAGTTTCACCCGCGCTTCCTTCGCCGCCTCCAGCGTCAGCCGGATATCTTTATGCATCAGCCGCAGCGGAAAATTCGGCGTGAAGTCACGCTGCAAAATGAATGGCCCTTTGTAGTCCACTACGCCCGACCGCACCATGGTGGCATCAATCAGCGACAGCAGTTGCTGCGTATCCACGCCCAGCTTCGTAGCCAGGGTCAGGGCCTCGGCGAAGCCTTCAAAAATCAGCGCAATCTGCAAATTCATCACGAGCTTGGTGGACTGTCCCTTGCCGGCTTCGCCCATGCGAAAAATCTTCTTCCCCATCGCCGCAAACAGCGGCTTGAGCCGCTCTACCGGAGTTTCGCTTCCTCCCACAATGAACACCAGCGTCCCCTCGCGCGCGCCCACCTTCGACCCGGTCATGGGCGCGTCCACCCAAGCCACGCCTTTCTCCGCTACACGCTCGGCGAACCTCACCGTGGCCGACGGAGAAATCGTGCTCGAGTCCGCGATGATCATGCCCTCAGTCAGCGACGCCTCCGCGCCCTCCGCGCCGAAGATCACGCTCTCGACCGCATCCGTGTCAGACACGCAGAGCCACAACACTTCCGCGCCCTGCGCCGCCGCCGCCGGAGTGGGAGCGACTCCCGCACCCTCCACCAGGTTGCCGGGCGTGCGATTCCACACCGTCACTTCGTGGCCGGCCTTGACCAGATTCGTCGCCATGGCGTGCCCCATGATTCCCAACCCCAGAAATGCAACTCGCATGCGGACTTCTCCTCTTTGTGAAGAAAATTCAAAAAGAACGTTTACGAATTAGATATGACAGCGCGATCAAGGTCAAGCAATTGACGCCGCGCAAGCTGTATAAAGCTCAAAGAAAGAGTCTCCCCGCGCCGCATTACCGCCGTTACTCGCGGAAAACTAAAAAAACAGCCCGCAACCCCTCCCCGTCATCTAACATTACAGTTTAGTAAATAAAAGCGACCGCACCGTTCTGATTACTCCGCTCTCGCGATGACCGGCTTTAGTATGAGGGCTGAGATGCTTCCGGTTCGCCCTCGGGCTCTCCAGCAGGACGATCGAAAGTAGGACGATCTAAAGCAGAATGATCGAAGTAGGATGATCAAGCAAACGCTTCGCAATCCGGCTCTGCGCAAACGCGCCACGCAGTTTGGACGTCTGGTGCGTCACTCCGCCGTAACTCCGCGCTCCGGTCAAACCTACAAACCGCGTCTCGCCACCAACGGCGAACTCGGCGTCACCTTCATTGGCCACGCCAGCTTCTTTGTGCAGATTGGCGGACAGAGCGTGATGATCGATCCTAATTTCGCGCGCTGGCTGTTCGTGTTGAAGCGCCTGCGTCGTCCCGGCTTGCGTATTGCCGACCTGCCGGCCATCGACCTGGTGCTGGTTTCACACGCCCACTTCGATCATCTGCATCGCCCGTCGCTGCGCGCCATCGTGCAGAACAACCTGCGCACGCGCGGCGTTGCTCCTGCGATTATTATTCCCACGCACGTTTCCGATCTGGTCTCCGATCTCGGCTTCTCCGAGATCATCGAACTCGACTGGTGGAAAACTTCTCGTCACCGTAACCTCTCCGTCACGCACGTGCCGTCCCGCCACTGGGGCGCCCGCATCCTGAAAGATTCGCATCGCGGTTACGGCGGCTTCGTCCTGAAGGCCGGCAAGCACTCGGTCTATCACGCCGGCGATACCGCTTATTTCGCCGGCTTCAGCGAAATCGGACGCCGCCTCGCCCCCGAACTCGCCTTGCTTCCCATCGGCGCCTACAACCCGCCGCAGTTTCGCAACGTCCACACCAATCCCGCCGATGCCATGCAAGCTTTCCTCGACCTCAAGTCCCGCTGGATGGTCCCCATGCACTACGGCAGTTTCCGGCTATCGCACGAACCCGTGGACGAACCGCTCCAACTACTCAGCCAGGAAGCGAGGCGGCCGGCACGAAAGACCGCGTCGTGGTGATGGAAGAAGGCGTGACCCGGTTCTTCTGAAATTTCCTGGTTTGTTTTGTTTTGCCCCTCGTACTTGTTTTAATCCTCCTGTGACAATCGGATGTTTGATTTTGGTGTAAACTTTGCTGCGCAAATCTTGCCCGCGAGGAGAATCCCATGTCCGTAAAACCTGTTCCCGATGGATACCACACTCTCACCCCGGCTCTCACCGTGCGCGACGCCGCTCGCGCCATCGATTTCTACAAGCAGGCCTTCGGCGCCAAAGAACGCGGCGTCATGAAAGGCCCCGACGGCAAGATCATGCACGCCGAGTTGCTGATCGGCGACTCGATCATCATGCTGAGCGACGAATTCCCTGAGTTCGGCGCGCTTTCCCCGCAGAGTATCGGAGGTTCAGCGACGAATCTGCACATCTACCTCGATGGCGTCGACGCCGCTTTCGATCGCGCCGTCAAAGCGGGCGCCGAGGTGGAAATGCCCGTCATGGACCAGTTCTGGGGCGACCGCTACGGCAAGCTGAAAGATCCCTTCGGCCACAAGTGGTCCATCGCCACCCACACCAAAGACCTGTCGATGGACGAAATGAAGCGCGGCATGGACGAAGCCATGGAGAGGATGCAGAAGACCGCATAACCGCGATCGCCGAAGCCACTACCTCCTGAGCCGTTGTCATCCTGAGCGAAGCGAAGGACCTATGCATTTGGCCAGCGCATCGGTCCTTCTTCGCGTCCTCAGTCAATAAGCCAGCAGGATTCTCAGATCCCGCAGATTATTCCCCGTCGGTCCGATTTCGATCGCATCGCCCAGCGTGCTGAAAAACGGATACGCGTCAAATTTATCCAGCGCTGCGCGCGCATCCAGCCCGCAGCTTTTCGCCCGCCCCACCGTCGTGCCGTCCACAACCGCTCCCGCCGCAGGACTGTTCCCGTCCACTCCATCGGTCCCGGCGCTGAGCACGGTGATGTTCTCGCCCGCAATCTTCTCCGCGCAGGCCAGCGCAAACTGCTGATTGCGCCCGCCCACTCCGCCGTTCACGACTTTCACCGTAACTTCTCCTCCGGAAATCAGACACACTGGCGAAAGCTGTTTTCGCAACTCGCGCACTCGCTGCAGCAAATAGCCGGCGGCTTTTTCGTAATCCCAATCGTCGCAGGAGTTATCCACATGCACGATGAAGCCTGCGCGCTCGGCGGCCGCACTGGCTTCTTCAATTGCGGTCTGGTTCGAGAGCACGGGCCACCAGCGCGCGCGATGAAATGCCGGATCATCCGACTTCGGCGTTTCTTCCAAGGAATGCCGCTCAAACAATTCCCGCGTCGATGGCGGAAATTGTTTCAGCAATTCATACTTCTCGGCGATGCGGTAACAATCCTCAACCGTCGTCGAATCGGGCATAGTCGGCCCAGAGGCCAATGCATCCGGCGTGCTGTCCGGTACATCGGACACCAGCAGAGAAACCTGCTGCGCGGCCGCCGCCGCCAGCGCAAGCCGTCCGCCTTTCACGGCGGAGAGGTGCTTGCGCACCGCGTTAATCTCGGCTATCGGCGCACCGGAATGCACCAGAGCACGATAGGTCGCGACGAGATCGTCGAGCGAAATCTCGTCGTCGATGGGCTTCTCAACAATCGACGATCCTCCGCCGCTAAGCAGGAAAATCACCAGCGCCGAAGCCGGCTGGGCCGCGAGCATGCGCAGCATCGCACTCGCCGCCTGAATGGATTCGGCGTTCGGCGTGGGATGTCCGCCGCGAAAATAGCGGAACCCGTGCAGCTGCGTCGCGGGCGCGACGGAACTGGCTACGATTCCTTCCAGCGACGCTCCGACCTGCGCAGCCAGCGCCTCGACCATGCTGTGCCCGGCTTTCCCCAGCGACACGACCACGACCCGCGAATACGCATGCAGATCGTACAGATCCTCGCAGACGCGCAGCACTCCCCGTTCGCAATGAACGTGCCGCTCGAAGCCCGTGGCGATCGACGCTTCGGCCAAGGTCTGCGTGAAGATTGAGCGCGCCGCTTCTCGCATCTCGCGGAACATGGATTCGCTTGCAGGATCGGGCATGCCGAGTGAATTATAAGAGAGCTGACGGCTGAGAGCTGACTGCTTCTTTAACCCACGTTTCAATGGCTTCCCTCAACTCGCGCAAGCGGCCTTCGAAGAAATGATCCGCACCTTCAATGAGCACCAACTTCTTCGGCTCTGGCACCGAAGCAACCAGCGCTTCCAACTGGGCGCGTGGACCGAACTGGTCGCGCGCGCCGCTCACAAACAGTTTTGGCTTGGCGCAATCCTGCAGAAAGTCAAACGAATACGTGCGCGGCACTTCGCTGCCGGCGACCACCGGACCGACAGGCGTTCCCACGCCAATGACGGCACGAACCCGCGCGTCCGGGCAAGCGGCGCGCAATCCGACAGCCGCGCCAAAAGAGAATCCCGCGAACAGCAGCGGCAGCTGATACTCGGCGGCGAGCCAGTCAAGCGCGGCGCGCACGTCGTCGACTTCCCCGTTGCCCTGGTCGTGCTCGCCCTGGCTCAATCCAGTTCCGCGAAAGTTGAAACGCAGCACCGCGAAACCAAAACTGTTCAGCGCCTTCATGGTGTGGAAGACGACCTTGTTGTGCATCGTCCCGCCAAATAGCGGATGCGGATGGCATACCACGGCGGCGTGCGTGGCGTCGGCAGCTCCGGTGTTGAGCAACGCCTCCAGGCGTCCGGCAGGGCCGTCGAGAAACAGCGAACGGATAGTCGCGTTCAAGTCAGTCACTTTCCCAGATTACACAAACAGCAGGTCTGAGGTCTTGGGTCCGCGGTCCGCGGTCTAAGGTCCGCAGTCGATTTACGTCTGCTATTCTCTCCTCCATGGATGCCGTCACGCTCACCCGTCAACTCATCGACATCGAGTCCATCACCGGCAACGAAGCCGCGGTGGGAAACTATCTTTACGGAGAACTCTGCCGGCTCGGCTATCAGACCAGGAAAATGCCCGTCGAAGAGGGCCGCTTCAACCTGTATGCGACCTCGGAAGAGCATCCGCATCCTGCTGTGGTTTTTTCCACGCACATGGATACGGTGCCTCCGTTCATTGCGTCGGCGGAGGATGCGGCACGCATTTACGGTCGCGGGTCGTGCGACGCCAAGGGCATTATCGCCGCGCAAATCGCGGCGGCGGAACGGTTACGCCAGCACGGCGTCTACGTGGGGCTGCTGTTCGTGGTCGGTGAAGAGCGCGACAGCCTGGGCGCGCAGACGGCAAATGAATATGCCGCGAGCGAATCTGCGGCCAACGGTCAGGATTCGCGCTGCCGATTTCTGATTAACGGCGAGCCCACGGAAAATCATCTGGCGCTCGCCTCAAAAGGCACGCTGCGGGTGGAAGTGACTGCGACCGGACGCATGGCGCACTCGGCTTATCCGGAGTTGGGTGATTCGGCGATCGACAAGCTGATTCCAGCCCTGACGGGACTGCGCGCGATGCCGTTGCCCTCTGATCCGCAGGTCGGGCCGTGCACCCTGAACATCGGACTGATTGAAGGCGGACGCGCGCCCAACGTGATTCCTGACTATGCGCACGCGGATTTGCTTTACCGACTCGTCGGACCGTCCGAAGAGTTGCGGCGGCAGATTGTCGCTACTGCGGGCGATTCGGTGCAGGTCACGTTTCCGCTGGAACTTCCCTTCCTTCGCCTGCGGACCGTCGATGGATTGCCGACAATGATCGCGGCGTTCACCACCGACATTCCCAAGCTCACGAATTGGGGAGAACCGCTGCTGCTGGGTCCGGGATCGATTCATGTGGCGCATACCGATGCCGAATACATCGAGAAGCGGCAACTGGCGGAGTCGATCGATTTGTACTGCAAGATCGCGAAGCAACTTCTGGGCTGACCTGGCCCGTGAATTCTTTAGGGATATTTTTTTTAGGGCGCTCCCGGAGAAGACGAACTGCGACGGAGGCGTTTGGTAGATTCGCGAAATTTCCTGCTGCCGTGGGCCTCCACCCCCTCCCCCCTGGTCTCTTAGAATCATCGACTTAGCGACAATTCAGGAAGTAATCTCACAGCCAGAACAAGTTGCGGGCAAAATCTTGATTTCAAACAACTTAAGGCGCGCCGACAGCGAGTGCCGGACACCACATTCGCAATGACGATCTTGAACCTCAGTTGATCTGGAGCGCAAGGTCAGATGTCACAGGAGGCTGTGGATTTCTGGCGTCACTGCGGGGTCCAAGTCATCTCCACGCGAATGGGAATTTCGTTCTTTACGGGCAAGGTCAGCAGCGAGGGCGGGTCGATTTTGAAGTCGGTGAGCGTAGCAGGGATGGTGCCAGTCACGCGAGTCTCGTTGCCCTGCGTCACCAGTTCAAAAGCGATCTGCTGGTAGTGGGCGGTCTGGCCTGCGAACTGGATCTCGATATCGGCCTTGACCGTCGCCGACGTGGAGGCCGATTCCGGCAGGCGGGTGCGGACCGTGACCATGGGATATTCCGCGCCGCGCGTGACCTGGATCATGTGCAGGTCGCGGTTGCTGTCGCCGGAATCGAAGGTCTTGACCGGGACGGCGATCAGGAAGTCGCATTGTCCCTCGTGGCAAACGCCCTTGCCGCGCGCGGCATGGCTTACGCCTTCGCTCTGATGCAGCGGGTGCGAGACGTGGTAGGTGAGCGTGCTCTGCTTGAGTACCCACTGGTGGTCGGCCGCAAAGAGGTTGGTCGAGGCCAATAACAGAAATAGCGCCGAAATTCTCTTGTTCATAGACTTTCCCTAGACCGGTTATACCAAGCTTGCCTCAGCGGCTGAAGCCGCGGTTTGTGCGGCAGAGCGTACGGCACGACTGAAGTCGTGCCCTTCCCGAGTCGTTTGCCTTCCCGAGTCGTTTGCCTTTCTCGAGTCTTTTGCCCTTCCCGGGTCTTTTGCCCTTCCCGAGTCTTTTGCCCTGCCCGAGTTCTTTCTGCCCTGCCCGAGTCTTCTGCCCTGCCCGAGTCTTTTGCCCTGCCCGAGTCGTTTGCCCTTCCCGAGTCTTTTGCCCTGCCCGAGTCTTTTGCCCTGCCCGAGTCGTGCCAGCTTTCGGCGGTCATTGTGGTATCCGCACCTAGAAT
>CAWDBW010000052.1:0-42078 GCA_963800405.1 uncultured Acidobacteriota bacterium
GCAAGCGCGCGTTCGGCGATTTCTCGGGCTTCATGTCGGCCTGGACGTATTGGACCAGCAATCTGCCGTACTTTCCCGCGGTGCTCTACTTCGCTGCCAGCAATGTGCTGTTCATGCGGCAGGCGGCGTGGCAGCATCTTTCCGGCAATGCGACGTTCTACATTATCTTTGCATTGCTCACGCTGAGCGCGGCCACGCTGCTGAATATCGTTGGGCTCGACGTCGGCAAGTGGCTGCATAACGTGGGCGCGCTCGCCATGTGGATTCCGGTGACGATCGTTATTGTGATGGGCTTCGTAGCATGGCATCGCTACGGATCGGCAACTTCTTTCACGCTGCATTCGATGATTCCCAGCACGCACATCAATGACCTTATTTTCTGGTCAGTGCTGGCGTTCGCGTTTGGCGGGTGCGAGACAGCGTCGCTCATGGGAGAGGAAATCAAGAACGCGCGGCGCACGATTCCTCTGGCGCTGCTCTCGGGCGGAATTACGGTCACGATCTGCTACATCCTAGGAACGGTTTGCGTGCTGCTGGCACTGCCTTCCACGGAGGTGAACGATTTACAGGGACTGGTGCAAGCCGTTTCGAAAACCGCGTCGCGCGTGGGATTTCCGGGCGTGCTCCCGCTGGTGGCGTTTCTGATAGCGCTCAGCAATATTGGAGCGGCCGGGGCGTACCTGGCGGCAGTGGCACGGCTACCGTTCGTTGCGGGCCTGGATCGCTTTCTGCCGGCGGCATTTGGAGCGCTGCATCCGCGATGGAAGACGCCGTGGGTCGCTTTGCTGACGCAGTTTTTCCTGGGCGTGGTTTTTATTTTTCTGGGCCAGGCCGGCACCAGCGTGAAGGGCGCCTACGACGTTCTGGTCAGCCTGGGAGTGATTACGTATTTCATCCCGTATCTGTATTTATTTGCGGCGATGATCAAGCTGCAGCGCGAACCGGCGGGACCGGAAGTAATTCGAGTGCCGGGGGGAACGATTGTGGCGAAGTTGGTGGCGACGGTGGGATTCCTGACCACCGCGCTGACGATTGTGCTGTCGCTCATTCCGCAACCGGATGAGCCCAACAAGCCGCTGGCGCTGTTCAAGATTGTGGGCGGAACGGGGGCGTTGATCGCGATTGGGGCTTGGATTTACTGGGCCGGCAAGCGACGGGCGTCAAAGAGGTAGCAGATTCGCGTATACAGCTCTCGCCGGATTTGTCGGGCTGGAGCAGCAGAGAACGAATAGGGATGACGATGGGTCCGATCGATCCAGAAGTGGCGGTTAAACTCCAACCGGAATTACTCTCGGGAGAGAGTGTGCTCTGGACCGGGCGGCCAAATTTTGGAGTGATCTTCCATTCCGACGATTGGTACATGATTCCGTTCAGCCTGCTGTGGGGCGGATTCGCCATTTTCTGGGAATCTGGAGTTCTTGGCTATTGGGGCCACAGCTCCAAGGGGACGCCTTCGATCTTCATGGCCCTATGGGGAATCCCTTTTGTCGTGTTCGGTCAATACATGATTTGGGGACGTTTTCTGCATGACGCGTGGAAGAAACGGCGAATTTATTATGCCATCACCAATCGACGCGTGTTAATTCTGCAAGAAGGATGGAAACGCAAGACAAGTTCCACGTACCTGGAGGCAATCCCGACGATCGAACGGGAAGGCGAGGTTCGGGGGACGCTGTGGTTTGGCCCGAAGTATCCTGTTATTGGGGGACGCGGCCAGCAGACTCGCGGCATGAGCCGATTCAGCATCGGAGACGTGCCGGTCTTCGCCGACATCGACGACGTGGAAGCGGTGTACAGGCTCGTGCTGGATCAGCGTCCACACTACCCGCGAACGACGCTCTAGTCTCTCTACACAGGCGTGGCAACTTTTCTTTTTGGGTTGAAGAACGGAAGGTTCGTCACCTTCACGTTGGTCTTGAGGCGCATGGCCTCGATTGTGATTTCCATCTGCAGCGAAGTGCCTGGCTTAGCGTATTCAGTTTCGACGCTGGCCAACGCGATCAATTTTTTCAGGATGGGCGACCAGCTTGTCGTGGTCGCTTTGCCCACCTGCTTCTCTCCCGAGTACAGCGGCACGGCGACCCGCGAGGCTTGCGCGGGCGCGGCCGGGGTGAGGCCGTAACGGTCGTAGAGTTGCTCGATGTCGGTCCAGTCGACTTCGAGGCCGACCAACTGCCGGGGCACGCCGTTCTTGGCGTCTTTTTCGAGAGCGCGTTTGCCGATGAAGTTTTCTTTGTCGAGGTGAACCATTTTTCCAAAGCCGAGTTCGTAGGGCGAAAACTTCTGCGACGGAATCAACGCCTTCTTCGAACTGGTGTAGTCGACTTCGATGAGCAGGAGCCCGGCCTCGACGCGGGCAACGTCGAGCGCCAGCATGCCAGCGGCGTGGAGATCGAACTGCTTGCCGGCCTCGGCGAGCGCGTCCCAGACCTTGACCGCATTAGTACCGTCGTTCAGTGGCACCCAAATCTCGTAGCCGAGATCGCCGGTGTAGCCGGTGCGGGAAATGTCGACGGGAACGCCGGCGATTTTTCCGCGGGCAACACGGAAGTATTTCAAATTGGCGATGTCGGCTTCGGCAACCGACCTCAGCAGCTTGGCGGAGGTCGGGCCTTGCAGTGCAAGGGCTGCGACTTTTTCGGAAATGTCTTCGACCCGCACGTCCATGTTCAGGCCGTTCTGGCGGAACCAGCGCAGGCTGGGATCGGCGGCCGTCCAGCGATAAACATTTTCTTCGAGACGTGAAATGGTGCCGTCGTCGATGACCTTGCCCTCTTCGTCGCACCAGCAGCAATAAATCACCTGGCCGACTTTGACTTTATTAATGTCGCGGGTGATGACGCGGTTCACCAGACGGGTCGCGTCTTTGCCGGTGATCAGATATTTGTACAGCGGCGAAATATCGATGAGCGCGGCCGCGTTGCGAATGGCGTTGTACTCGTGCTCGTGGTGGACTTCATAGACGCTCACGGTGTAGTAGCCGGACCATTCGCGGTAGTTCAAGCTGTGGCAGAGGGGAAAGGTTCGCTCGTGAAATGCGGTTCCGATGGGCAAGATAGATTCCTCGATAAACTATTGAACTCGACACCGGATTATACGCCGGAGCCCCAATCAATTGCGTCATCCCGAAGCCCCGCGTTTCTATTCTTGCAGACAAAACACCCGCTTCCCGATAGAATGTCGAGTCGGCTTCCGTTCACGTATGCGCATATTCAGGGCCAATTTGTGTAGCATCCTTCGAAGCTGGACCGTCCTTCCCAGCGGGCTCTGATCTTCTCTTCCGCCCACTTGCCTGCGCGAGTATTATTGCGTTTCCCTGCACCCGAACCTGAAAGCTAGGAGCTGAAAGCGGATGGCTGGTTCCAATTCTTACGATGTAATCGTAGTCGGCGGCGGGCACAACGGCCTGGTCAATGCCGCGTATCTGCAGCGCGCAGGCAAGAAGGTGCTGGTGCTGGAGCGGCGGCACGTCCTGGGCGGGGCGGCCTGCACGGAAGAAATTGTGCCGGGATTCAAGTTCTCGGTTTGCTCGTATGTGGTCTCGCTGCTGCGGCCGGAGATTATTCGCGATCTCGATCTGCCCCGCCACGGTCTGGAGATTCTTCCGCTGGACGGTACGTTCACGCCCATGCCCAGCGGCGATTATCTGTGGCGCGTGAACGACCATGGCAAGACGCACCGCGAAATCGCCCGCCATTCGCGCGTGGACGCCGAAGCCTACGATGAGTTCGGCAAGGCCATGCAGGCCATGTGCCGGTTCGTGAAGCCGATTCTGAGCATGGTGCCACCGGACCCGACCACACTCGATCCACGCGAACTGATGAAACTGTTGTTCATCGGGCGGCGCTTTCAGGGCATGTCGAGCTACGACAAATACAACCAGGTTCAGCTGATGACGATGTCGGCCATTGATTTTCTCGATCAATGGTTTGAGACCGACGTGCTGAAAGCGACGATGTCAGCTTCCGGAATTATCGGGACTTTTCTGGGCGTGCGCTCACCGGGAACGGCCTACGTGCTGCTGCACCACTACATGGGAGAGATCGACGGCGCGTTCCGGGCCTGGGGATTTGCGCGCGGCGGTACAGGCGCGATTTCGAATGCGATTGCCGATGCAGCGCGCGAGGCGGGCGTGGAGATCCGCACGAAGGCGGGGATCTCGCAGATTATTGTGAAGAATGGCAAGGCGAAGGGCGTGGTGCTCGCCAACGGCGATGAAATTTACGCTGACGTGGTTTCTTCCAGCGTCGATCCGCGGCTGACTTTCACAAAGTTCATTGAAGCGCAGCATCTGCCCGGCGATTTTCTGGAAGACGTGAACCGCTTCAAGTATCGCGGGTCTTCGGGCAAAGTGAACATGGCGCTGGACGGGCTGCCGAATTTTAAGTGCATGCCCGGACCGGGCGCTCATTTGCGCGGAGCGATTTCGATTTCGCCTTCCGTCGAGTACATGGAACGGGCGTATGACGACGCGAAGTATGGGAACTTCTCGCGGCATCCGTATATCGACATGGTCATTCCTTCGTTAACCGATCCGTCGGTCGCGCCTCCGGGCAAGCATGTGCTGTCGTGCTTCGTGCAGTACGCGCCTTACAAGCTGCGGCCCGGGCTTAACTGGGACGATCAGAAGGAAGCGTTCGGCGACACTGTGGTGAACACGATTGCCGAATATGCGCCGAACATCAAGGACATCATCCTTCACCGGCAGGTGGTCACGCCACTTGACCTGGAACGCGAGTGGGGACTGAGTGAGGGCAACATTTTTCAGGGCGAACTGTCGCTGGAACAACTTTTCTTCCTGCGTCCGGTGCCGGGGTGGGCGCAGTACCGCACGCCGATCAAGAACCTTTATATGTGCGGATCGGCGACGCATCCGGGGGGCGGCATCATGGGCGCGAACGGGCGGTTGGCGGCGCTGGAAATTCTGAAAGACATCAAGGGAGCGGCATAGCATGTCTGCACCGCGAGACGTTGTCATTATTGGCGGCGGCCACAATGGGCTGGCCACCGCGTTTTATCTGGCCAAGGCCGGGTACAAACCGCTGGTGATCGAGCGCAGCGCGCAGGTCGGCGGGGCTGCGGTGACCGATGAGTTTCATCCCGGGTTCCGTTGTTCGACGCTGGCCCATACGGCGGGTCCGATTCTGCCGGGTGTTTTGCGCGACATGCAACTGGAAAAGCACGGGCTCAAGCTGATCACGCCGGAGGTTTCTGTTACGGCGCTTTCGCCCGATGGGCGCGTGCTCTCGCTCTATCAGGACACGGGCAGGTCGGCGCAGGAAATCGCGGCGTTTTCCAAGAAAGATGCGGCCAAGTATCCGGAGTTCGCGCAGTCGCTGGCGAAGATCAGCAAAGTGATTGGTGAAGCGCTGGCGACCACGCCGCCCGACATCGACCATCCCAGCAGCGGCGATCTGTGGAGCATGCTCAAGACGGGGCGTGCGATTCGCAAGCTGGGCAAGAAAGATATGTTTCGCCTGCTGCGCTGGGGGCCGATGGCCGTGGCCGATCTGGCGTCAGAATATTTCGAGACGGAACTGTTGCGGGCGGTGATTGCGGCGCGGGGCGTGTTCGGAACATTTCTGGGACCGTGGTCGGCGGGCAGCGCGCTGGTGCTGTTGATCCGCGCGGCGGGAGATCCGCATCCGGCGGGCTCGGCGGCGTTGGCCGGGGGAGGCATGGGCGCGGTTACGCAGGCCATGGCATCGGCGGCGAAGGCCGCGGGAGCGGAGATTCGCACGGGCGCGGAAGTCATTGAGATTCGCGTACAAAACGGAGTGGCGACGGGCGTACTGCTTTCGACGGGCGAAGAGATTCTCGCCAAGGCGGTTATTTCCAATGCCGATCCGAAACGTACGCTGCTCAAGCTGACCGATCCCACGCATCTTTCGCCTGACTTCGTGCAGAGGCTGCAGCACTATCGCGGGAACGGCACGGTTGCCAAGGTGAACCTTGCGTTGTCGGGGCTGCCGAAGTTCACCGCGTTGAAAGACGGTGACGCTTCGACGCTAAAGGGACGCATTCACATTGGCCATGAGATTGATTATCTGGAGCGGGCTTTCGACGAATCGAAGTACGGCAACTTCTCGCGGCAGCCGTATCTCGAAGCGACGATTCCATCGCTGACCGATCCGACGCTGGCACCCGAAGGCAAGCATGTGATGTCGATTTACATGCAGTACGCGCCGTATAAGCTGAAGGGCGACTGGGAAGAGCAGCGCAATGCCCTGGGTCAGACGGTGGTGCAGACGCTCGCGCAGTACGCGCCGAATCTGCCCGAATTGATTCTGACGCACCAGATCATCACGCCGCTCGACCTGGAAGACAAATACGGGCTGACCGGCGGGCAGATTTTTCATGGAGAGCTGGCGCTCGACCAGTTCTTCACGATGCGTCCGCTGCTCGACTGGGCGCGGTACCGGACGCCGATTGAGAAACTGTATTTGTGCGGGAGTGGGACGCATCCGGGGGCGGGGCTGACTGGCGGGTCGGGGGCGAATGCGGCGCGGGAGATACTGAAAGAACTGAAGAAGTAGGGGCGCAGGCAGAGACGCAGCAAGCTACGTCTCTACAGAAACTTTGTTGGAGAGACGTTGCTTGCAACGTCTTCCTTCCATTATGAAGACATCCGCCATCCTGCTGATCTCCTGTCCTGACCGCAAGGGCGAGGTTGCGACTATTGCCGACTTCGTGTTCCGGCACGGCGGCAATATTCTGCATGCTGACGAGCATGCCGACGAGGAGTCCGGGCTGTTTCTGATGCGGGTTGAGTTCGATCCCAGGGACTTCGACATTGATCTCTCGCAGAAAGATCTGGCTGACTTCAGCAGGCATTTCTCACCCATCGCTGCCACGTTTCACATGAAGTGGCGGCTGGCGCAGTCGACGCAGCGGCAGCGCATGATCATTCTGGTTTCGAAGTACGATCACTGCCTGGTCGATCTGCTGTATCGCCACAAGAGCGGCGAACTGGCCTGCGAAATCCCGCTGATCATTTCCAATCACCCAGACAATCAGGCGATTGCCGACTTCTACAAGATTCCTTATGCGATCGTTCCGGTCACGAAGGATAACAAGAGCGCGGCTGAGGCGAAGATTCAGGCGCTGATTGACGAGCAGAAACCGGACTTTCTGGTGCTGGCGCGGTATATGCAGATTCTGTCGAACGAGTTTGTGCATCGGTATCCGCAGCGGATTATCAATATTCATCATTCGTTTCTGCCGGCATTTGTGGGGGCGCGGCCCTATCATCAGGCGTTCGAGCGCGGGGTGAAACTGATTGGCGCGACCAGCCACTACGTCACCGAGGTGCTCGACGATGGGCCGATCATCGAGCAGGATGTGGTGCGGGTGTCGCATCGCGATACGGTCGACGACCTTATCCGCAAAGGACGCGATCTGGAAAAGGTTGTGCTCTCGCGGGCCGTGCGCTGGCATGTGGAGAATCGCGTGCTGGTTTATGGGAACAAGACGGTTGTGTTCTAGATCGTAGTTCCTGATTTTGTCATCCTGAGCCCGGCGCCAGCCGGGTGAGGGATCTTACGACGTACCGCAGCGAGACTTTGCAGAGAGGTTCCCATTCGCTGCGCGCTGCTCGCACGATCCCGTAAACCGCATCGACGCGGCTCACGCCGTACGGTCCCTCGCACCGACTGCGCCGCTGCTCAGGATGACAATGCTTCGAAGATCCGCGGAAGGGCATGTACTTCCGAAGGCGCGTCTCTTCTCATGGAGTCTCGCTCCGGTAGTAACTTGCACCGGTAGTAACTTTTCATTTTTACTGGAAGCATTAGTAAAGTCTTAGAAGGGAACTCTTGCTCTCGGGGGCACGTTTGGCCGAAGATCTTCGGTTTGAGTTAGCCATTCTGGCGACTGTCCAGGGCTTCTACCAGAAGCTCATGCGCGACGCGCTGGGCGGGGACGTCCCCATTCCAAGCGGCCTTGACGAGGATGCGCTACGCCATTCCGAGCGCGAGCTTCCGACCACGCTGTCGCGCATGTACCGCTGGCTGCATCTGCTGGATATGGCGATAACGCCGGCCATGGTGCGGCAGGCGCTGACCCCCGACACGGATTCGGAAGTGGCTGAGGCTCTGCTGCGGTATTTTGTGCGGCGCCGCGAGCCCAGCGACGTCAACCGCGACAAGACCGATCTGATCGCGACTTTCCTGTACCGTCATCCGCGCGTGCCGGGGCAGTGGGAGCAGACTGGGTACGGGCTCGATGGGGCGCTGCCGCTGTCCCCCTTCGAAATTGCGCTGATTGAAATTTTGGCCGACTCCGACGTGCCTTCCCTGCCCGAGGAGCATGTGCAATTGCTGCGGCGATTCGATCCGCTGCGCGAGGAGATTGCGCGCTTCCGCGATTTCAACACTCTGATCGATTCCGGCATTATTGGGCGGGTGCGCGAACTGAAGCAGTGGCTCGATGCTTCGTTTTATCATCCCGGTGTGCTGGCCACGGTTTCAGCGCACAACGCACATTTCGGGAAGAAGTTTGACGAGTTGTTCGCCAAGGCCCTAACCGAAATCAAGACCTTCGGACAGGCGCTCGAAGAAATGGGCGGAACGATTCTGACCACGGTGGACGGAGTGGAAGTCACGGTCGACCACGTGGCGGCGATTCAGGAAAAACAGCTGCTCGATGCCGACTACGGTAGCACGCTCGAGAAATTCCGCCGGGTTTCGAAACTCAAGAAGGAACTGGACCGGCGTCCACCGATAAGGCGTTCCCTGCTCGCGGGGACGGCGAAGGCGTCACGAACCAGCAATGCCGGAGCGGGGGCTGCGCCCAAGGCGGCCAAAGCGGCGGCGGCAGCGAAGGCGCCCGCGGCAGCAGCGGTGTTTCAACCGCCTGCCATTACCGCGCAGCAACTCTCGGCGGAGGAAGCCAAGCTGCGGCGGGTGGAGGAGTCGATTCGGGTATTTGTGCGCGTCGCCGATCCGAAATACCGGCAGGTCGTGCCCATGCGCTTCTTCAACCTGACGTTAACGACGGCGGAGGCCGACGCGTACAGCGCTCCGTTCCTGGAAGAAAAAAGTTTGCGGGCCGACGTAGCCCGGACGCTGATCCGGATGGTGTCGGTTTCGGCGCGCATCAGCACCGAACTGGAGGAACTGAAGCGCAGCCAGAAAATGTCTTCGCTGTGGAAACTGCATGCTGACTCCGTGGTCGTACTACTGGATATGGCGAGCACATCCATCGAGGACGCGGGCAGCATCGGGAGGACAGCCGATCAAAGTGGCGCGGGCGCGGCGGCGCGAGCCATCCACGACTCTGCCCACAAGCTGCGCAACCATGCCGATGTCGCCGTGAAGACCCTCGCCAACGTCAGCTAGAACAACCCTCTAAAATTCATTCGCGTAAGCGTGACGCGCCAGGATCCATTCGCGCAATCGCTTGAGATTGAGCTGTATTGATCAGATGGTCGTCAAGGTTGCGGCATAAGATTGTGATAGTGGAAGGAGTCTCCCATGGCATACGTGATACGCCACATCCTCAACCAGGGGAACGCCGTTGAATTAGGACAAAGGCTTTCAGACCAGGGCCCGTTCGATACCCGCGAACAGGCGGAACAGCGCCTGAACGAATTAGAGCGCGACCAGGCTAACGGAAAATTTACGATTGAGGAGCTAGTCCTCAGGTGATGGGCAGGCTGCTCGTCCCGCCTTGGTGAATTGTGCGCCCATCTTCCGCGCGTGCGAACGTGCGGGAGAATTACTGTGTTCGGCGACAGCGACGAGGTCTATCCCTAGGCAATACTTTCCCTGGCAAGTAAATCGGGCGCGGTCCGCGAGCCGCGCCCTTTCTGATGGCTAACAGCTAAGAGCTGAAAGCTTTAGTTGATATCGAACTGCTGCTGGTGCACGGCCGGGTCGCTCTTCACGATGATGGTGCGCTTGGTGAGTTCTTCCATCTCGTTCAGCAGGCGGCCGTTGTTGGACTTCAATTCTTTCGCCACGTCCGGATGCACGCGCAGCATGACGTCTTCGTGCTCGAGGTGCTTGGCGATCTTGCGCATCTCGACGTAAATCTCATTGCAGACCGTGGTGACCGACTTCACGTATCCGGTTGACTCGCAGTACGGGCAAGGTGCGCCGATGGTGCGTTCGAGCGACTGCTTGACCCGTTTGCGGGTGATGGCGACCAGGCCGAAATCGTTGAACTGCAGTGTTTTCGACGGAGCGCGGTCGTGGCGCAGTTCTTCTTCGAGGGCCTGCATGACGCGCTGGCGGTTGCGACGCTCATCCATGTCGATGAAGTCAATGATGATGATGCCGCCGAGGTCGCGCAGCCGGATCTGGCGGACGATTTCTTTGATGGCATCGACGTTGGTCTTTACGATGGTGTCTTCCAGGCGCTGCGTCTTGCCAACATATTTGCCAGTGTTGATGTCGATGGCGACCAGCGCTTCGGTCTGGTTAATGACGATGTAGCCGCCGCTCTTGAGCCACACTTTCGACTTAAGCGCCTTATCCATTTCCGCGGCAAGGCCAAACTGCTCGAACAGCGGCGTTTCCTTGGTGTAGAGCTTGACGCGCTTGACCAGCGCGGGCTGAAACCGGTTGAAGAAGCGCAGCACGCGCTCGTATTCGGGTTCGGTGTCGACCCAGATCACGCTGAAGTCGGACGTGACCTGATCGCGTAGCACGCGCTCGACTACGTTGAGATCGTGATAAATCAGCGCGGGCGGCTTGGAGCTCTCGGCGCGGGTCTTGATGTCGTGCCACAGGCCTTTGAGGAAACGGATGTCGGCGCGGAGTTCATCTTCGCTCGCGCTTTGCGCGGCGGTGCGGACGATGAAGCCTCCGTGACCGTTTTCGCGCTCGCTGAGGATGATCCGCTTCAGGCGCTGGCGCTCTTCCTCGGAAGAGATTTTGCGCGAGACCCCGGTGTGGTTCACGGTGGGCATGTAGACCAGGAAACGGCCGGGCAAGGCGATGTGGCTGGTAATGCGAGCGCCCTTCTTGCCGATCGGCTCCTTGGCAATCTGCACCAGAATTTCCTGACCTTCCTTGAGCAAGTCACTGATCAGGGGAACGGGAGCGGATTCGCGGCGGCGGGGGAAACGGCGACCGCCCCCACCCCCTCCGCGGCGCTGGCGGTCGCGGTCGCGCGGACCACCCTGGCGGTCACGATCATAGCCAGGACGCGGGCGCTGGGTGCGCTGGGTGTAACCGGCAGTTCCGGCCGGAGCCCGAACTTCCACGCGAGCGTCGACCGTGCCGTTGCCGCGCGCTTCGGCGTCGAGCATGGCTTCCGCTTCGGCCTGCGCCTCTTCGAGTTCGATTTCTTCGCTGTCGTCTTCGCCTTCCGAGTGGACCGCTTCGGCGGGATGCGCTTCTCCAGACTCGGTAAGCGATGCCTGATGAATCTCGGCAACGGTCTCGCGGGCAACACCATTGAGTTGTGCGGGGCCGGCCTGAGTTTCTTCTTCGAATTCTTCGTAACCTTCGTCGGAGGAAGATTCGTAATGCAGGGTACCCGCTTCCTCGTCGTCGATGGTCTCTTCTTCCATGGTGCCGGGCGCGGCGAAAACCGGAGCGGCGTCACGCGAATGCCCGGACTGGCCGGAGGCGGCGACGCGGCTGTCATGCTCTTCTTCGATCTCTTCAGAAGATGCATTGGAAGATCCCCGCGGAAATTCCGGCATGGACTCCCGCTGCGCTTCCTCTTCGATGGCCACGATGCGCTCGCCCGGCCAACCGAGAGAAGGCACATCGTTCACTTCTGGACTGGCCACCGGAGTTGGCTCGGGGCGGCGGAGTTCCTGATTCCAGCCGGTCGTGGTCGAGGCCGATTCGATCGGCTCGACGTGTGCTTCGTGAATCGATTGAGCATCTTGACGCTGCTCGTGCTCATCCGAGTCGTGCTCGTCATGCTCGTGCCCATCATGCTCGAGTTCCGCATGTTCATGCTGAACATGCTCGTGTTGAACATGCAGAGGCTCGGCTGCCGACTCGGCAGCGGCGAAGATGGGCTCGTCCTCGGGGAAGGTCGCGGCCAGGGGCGCCACTGGCTCGGGGCGAACTTCCGGCTCGACTTCAGCGACGGCCTGTCGTACTGGCTCCGGCGCGGGCGGTTGCTGGGCGAAACGCTGGTACTTAGAAATCGACTCTCCGGGCAGCAGGATCGGCTGGTATCCAGGAGGCGGTCCGGAAGGCTGGCTTCGGGACTCGACCGGGCGGAAAGGCTCTACGGGGCGAGCGAAGCGGGGCTCCGGGGTACGTTCTGATGTCCGCTCTGAAGTCCGGTCGAAGGCTCGATCGGGAGTTCGCTCCGGACCTCGATCGGGACTGCGCTCTTGCCCACGGCCATCGCCACGGCCGTCGCGGCGTCCGCCACGGCGGCGTCGGCGGCCACGAAAACCTCCGCGGTCACGGTTCTGGGGGTCGGCGGCATTGCCGAATTCGGTGGACTCTGCGGCCGGAGCCGGCTGCTCCTCACTCAGGGCATCGGCTTCAAAGGTTCCCTCGTCGGTGACGGGCGCCAAGTCGGCTTCTGGGCCGGCTGCATCCTCCGCCGTTGCAGCCGTCTCGGCCTGCGCCGGTTGCTGGCGCAAGTCGGGCACGTTGCGGGTGGCCGGGATGACGTCGGTTAAATCGTCGTCGTGCTCTTCCAACTCCATAAAGTCGGAAACATAGAGGAAGGCGTCGCGCTCCAGGCCGATGTCGACGAAAGCCGACTGCATGCCGGGCAGCACGCGGGTTACGCGGCCTTTATAGATGGATCCGGCTAAGGTGTACTCGTTCTCGCGCTCCAGATAAACTTCGGCGAGCAGATCATCTTCGACCAGGCCCACCTTGGTTTCGTGGGGGGTGGAAGATACAAATAGTTCCTTGTTCATCGAACACTCCGGTCCCGCCAGCTTATTGAAGCCGGACGGGGTTCACCGGGGCGGAGTCAGGAAAGGTGTGGGAAGGTGAAGCGCAGAGCGTCGCGATGCTGCCCCGGACGGGGGACGGACGGGGCCGGAGAGTTCTTCTCTCTCTTCCTGCCGAGCCCGTTGCACAAGCTTGGGAATCTTTTGCACTGATCGCTTTAACTATCCGCCGGGGTTTGTGACCGCACTCTCAGACCCGAAGGTCGGGGGGCCGTTCCCTGCCCGGCTGCTCAACTTCAATCCTGCCCGGCCTTCAACTGCTCAGCTAGCCGGTGAAATGCCCCCTTTACGCGAGGGCGATCGATATTTTTTGGGGCTGCGCCTGCGAGCGCAGCGAAACTGCTTTCCTGCCGTTCTTCCTGTTTCTTGATCCCTGTTCGTCCAGCTGGCTCACCCAGCTAATTCACGAAGCGGCGCATCCGAACATTCATAACCATCCCCAGCGCCAGGAACATGAACAACACGGAAGACCCACCATAACTCATCAACGGCAGGGGTATTCCGGTGACCGGCATAAAGCCAACCACCATGCCGACATTGACCAGGATATGGAAGCTAAGCACAGCCACCACACCCATCACCACGAACGTGCCAGCGCGGTCGGGCGCTGTTTGCGCGTTCTGGGTCAAACGCATCAGCACAATGAAGTATAACAGCAGAACCCCAAGCGCGCCTACGAATCCGTGCTCTTCGGAAAACGCGGCGAAAATGAAGTCCGTTTGCGGAACGGGGAGGAAAGCACCATGGGTTTGCGAGCCTTTTCCGCCCCAAAGGCCCCCCGAACCCACGGCGATCTTGGATTGCTCAACTTGGTACCCCGAGCCCTGAGGGTCGAGTTCGGGATCGATAAAACTGGTCAGTCTTTGCTTCTGGTAGGACTTCAGAACGTGGACGCGTGGAACAAGAAACACCGCCCCGATCCCGATCGCCGCCAGCAGGCCGACGGTGAGACCCTGCTTCCATTGCAAGCCGCCCAGAAACACGCCCATGACGGCAATGGGGACGTAGGTGAGCGCGGTACCGAGGTCAGGTTGGGCCAGGACCATCAACATGGGAACACCGACGATGGCTCCGGCCTTCATGAAATCGGACCAGGAAAGTTCGCGCTGGCGCATGTCGGCAAAATACTTGGCGACAGCCAGGATGAGGATCAGTTTCACCCATTCCGACGGCTGGAAATGATTGCCGCCGGGCATGTTGATCCAGCGCTTGGCGCCGAGGTACCTTTGCCCGAACAGCAGCACGGCCATCAGCGAGGCTACGCCGGCGATGTAGAACCAGTGAATCTGATCGAGCAGCGCCTGGTAGTTGATCAGGCTGACCACGAACATCGCACCCACGCCCGCCAACACCCAGTAAATCTGTTTCACATGGGCGCCGGCGAACTTCGTATGCATGGTGGCGCTATGGATTTCCATAACGCCGAGGCCGCAAAGAATGAGCACGAAGCCCAGCAGGACCCAGTCGAAATCGCGGTATGAGACGTAGCGTGCCATAAAGCAGCTTCTAGCTTTTAGCTCCTAGCTTTTAGCTTTTCGGTTGAGGGATCGACGGATCGAGAGAGCCTTTGCCGGGAAAGTCATTGATGCATTCCTGGAGCTGCGATGGCTGCTGTTAGCGGCCTCTTGGGCAAGTCGAGGACGAAGCGGCCGCCTCCCAGCTTTTCTTTGTCTCCGTTGGAACCGGGGTCGCTCCACAGGGCACCGATGTCGACCGTGCCGTTGCCCTTCGGCTTTTCCACCATCTTCTGCGGAGTGCGGCGTTGCTTGTCGACGTAAGCCTTGATGACCTGCGTCGCCACGTTCGCCGCCAGCTTGCCGTGTTCACCGCCTTGGAATAGGACACAGACGACAACATCCGGATTGCGCCGGGGCGTGAAGCCCACGAACCAGCCGTTCTGCGCCAGATCGGCGTTGTCCTTGTGTTTGGCGCGGTTCTCGAGTGACACCACCTGCGCCGATCCAGTCTTGCCCGCGATGTCAATGCCCTCAATATGTGCCCTAGGGGCTGTCCCTTCGGGCAGCAATACTCGTCCCATCGCGTCGGTAATGTAGTTCCAGCCAGCCGGATCAAGGGGAACCGCTTTTACGTCGGTAAAGTGCGCCGCCTCGGCGTAATTTGGCGGCAAGTCTGTCGGATTGATCACGTGCGGCACCACCAGCTTCCCGCCCATGGAGATGGCGCTAATGGCACGCAGCAACTGCACCGGCGTGACGGTGACGGCACCCTGCCCGATGCCGACGAAGATGGTCTCACCGGCATACCATTTCTGATGGAAGGTTTTCGCTTTCCACTCCTCTGACGGGACCAGGCCGCTGGCTTCCTGCGGAAGATCGATGCCGGTTTTTTGCCCCAAGCCTAATTGGGTTGCATACTTGGCGATGCTCTCGATTCCGAGCTTGTCGGCCAGCGTGTAGAAAAAAACATCGCACGACTGATAAATCGCCTTTTCCAGGTCCACCTCACCATGGGTTAGATGTTTGAAGTACACCCAGCATTTCGAATTCCTGCCGTAGAAATCAGCACTGCCGTTGCAGTTCACGTGCAGATTCTGGGCGATGCCTTCCTGCCAGCCGGCGAACGACATGATGATCTTGAAGGTCGAACCGGGCGCCAGTTGCGCCTGAATCGCTTTGTTCAGCAGCGGCTTGTCGGGATCGGTGACCAGCTTGTTCCACTGATCGCGCGACACGTGTACCGCAAAATCGTTGGGATCGAAAGTTGGCCGGCTCACCATGGCCAGGATCTCGCCGGTGTGCGGGTCCATGGCAACGATGGCCCCGTTCTTATCTCCCAGAGCCTCTTCGGCTGCGATTTGCAAATCGATATCGACGGTCAGCTTGAGTGGCTTGCCGGGCACCGCTTCGGTCTCGCCCAGGCGTCCGACCTCGCGGCCGTGGCTGTCGACCAGGGCCTGGCGCGATCCGTTGGTGCCCATCAGCAAATTGTTGTATTGACGTTCCACGCCGGAAATTCCGACCACGTCTCCGGCGTTGTAAAGCTCGAACTGGGGCTGGTTCAGCATGTCTTCGCTGACTTCGCCCACGTAGCCGATGAGGTGCGCCATGAACCCGTTGCGCGGATAGAGTCGCCGTGCGCCATCGATGGTATCGAGTTCCGGCAACTCGTTGCGATGGGCTTCAATGAACTGCAACTCGTCGGGAGTGATGTCTTCCTTCAGAAAAATCGGCTGGTACTGCGGCATCGCCGCAAAGTGGCGGATGCGCGCCCGCACTTCGTTCGGATTCAGATGCAAGCCCTGCGCAATCAGATCCGCATCGGCGACCAGGTCGCGCGAAGAGTCGCGCAACAGCAGCGCCGTGGTCGAAGGATAGTTATCCACGATGATGCGGCCGTTGCGATCCAGAATCTTGCCGCGAGGCGCGAGCACGGGCACGTTGCGAATGCGATTTTTCTCGGCGGCCGAGGCGTAGTAGCCGCTCTCCATCACCTGCAGCCTCCACAGTCCGTAGGCGAGCACCAGGAAGATGCCGAGGATGATGTACTGCGCCACTGTCAGGCGGATTTCGGAAACTTTTTCGTCGCGGCCGAACATCGAATCAGTCCTTGGTCGTTTTTTCGTTAGTCGTTAGTCGTTAGTCGTTAGTCGTTGGCTTGATGCTTTGCTCTTATTGTAAGCCGTGGTGAATTCGCTGCGGAATTCGATTAGTAACGGAGGTCACTACTTCACAACGCTTGTCGAGCTCTCGGCAACGACTAACGATCAGGGACCAACGACCAGGGACCAACGACGGTTTTCACGTTCTCTGCTTGAACTTGTCCAGCAGGAAGAACAGCACCACGCCGAGTAGAGCGTTGGCCAGGCCGGCCAGAATGCCGTGGACCCAGCTCCAGTTCTGCGTCATGTTGACCAGTCCGCGGGCTACGGTGAAATAGACGGCAGAATGCACCAGATAAAACCCCAGCGTGACCAGGAAGCGGGCGCCGGCGTTTTCCACGTCGAGCTTCACGCCCAGCGACGAAGCTCCGTAGCCCACCACGGTTTTAGCGATGCCATAGAGTCCGATAGGATTGTGGCCGAGCATATCCTGGGCAAGGCCGATGACGGCCCCGGTGAACAGGCCAGCGATCGGATTGCGGCGCGCCATGGCGAAAAAAATCGTAACCAGAAGAGGCAGATCAACATAGACCGCAAAGCGCGGGAACCGGAGGGGCAAGAACGCCTGGACAAACAGCGCCAGCAGCGGAATGCCGATGGTCACCGGAATGCTGAACCGGTAGACCTCAACCTGCTCCCCGGAGGTGTAAGTGATGGGCACGTTATTGAGGGCCGCTCTCGGCAGCGGGCGGCTGCGAACTGGCCGGTGGGGTGGTCGGTTCGGCGGTTTTCGGAGGCGCGCCCGCCGGAGGCGTTGAAGACGTGCCGGATTTTGGATCGGACTTTGGATCGGACTTTGGATCGGACGCCGTGCTAGCCGCAGCCGGGACGCTCTTCTTTGCGGTAGAACTGGCGGTGGAATTTGCGGAGGAAACGCCGGAAGTCCCATCCGCGAGCTTCCGGGATGGTGCTGCGACGGGAGCGCCAGCTACAGCGCTCGTGCCGGATGGATTCTTGGCAACCGGAATTGTCGTGGTGCTTGCGCCCGCAGGCTTAGCTGGCGGGCTCGCAACGCCCGGTTTCGGTGAACCTGCGGTGGCGCCCGCGGTCGTGCCTGCGGCAGGGCTGGCATCGGCCGGTTTGTCGGGCACCGAGGGTAAACGTTGCGACAGGATATCGGCGGCGCGGACCCGAGTATTTTCTTCCGCGGTGGCCTGCCGCTCCTGCTTTTCGACCAGCACCAACACCTCTTCCAGCTTGCTGAGGTTGGCGGCGGGCTTGACCTTGATACTTAGAAACAGGTCTTTGCCGTTTCCGACCTTGGTCACGGTGCCTACGGGCAAGCCCTTGGGAAAAATCTGGTCGCCGCCACTGGTCAGCACGGTTTCACCTACGGGAACCTGCTCATCGCTCATGACGCGTTCGAGCACTACTTCGCCGTTGGCGGTGCCGCGCAGGACGCCTTGCAGCCGCGTCTTCTCGAGCAGCGCGCCGACTCCGCTGCTTTGATCGCTGATCAGCAGCACCTGCGAAACCGACGCGTAAGCCACCAGCACCTTGCCGACAATTCCGTCGGAGGTCATGACCGCCATGTCGCGCTTGATGCCGTCATTCTCGCCTTTATCGATGTAGACCGTGCGGGAAAGATCGCTGCCGCTGGAGCCGATCACCTGCGCGGCCACGGTGCGAGAAATGAACTGTTCTTTGAAGGCGACCAGGGTTTGCAGGCGGCGGGCCTGGGCGGCGTCTTCGCTGAGGCGCACCTGTTCGAGCCGCATCTGCTCGATCTCATCTTTTAGTTGGCGGTTTTCGGCGCGCACGCCGCGCAGGTAAAAATAGTTATGCCAGAGATTGCCGGTGCCGTTCTGCGCCCAGACCAGAGCGCGCTCGAAAGGAGTGATGGCGCCGACGGCCCAAACGCGGATGAGGCGCGTGCTTTCCGGATCGTTGCCGCCGCCGCGTTTGACCTGCGTCGCCAGCCCGAGCACCTGGAGAAACAACACTCCCACCAGGATGATCAGGTTGCGGTAGCGGCCGAGTACGGATTCCATAAAAGTCGCGAGTCCCGAGTCGCGAGTCCCGAGGGTTCAGTTTGCCCGGGACTCGGGCTCGGGACTCTAGGCTACTCGATCGAGATTTTTCTGAGCAGCTTGAAATCGCTGAGCATCTTGCCGGTGCCCAGAACTACGCTGCACAGCGGATCATCGGCGATGGAGACGGGCAGGCCGGTTTCTTCGCGGATGCGCTTGTCGAGATTCTTGAGCAACGCGCCGCCGCCGGTGAGCACGATGCCGCGGTCGCTGATGTCGGCGGAAAGTTCCGGAGGCGTGCGCTCGAGCGCCACGCGAATCGCGTTCATGATGGTCGAAACGCACTCGCTGAGGGCCTCGCGGATTTCGCCATCGTCGACGGTGATGGTTTTGGGCACGCCTTCGATCAGGTTGCGGCCTTTGATTTCCATGGTCATCGGCTTGTCGAGCTGGTGCGCGGAACCGATTTCCATTTTGATCTGCTCGGCGGTGCGTTCGCCGATCAGCAGGTTATATTTCCGCTTCAGATAATTCATGACGGCCTCGTCCATCTGGTTGCCGGCCATGCGCACAGATCGCGAATAGACGATGCCGCTCAGCGAGATGACTGCAATGTCGGTGGTGCCGCCGCCGATGTCGACCACCATGTTGCCGCTGGGCTCGGTGATGGGCAGTCCCGCGCCGATGGCAGCCACCATGGCCTGCTCGACGAGATAGACTTCGCTGGCTTTGGCGCGATAGGCGGAATCCATGACCGCGCGCTTTTCTACCTGGGTAATTTCCGAAGGCACTCCGATCACGATGCGGGGATGCACCAGCATCTTGCGGTTGTGCGCCTTCTGAATGAAATAGTTCAGCATCTTCTCGGTGACTTTGAAGTCGGCGATCACGCCGTCTTTCATAGGCTTGATGGCGACGATGTTGCCGGGCGTGCGGCCGAGCATTTCTTTGGCCTCTTTGCCGACGGCTTCCACCTCGCCCGTATTTTTATTGATGGCGACGATGCTGGGCTCGTTCACCACAATGCCCTTGCCGCGCGCGTACACCAGCGTGTTGGCGGTGCCGAGATCGATGGCCAGATCGCTGGAGAAAATGCTGAACAGCGACCGGAGGTTGTGACTACGCGTCGGGCCTGAATGAAATCCGTTGTTTGACATGACGAAATGTTCCCGCGTCTTTCGACGTACCGCTCTGTCCCGGGAGTCCCCGGAAATTTTATTTTTCTGTTGGGATGCTGGCTGTCTTTTATTCTACGAGATGCCCGGCAACCTTGCTCAAAACCGAAATCTCCAGCTCGCGAAACTGGCGAGTTCTCGCCCGTTCCTACTGGATAATGATCTTCTTCTGCTGCGTATTCACTCCACCCTGCGCGGTTTGTGCGGTCACTGTAATCACCGATTCTCCGGTGGGCAGCGGCGGGGTAAAGTAATGGAAACCGCCATCCGCATTGATCATCGGCACTTCACTGCCATTCACCATGACCCGCGCCCCGGTCTGAGTCTTGCCCGTCACTTCAATGACGTGCCCGTGCTGAATAAAAGGATCAAGCTCCAGTTCGATGGCTTCCGTGTCTTTGCCTTTGGAAATAATGGTGAAGCGGTTCTTCTCGCTCTCCACCGATTCCTTTCCCGCGGCGTCGTAGGTCTGCACCATCCAGTAATAAGCGCCTTCTCCGAGGCTCGTAACCGTTACCGCTGCCGTATTAACCTTCTTATCAACCAGTGTAGAAGAAAAATATGGGTTGCGCGAGATGCGCAGGCGGTAACCAACTGCATTCGCCATCGGCGTCCAGGAAAATTCCACATCCTTGGTGGCCTCGCCCGCGGAAAACAGCGGCGCCATGTTGGCGGGAGCGATCGGCGTGGGCGGACCGATTTCCTTTTCTTTCTCCAAGTGCGATTGCTGGCCCTGGAAGCTGACTTTTTCCCAGTTGGCCAGTTGTACGGTCTCGCCATTGCGCGTGACTTCGCCCGTACCTTTTTTCATGAGAATCTCGTGCTGGTCGGCCTTGGGATCGTTATGCACCTGCGCCGCCGACTCAGGCGACAGCGAGGCTGTCGCGCCTGCCACGATCACTTGCGACTTGGAACCCTGGCTGTAAGTCGCAGTCGATAGATCGACGGTTCCGGTGCTGACGGTGACCGCTACGTTCGTCTGCTGCTGGTCGTTGGCGGAGTTTTCTTCAATCACGATCAGCGAATCCTGTTTCACGGTGTAACTGGTGCCGTCATTGAAGACAACCTTCGCCATGCCTTCGGACCCGGTCTGCACCACGTCGCCCTTATCCAAGGGGATGCCGTAGTCGGCGACTACCCAAGTATTGCCGCTGCCCTTCTTCACCCGCACCGTGCCGTCGAGGGCGGTAAAATGCGCCTGCTGCGCGGTCCCAGCTCCCGAACCAGCGGCCGGAGCCATGCCACCCACGTGTTCCAGAAGTCTGCTGGCTAAGTTCTCGCCCGCCTTCACCTGGTTCTGAGTGAATTGCGGAAACGCCACCCGCATGGCAATGAACAAAATCGCGCCCACTGCCAATATCAGCAGGATCACACTGCGGTATGTGATGGTGGTCCACGCAATGTGGATCGCCGGTTTGCGATTGTCGGAAGACACGTTAGATCAAGAAACCTCAGTAAATATGCGGTAAAGACCAACGTTAGCACAAGCAAAACAGAGGAAAACACTGGTTATCAGTTTGGGACGTTACTGAAGTGCACTCAACTGCTTACCTTCGGCCAGTTCGCACGCAGGGAGAGTTCCGCTCCGCCCGTGAAATCTTCGCGACGATCAGCTATTCTTGCTTTCCCCATGGTTAGCACTCTCTCAGCATCAGCGTCCTCGGTGCCGGATCACGGGCGGCGGTCATGGCTCGAGTCTGGTATGGCTATAGTCTGGGCGATCGCCCTGGCCAAGCTTGTCTTCCACATTTATTTCAACAACCGCTACGGCTATTTCCGCGATGAGTTCAACTACATGTCGTGCGGCGACCACCTGCAGTGGGGCTACGTCGACCAGCCGCCGCTGATTCCGTTTCTGCTCCACATTTGCCGTGCGGTGCTGGGTGACTCGCTGCGCAGCATTCGCTTTATCCCCGCGCTGGCATCGTCGTTGCTGGTGGTGCAGACCGCTGTTTTGGCGTGCGCACTGGGAGGACGCCGCTACGCCGTCCTGCTCAGCGCCGTCTGCGCCGTGATTGCACCGCAGTATCTTTCGAACGGCGGTCTTATGGGCACCAACTGTCTCGAACCCAACTTGTGGATGGGCTGCGCATATTTCGCCCTACTTGGCATCAAGAGGAATCCCCGGTACTGGCTGTGGTTCGGCGTGTGTGCCGGCCTCGGCCTGGAAGAGAAGTATTCCATTGCCGTCTTCGGATTCGGCATAGTCGTGGGCCTACTGCTGACTGCGCAACGGCGTGTGTTTTTCGACAAGTGGATCTGGCTGGGAGGACTCGCCGCTTTTCTCATCTTCCTGCCCAACTTGTTGTGGAATATTCATTACGACTGGCCGTTCGTGCAGTTGATGCACAACATCAAGGCGGAAGGCCGCGACGTGGTGCTGGGTCCGGTTGATTTTTTCTTCCAGCAGACGCTGCTGGTGAATCCGCTGACCGCGCCGATCTGGCTGGCGGGACTGTTTGCGCTCCTGTTCTGGGCGCGGCTGAAACCGTATCGCGTGCTGGGATGGTGTTATCTCGTCTGCTACACGGTTTTCTTTGTGCTGCACGGCAAGAACTACTATCTTTCACCCGTCTATGCCATGCTGCTGGCGGCGGGAGCGGTGGTGATTGAACATTGGCTAGACCGGCCTGGGCTAGACCGGCCTGGGCTAGACCGGCCTGGGCTAGACCGGCCTGGGCTGGATCGGCCGGGACTGGATCGTCCTGCATTGGACCGGCCTGAAAGCGCGAAGCCGCGGCTGCAGTGGTTGAAGCCGACCATTGCGATCATTCTGCTGGCCAGCGGAATTCACCTCGCACCGGTCGTCGTTCCCGTGTTTTCGCCCGATCACTTCCTCGCCTACGCGAAGACTCTTCCCTTCAAACTCCCCGTGATGGAGCACTCTCACGCCCGCGCCGCGCTGCCGCAGTGGTATGCCGACCAGTTCGGCTGGCAAGAGATTGTAGACGAAACGGCCGTCGCCTGGAACCGCCTTGCGCCCGAGGAGCGGAAGGACTGCGGCATTTTTGCCCAGGATTACGGGCAGGCTGGGGCCATCGATTTTCTTGGCCGCCGGTATGGCTTGCCCGCTTCCCTCAGCGGCCATCAGACCTGGTTTCTCTGGGGACCGCGCGGCTACTCCGGCAACTGCCTGATCGTGCTGGATGACCGAAAAGAACGTCTGGGGCAGCTCTTCGATCAAGTCGAGTTCGTCGGTACATCCGCCGCTAATCCGTATGCGCTGGAGCAGCAGATTGACGTTTACATCTGCCGGGGAGCGAAGTTCGGGACCCTGACTGAGGTCTGGCCGCAGTTGAAGCGCTGGCGGTAATTCGCATTCCAGGCCTTCCCTTGCCGCACCTTCCTTTCGGGTTGTAGCATCAATTGTTTGGGCATTCATATTCGGAACCCCAGTTCAAGAACCCAGGAGAAATCATGGCGACCGATACTTTGACCAATCCGGCTACGCTCAGCTACGGCACGACTAAAGTTTTCAAGAATTTCATTGACGGCGAGTGGGTCGAGGCCTCGACGGGCGAGACGTTTGAGAATCGCAATCCCGCCGATACGCGTGACCTGGTCGGCATTTTCCAGAAATCCGCCAAGGCCGACGTGGACGCGGCCGTCGCTGCCGCCAAGCGCGCCTTCGCCCGCTGGCGGCTGGTGCCTGCGCCGCGCCGCGCCGAGATCGTGTTCCGGGCGGCTGAGATTCTGATTGGACGCAAGGAAGAATATGCCCGCGAGATGACGCGCGAAATGGGCAAGGTGCTGGCCGAAACGCGCGGCGATGTGCAGGAGGCGATTGACGCCGCCTACTACAACGCCGGCGAAGGCCGTCGGCTGTTCGGCCCTACGGTGCCGTCGGAAATGCCCAACAAGTTCGCCATGGCGGTGCGGCAGCCTATTGGAGTGTGCGGCATGATTACGCCGTGGAACTTCCCCATGGCGATTTCGTCCTGGAAGCTGTTGCCCGCCATCGTCTGCGGCAATACCTGCGTGATCAAGCCGGCGCAGGATACGCCGCTGTCGACCTTCAATCTGGTCCGCGCGCTTACCGACGCAGGCCTGCCCAAGGGCGTCATCAACGTGGTCGGCGGATTTGGCGCCGACGTCGGCACGCCCATTGCCGAGCACGCTGACGTGCGCGCCGTTTCTCTGACCGGATCGTCTGCCGTGGGGCGAATTATCGGCGGCATCGCGGCGCAGAGTTTCAAGCACTGCTCGCTCGAATTGGGCGGCAAGAATCCGATGATTGTTCTGGACGACGCGAATCTTGATCTCGCTATCGAAGGCGGACTCTGGGGAGCGTTCGGCACCACCGGCCAGCGCTGCACCGCGACCAGCCGCATGATCGTGCAGAAAGGCGTGTACCGGGAATTCGTCGAGCGCCTGGTGGAGCGCGCCAAGAAGTTGAAAGTCGGCAACGGTCTGGGATGAATCCGTGCAGATGGGGCCGGCCGTCAACGAGAAACAGCTGCAGACCGACCTGAGCTACGTGGAGATTGGCAAGAACGAAGGCGCGAAGCTGGTGTGCGGCGGCAACCGGCTCGACCAGGGCGACTACCAGTACGGCTGGTTCATGGAGCCGACCGTGTTTACCGACGTTGATCCGAAGATGCGCATTGCGCAGGAAGAAATCTTCGGGCCCGTGGTTTCGATCATCCCTTGCGACGATCTGGAAGACGCCATTGAGATCGCCAACGGGATCGAGTACGGGCTGTCGTCGGCGCTGTACACCAAGGACGTGAACAAGGCATTCGCGGCGATTCGCGATTTGTACGCCGGCATTACCTATATCAACGCGCCCACGATCGGGGCCGAAGTGCATCTGCCGTTCGGCGGCACCAAGGCTACCGGCAATGGCCATCGCGAGGGCGGCATTGGCGCCATCGATTTCTACACCGAATGGAAGTCGGTTTACGTCGACTATTCTGACAAGCTGCAGAAGGCGCAGATCGATCGAGAAGATTGAAACCTGTAGCCGAGGGTCGCCCATGACGAAGAAATCGGACTTCCTAGCGGCATACGCTGCGGGCAAGGAAGCAGTTGAGGGCAAAGATCGTTATGCTGCGTTCTTGGGCGGGGCCTGCGGAGTGGTGATCGGACGAATTGTTGAGAGAAGATATTTACTCGGACGGCTCGAGGGATTCGCCGTCTCGGTCTTGGCGGTGGTCCTGCTCGGACTGGCGTTTTCCTTCGTCGGGGAACGTGTTAGGCGGGCCATAGAAAATACGCACGGTCACTCGTGATTCCCGTCATTGCTTGGGCTAGCCCGCGCCGTCAGCGGCTAGAACTTTCTCCTCACTCACCTAGCCCCGTCGGGACAGTACTTCAGTAATCTTGCCCGGACATCTTCCAGCCCCTACCGTGAGCACTGGGGATTTCAATCGGGTCAGGGTTCTAGCCCTAGGTGTTGTCATGCGGGCCGGCCAGCATACTGAAAGATTCCAGATGATTGCACGCAAGCTCACGTTCGCCCTTCTTCCGCTGGTCGTCGTCCTGTGCCTGACCGCTGCCTTCGTGCCCTCGTCGCTGGCTCAGAAATCCGACCGTAAAGTGGTGGTGACGGTGAAACCCGAGTACCCCGAACTCCTCAGGCGCGCGCAGGTCGGCGGCGTGGTCCGCCTGAAGGCGACTGTCCTGGCCAATGGGGCGGTGGGCAATGTCGAGGTTTTAGGGGGCAATCCCATCCTTGCGGAAAGAGCGGTAACCGCCGTCAAGAACTGGAAATACGCGCCCGCCCCGGCCCAAACCGTCGAAGATATCTCCCTCACCTTCAGCCCTCACTGATCCTGTTCTCTCATCCCGGCCATCTGGCAATCTGATCCGGTGAAATGCCACATTTCCCTGCCACACGGCGTCCGCTGCGGTTAGAATTTGTTCTATGCCTTTGACTCAAGCCCACGAGATTTCCGCCGCGTCCCGCCTGGAACATGTCCGCTATGCCATCCGAGACCTGGCGTGCGTGGCCGACGAAGTTATAAAGCAGGGACACAAAATTCTGCCGCTGAATATCGGCGACCCGCTGAACTTCGATTTCCAGACGCCGCCGCACATCATTGAGGCGGTCTACAAAGCCATGCGCGACGGCAAGAACGGATACGCGCCGTCGCCAGGAGTTCCGGAGGCGATCGAGGCTATTCGCGGCGAGGCCGCGCATAAGGGCATTACCACAGTGCAGGACGTGTTCGTGACCGCCGGGGTGAGTGAAACGGTCGACCTCTGCCTGTCGGCGCTGGTGAATCCTGGCGAAGATGTTCTGACTCCCTGCCCCGACTATCCTCTGTATTCGGCGGTGCTTTGCAAGTTGGGCATTGGGCTCAACGCCTACGACCTGGATGAAGAGGACGCATGGCAACCCGAGCTGGCCGACATCGAGCGCAAGCTCACGCCGCGCACCCGCGGCATCGTGCTGATCAATCCCAATAACCCTACGGGCTCGCTATGCACGCGGCAGATGCTGGAACAGGTCGCGGAACTGGCGCGGCGCCATAACCTGATCGTCTTCTCGGACGAAATCTACGACAAACTGATTCTTCCCGATGCGAACGGAGATGTTACGCCCCATCTCGCCTTTGCGGCAGTCGCGCCCGACGTGCCTTGCGTGACCTTCGGGGGAATGTCGAAGAACTATCTCGTGCCGGGATGGCGCATCGGGTGGGGCATTGTCTCCGGCGAAGCCGCCGCGGTGAAAGCCTATACCGAGGGCGTGCACCGGCTGCTGCGGGCGCGGCTCTGCGCCAACCATCCTGAGCAGTACGCGATCCGGCCCGCGCTGGAGGGCCCGCAGGATCATCTCGTTGAAGTACAGCGCAAGCTGCGGTCTCGGCGCGATCTCACGCAGAAATGGTGTGAAACGACGCCGCGCGTGAGCTGCGTCGCGCCGCGGGGAGCTTTTTATGCTTACCCCAAAATCGACATCCCGGAGAGCGACGAGATTTTCGTGAAGGAACTGATTCGCCAGAAACATGTGATGGTCGTGCACGGCTCCGGCTTCGGCCAGAAGCCGGGCACGCAGCACTTCCGCATCGTGTTCCTGCCCGACGAGCAGACGCTGACCAAGGCCTACGCGGGAATTGCGGAGTTCATTGGCGAGCGCTACGGAAGTAGATAGCCAAGCCCCCGATCAGAGATTCACCCGTCGATTCTCCATGAACGAACGTGAACGAATTGTCATACGCGGATATTCCTTTGACGAATTTGTCTCGTTCATTTTCGACCGCGAGGTTCGGGAACACACAGGCAAGTACCATCCCTGGTACTTCGACGTGGATGTCGATTTTGATCCGAACCGTCTCTGCGAATTCTACATTCGGCTATTTCGCAGTCCCAATTTCCTTCTTGGAAAATATTCAAAGGCACAGCTCGAAGCTGGCTTTTGGGCGATTCATGGAGCCGCTTTCGACGGGTCAGTGCAGCATCTGATCTGGAACCTGGATGTACCCTTTCGCACTCGCTGTGAATGCGTCCAATCCATGGCTGATTTGTTCAAGCGTTTTTTTGCGACGGAGCCATTGGAGACGTCCGTTTCCATGTGGTGGGATTCACTCTGCTATGAATGGGAATGCGGAAACAGGGACCGGCAACGCGGCGGCGAGGACAGGTCGATGCAAGATGTGATCTTCGAGGTTTTAGCTGACATTTTACAAAGTGATTCCGAGACGTGCCAGGGAGCCGCACTCCATGGGTTAGGTCATTTGCATCACCCATCAACTTATGAACTCGTCCAGAACTATCTAAGGCAGTGCCCCTCGCTGGGAGGGGAGTGGAAGAAATACGCCCTGGCCGCGGCACGATTTGAGATCATGTGACCTTGGCTGCCCAGCAATTGCCTGCTTTCAAACTGACCGCTGCCTGAAGTCTCTTTTACTTTCTCTTTCCCCGCGAATCTGCTTAAATCAGAGCAGCGCAACTGCGGGGCGCGCGAAGTATTCCAGCAACGTGGTCGACATTCATTCTCACATCCTGCCCGAAGTAGATGATGGACCCAAATCGTGGGACGTGGCGCTCACCATGTGCCGCGTGGCCGCGGCCGACGGCATCACTCACATGGTCGCCACTCCGCATGCCAATGACCGCTATCACTACGATCGCGAGTATCTGAAGGGGCTGGCCAATCACCTGCAAGAGCTGACTGGCGATTCGCCCAAGCTGCTTCTGGGCTGTGATTTTCATCTGTCGATTGACAATGTGCGGGACTCCCTGGCCAACCCTACGCGCTACGTGATTGAAGGCACGCGCTACCAGTTGGTTGAATTCAGCAATTACGGCATCCCGGAGAACACCACGGATTCTTTTGTCAAGCTGGGGGACTGCGGAATCACGGTGGTCATCACTCATCCCGAGCGCAACCCGATTTTGCGCGAGAACCTGCAACGAGTGGTGGAGTGGGCGGAGCAGGGTTGCGTGGTGCAAATGACGGGCTCGGCGCTGACCGGATTCTGGGGGGAACGCACGCGGCGCGCCGCGGTCTGGCTGCTCGAACATCAGTGCGTGCACGTGCTCGCCACCGACGCGCATGATTTGGAAAAGCGCATCCCGATCCTTTCCACGTCACGTGAGGCCGCGGCTGAAATCTGCGGAGAAGAGATTGCTGAAGCGCTGGTGGAAAGCAACCCGCGCGCGATCATCACCAACCAGCCTCTGCCGTATTTTCCGCGACCGGTGATGACGAGCTACAAGAAGAACTAGCAGCTGTCAGCTCTCCGCCGTCTCAGCACTCAGCACTCAGCATTCAGCATTCAGCCAATATAAATCTGCCAGGGTAGACTTCTATTCTTGTTGCGGAAGAGATGCCCTCGGCTAGCCGAATGCTGAGTGCTCACTGCTGAATGCTGGTCTTCTACTGAGGGCTGGAAGTTGAGCCGCTCGGGTCCGGATTTTTGGGGGCGGGATCGGTCGCGGGTGCAGTACTGGTCGCCGCCGCGGGCTTTGTGGTTGGCGGATCCGGCACGGTGGTCATCGCGCTTTCCGGATTCAGCAGATGTTCCTTGCTCGGCCCCAGTCCCAGCTTGATCAGCGCCCGCGAGTCGGGCACGGTCTTGCTCTGCCAGCCATGATCCGCCTGGTAGCGGCGCATGGCCTCTTCGCTGGCCTGGTTCCAGGTGCCGGTGGCTTCTCCGTTCAGGTAGTGCTCGCGGATCAGGGCTTCCTGAATGGCCTGAGCTCGCTCGGAGTCAATTTTTTGCTGGCCGCGGGCGCGCGCCGATTTTTTTCTCGTGGAGCGTTTTCCCGCCGCCGCGGTGTGAGTTCTGGTGGTTGTTTTCCCAGCGCTCGTGCCTTTCACCGCAGTCGACTTCTTCGCGCTGGCCGCCGGCGCAGAGGATTTCACGGTAGTGTTGCGATGCGCAGGGGTTGTGCTGGTGGTTGCGGGCTTGGTCGCAGTAGCGTCTACGGTGGAATTCTGGCGAGCGCTGGCTGCAGGCACGCACGCGGACACCGCCAGTACCCACATGGCGAGGAAACGGGCAGTCCGGATTTCAGCCCAAGCTCTCAACGGAAACTTTCGCCTCGCGACCTTCCTGCGAGCCCAAACAACTCCTGCAAAATAAAAAGCCCAACGAACTCTGGCATTGTAATCATCCTCGATAGAGGCGTACAGCGCCAGTTCCCGTTGGGCGTTTTTGAGTTACGGAAGTGTACCGGCCAGGAAGATGGTGCCGTCCTGCCGCGTCGAACCGCGCTG
This sequence comes from uncultured Acidobacteriota bacterium, assembly GCA_963800405.1. GTDB lineage: Bacteria > Acidobacteriota > Terriglobia > Terriglobales > Acidobacteriaceae > Sulfotelmatobacter. The sequence continues at coordinate 29,315 of CAWDBW010000052.1, forward strand.
CCGCACCAGGAACACAACGTCCTGGCCGCTCTTCAGGCTCGACTCGACCCTGGCGAAATCTTCCTCGCTGCTGACCGGCTGCTTATTCACTTCCAGGATGATGTCGCCACGTCCCAGGTTTACATCTTCGGCGAACGAACCCGGCTTCACGTCCTGCACGATGACGCCTTTCCCGGTGGGCATGTCGAGACGGTCGGCCATCTCCGGAGTGACTTTGCGAACGGTCACGCCGAATTTGCTTTGCTTGGGAGCGCTCTCATCGTCGCTGTCCTGACTGTCGCCGAGACGCGAGGCAAACAGCTTGGCGCGATCCGCAATGGTCACCGATGCTTCCTGCGTCTTGCCGTTGCGCAGGAAGCCTAAAGTCACTTTCGACCCGGGCTTGCGCGAGGCGATGTCCGCCACCAGGTCGGCGCCCTTGGTGACTTTCTTGCCGTCGACCGTCGTGATGGTGTCGCCCGCCTTCAGTCCGGCCTGGTCGGCAGGACTGCCGGCCACGACGCTGGAGACGGTGACGCCCGATCCGTTGCCATACACGCGGGCAATCGCCGGATTCTCGACGGCATCGAACATGATGCCAATCGAGCCGCGCGAAACTTTGTGCTCCGGCCCGGTCAGCTGGTTATAAACATCGACCACCGTCTTCGATGGCAGAGCGAAACCTACACCCGCATAGGCATTGGTCTCGCTGAGAATCGCCGTGTTGATGCCGATGACTTCGCCGTTCATGTTGACCAACGGCCCGCCCGAATTGCCGGGATTGATGGCCGCGTCGGTTTGAATGAAGGTCTGGAACTGGCGCAGGGGGACGATGTCACGCCCTTTCGCCGAAACGATTCCGGCAGTCACCGTCTCCGATAACCCGAACGGGCTGCCCACGGCGAGAACCCAGTCGCCCACCTGCATGCTGTCGGAATTGCCCATCTTGGCGGCGGGCAGGGCGCGGTCGACTTCGACTTTGATCACGGCGAGGTCAGTCTCCTCATCCGTGCCAATCACTTTGGCATCGTGCTGCACGCCCGGAGGATCGTCTTCGAAGCGCACGCGAATGCGGTCCGCCTTTTCCACCACGTGGCGGTTGGTGACAATGTATCCCTTGGGATCGACGATTACGCCGGAGCCCAGCGAACGCTCGCGGATCGCGCCATCGCCTTGGGCGCCGGGAGCTCCGGGAGCGCCTTGCCCGCCGGGAGCACCGAAGAAGTGGTTGAAGAAGTCATCCATCTGGCCGCTGTCGTCATCGTCCTGCCCGCCGCCCCGCCGCCGGTGGACGTTCTTGATGGTCGATTCCGTGTTGATGTTGACCACGCTCGGTTCCAGTTGCTTCGCGATCTGCGAAAACGTGTTCGACATCTGCTGCGGCGAGGGCATGGTGAGCGGCGTCGCATCGCTCTTCTGCTGCCCTTCTTTGCCTTTGACACCGTAGGAAACGACCGTACCGATCAGAATGCCGACCGAAAGCGTTGCCAGAATACTCAGCGTGTAGGCCCAGCCATGAGCCTTCATGCGCTGCCACATTGCGCCCGAATCCATATGTCCACTTGCCTCCGAAACTCACAAACTCTTTATAGTATACCCGGTTACGCGACGCTGGACTGCGCATCCGAAGAAGACGCCACCACCATCGCGGGGCGCTCTGATGTGGCGCATGATGGTTAGACGCATAAACCCGCGAAAGCGTTCAATAGTTGCTGGATTTGGATAAAGTGCTGCCGGCGAGCCACTTGGGGAAGCTCTGATTAAGTGTCAAGGGTTCGTCGGTAAGCGGCTAATTTGAGGTTGAGCGTTTAGGGATTCACGCGACCGATGTCAGCCCGCAGGAGAGCGCCAAGCGCTCCGTGGGGGGACCTGGGCACAGACGCGACTCACCCCTATTATTTCCTCCTCCTGTTCCCTAGCTCTTCCCAAGGAACCCATGAACGTCATTTGGCGAAATGCTTTCGCAAAAGACCTTCCTCTTCTTCCAGATGTGGTTCTACATGGTTTATGAAAGTTAGAAAAGAACTCAGATAATCGACGATGTCGCGTTCCTGCGCGCGCCGCTGAGCGTCAAGCGGGAAAATTACGGCTCGAATGGCGCTCATTTCGACATGACGAATGTCGACACCTTTGTGGTTTTCGTCGATATGGCGCCAAAGTCTTGCGAGCATGTCGCTGACCGTGTCGATCGTAACGCGCCCCACAAGGTGTGCCTGCAGGACCTGTATTGCTTCCAAAGCGATAGGAGGCAATTTATGCCGAATCAATGACAGACATTCGATCATGAAGTCATTAGATTCTTTAGACCCGATAAGAGGATCGCACCTCTCTTCGATCTCGTTTAGGAGTTCGTTTAGTTCTCGATCTGCGTGCGTCATTGTTTAACCGCTAGTGGTTTACAATCCTTTTCGCAAGAGAACTGTCCCTAGTTTCTTTGTCTCACGTCAGGGGTGCACTCCACCCGTCTGTCCTCGGGTTTTGTCCCACCGACCGATGTCATCGCGCAGGAGCGCGCCAAGCGCTGCGGAGGGACCCTACGAAACTATGGCATCGGTTGTATGGACGCGAGCAACGCCCGCACCGCATGAAGCGTAGGCGTTCCCGTTTACCGCATCAGCAGTGTCACCTAGCGTAAGGTCCCTCGCCCGGCTATCGCCGCGTTCAGGATGACTATTGAAATCGAGTCACTATAGAGCGATGGACTGTAAAGCCCCGACCCACTGAGGCCGGGTTCACTTCGCCTCGTACACCGTCTTCCCTCCTACTACCGTACGCAACACCTTCGTAGCCAGCAATTTCTCGGGCGAGGTGGACGTGGGGTCGCGGTCGAGCACGATAAAATCCGCGAGCATCCCCGGCACTAGCTTGCCCTTTTCTTTTTCTTCGAACTCGGCGAAGGCCGGGCCCCCGGTGTAGGCGGCGATGGCCTGATCCATGGTGAGCCGCTGCTCGGGGAAATATTCCAGCTTGCCGTTTTCGCTCTTGCGCGTGACGGCCGCGTAGAGCCCGCGGAACGGGTTGACCGGCTCGACCGGATAATCCGTACCAAACGCCAGGGTTACGCCTTTATTCAGAAAGGCCAGCCATGCGTAGGAAGTGGCCGCCCGCTTCGGTCCCAGCCGGTCCTGGGCCCAGCGCATGTCGCTGAGCAAATGGCTGGGCTGCATGGAAGCGATCACTTTTAACGTTTTGAACTGGACGATCTGCGCCGGCGTGGTCACTTGCGCATGTTCGATGCGCAAACGAAATTCGTCGCCGCCGTCGGGCGCCTTCACGTGGTCTTCGCGCGCGGCCTTCTCGGCTCCGGCAAAGGCATCGAGCGCCATCTGAATGCCCTTGTCGCCGATGGCGTGAAAACCGACCTGGTAGCCCGCCAGCACGCGCTCCCTGGTCATGTCATTGAGCTTCGCCGCATCGTAGCGCGGCAAGCCCGAGTTCTTAGGATCATCCGCATAGGGCTCCAGCAGCGCCGCGGTGTGCGATCCCAGCGAACCGTCCATAAAACCCTTGAGCATGCCGGTGTGCAGCATGAGATCGGATTGGGGATGGGCATTGCGCTTGCGGCTCAATTCCTCGATGGGATCATCGAAGGGCAGCCACTCCGAGATACGCGCCGTCAGCTTGCCTTCTTTTTCGAGCTCTTCGTAGATCTGGAAATTCTCCCAGTTCGGGGAATAATCCTGCGCGGAAGTCACACCATGTTCGGCGAGATCGGCGAGAGCGAGTTCAAGAGCCTGCCGCCGCCTCTGGTGCGTGGGCTTGGGAATTACTTCCAGAATCGCTGACTGCGCCGTTTCCCGCAAAATGCCGGTGGGCTCGCCATTCGCATTACGATCAATCTGCCCGCCCTGGGGATCGCGGCTGGCCAGCGTGATGCTGCCCAACTGCAGGGCCCGCGTATTGGCCACGGCGATGTGCCCGTCAATGCGCACCAGGAATACCGGATGCCCGGCCGACACTTCGTCCAGATCAAAGCGCGTGGGCGGAACCTTCACCGGCCACAGCGTTTCGTCCCAGCCGGAGCCCTCAATCCAATCGGCGCCCTGGGACTCTTCGACTTTTTTCGTCACCCGCGCGCGCAGTTCGTCGAGAGACCTTACGCCCGTCAAATCGATGGTCAGCTTGGTCATCCCGGCATCGTCAAGATGCAGGTGCGCGTCGTTGAATCCGGGCATCACAAAATGTCCGCCGAGGTCGATGACTTGCGTCTGCGGCCCCTTCAGCTTCTGAATCTCAAAAGTCTTGCCCACTGCCTGGATTCGATCGCCCCGCACCGCAATCGCTTCCTGGCGCACAATCGAACTGAAAGGCGTGTTGTCGGGCACGCCCGTATAAATATTGGCGTGTTCGAAAATGATGTCGGCCCTCGGCCTGGCGTCGGGCGCCTCGGTGGAAAAGGTCTGCGCCAGGCCGGGCAGACAGAACACGGTGAGCGCGCACAGTAGGATCCAGCACTTACAATCGCGTAGTCCTCGCCTCAGGCTCATCAAGACTCCCCCTGGACTCACCCTCATTCTCCCACTCCCGCCAGCGCCAGCATCGTGAGCAAAATCCGTTTCAGGCCCAATTCGCGTCCGTTGGAATCGAACCACTCTTGCAAAGTGTGCGCTCCGCCGCCCGAGCCGCCGCCGCCGATGGCAAGCGCTTCCCGCCCCAGCGACAGAGGAATATTCGCATCGGTAGAGGCCCGCTGCACCTGCGCGGCGTTGGACAGTTGCACGTCGACCGCGCGCACCACCTGCAAGATTCGCGCGCCCGCCGGCAGTTCGCCCGCAGGCCGGTTGCCGATCACCACTACCTCGCAACTCACGCCGGCCGGCCGCTTCTGCGCCTGCGATGAGGACCGCATCTCCAGACTCCATGGTTTCATCTTCGACCGCGCGATTGAGCGCGGCGCGCAGCGACTGCTCGAGCCGCTCCATCTCGGCCATCGACGTGGAGCGAATGTCCACCTTCATGCTGGCCGACTCGGGAATAGAATTCACCGAAGTCCCGCCGCGAATCACGCCAATGTTGAAGGTTGATTTGGGCGTGCTCGGAACCGGCGTCGCGGAGAACGTCTCGACCGCCTTGGCCAGAATCACAATCGGATTGGGCGCGCCGAAATCGCTCCACGAATGTCCGCCCGGCCCGCGCACGATTACCTCAAAGCGGCGGCTGCCCAGGGCTTCGGCGACAATCGTATCCGCGCCCGCCCCGTCGAGCACCAGACTGTAGGCAATCGAATCTTTCCAGCGCGGCGTGGAAAAAATGTGCCGCATGCCGCGCAGATCACCTTCACCCTCTTCGCCCACGTTGCCGATAAACACAAAGGGCAGCGCATGCCGGATGCGCACCGACCGCAGCAAGGCCGCAATCCCCAGCAGCGCCGCCACTCCCGCCCCGTTGTCGGAAACTCCCGGCCCGTAGATGCGGCTGCCCTGCTGGCGAATATTCAGCGGCGTGTTCGCCGGAAACACAGTATCAATATGAGCGCTCAGCGCCACATAGCGGGGGCCAAATCCCGGATGCGTTCCGAAGACGTTGCCCACGTCGTCGACGCGCACATCGTCCAACCCGACCTCGCGAAAGCGCTCAGCCAACCACGCCGCGCGCGCCGACTCGCCAAACGGAGGCGCCGGAATCCGCGCCATCTCCATCTGCCACTGCGCCAGTTGCGGTTCCTGCAGGCGAAACCAGTTGAGCGCCGAACGTATCTCGGGCGAAGCGGCCAGGCGCGCTACCTCCTGCTGCACTTGCGCCGAAGGCGCAAGCTCCGGCAAGTCCGGGCGGGGGGGATTCGGGCTCATGGAAGTATGGGCTCAGTTTACAACGCGCGGGAAGGGATGAGGATTGGCTAATGTGGAACGGTGCATTACGGGGGAGGGTGGTAACAAGCTGTGGCGAAGAGCCGTCACCTTTGGCACGTTCTCTGCTGTCGGTCATCCTTCGACTGCGCTCAGGAGGACAGCGGAAAAAGCGAGGCTCGTCGCTGCATCCCAGATCCGGCAGCTCATTCTAGAATCCGCTCAACCGCGCGGACGGCGGCAGCCAGTCTTTGTTCCCCGAAGCCGGAGATCTTCATCCACGGTAGACCACGCTCGGTCAGCACCTCCTCGAAGCGACGCGTCATCCATTGCCGGATGGTCTCTCCATCGCGCAAACCGTCTTGCACGAAGGGGAGATCACACTCCGTAAGCAGGTAGAGATCGTGCCGGTGCCCAGCGGCGATCGCCTCGACCTCCGCTGAACCAACTCTCAGGTAGCGCTCGTGCCAGATTCCCGTGGCCAGCACGTCGGTGTCGCAGATCAGGATCCGGTTGGCTGCGCGTGCCAGATTATTCTCCATCTCCTGCTGCGTGCGCGCGATTTCCGCAAACTCCTCGCTGCGCCACTGATACGTCCACAGGTCAACGCCCGCCGCCTGCAACTTCTCGCAGTACTCGCGGCCATATTCGGGTACCCAAACCGTGTTGTAATGCGCGGCCAGCTCGCGCGCAAGGGTCGTTGTACCCGTAGATTCGGCCCCAACTACGCTGATCCGTTTGGCAAAATAAGCGCGCACGCAGGGCTCGAGATATTCCCAGTGCCGCAGCGGAGCGGCCCGAATCGCGCGCGCCGAAACCGGTACGTGCGTTCGCTCGCGGTCAACCATTACATGACGGCACCCAAGAAAATGCGCATATGCCTCGCCGTAATCCTCGGAAGTAAACACCACATCCGGCGCGCTTCCCAGGATTCGTACTGTATATTGCGCCCAGAACCCGGAATCGTCGTCTTCGCCCGGATCGTCAATCGCGCGCACGTTAGCCGCAGGATGCATCTCCTGCAGCCATCGCGCCCGAAGTTCACCCGGGATGGCCTGCTCGGGTCGCGCGCAAATCAACACATCGAGGTGGTCGACCTGTTCAAGCGCTGTATCGATGAGAAACTTGTGCCCCCGGTGCGGCGGATAGAACTTGCCGATCACCAATCCGCGAGTTCCTGATCGGCCAGTCACGAAACCGCAACCTCTTGAAGCACTCGCAGTGTCAACGATTTCCGCCAGCCCAAATAGCCCGCAATACACATCCCAAAGAACAACAGATACAGCACGCCGGTGAGGTAGAGGGACTTGTAGAAATAGAGGCCGATGTAAATCACGTCGGCGCTCATCCACACCCACCAGTTTTCCAGGAGTTTGCGGCTGAGCATGTATTGCGCGGCGAGGCTGAGCGCGGTGGTAACCCCGTCTCCGAATGGCGCGGGGCTGTCGGTGAAGCGGCGCAGAATCACGATAAGCAGCACCGTGGCCGCGGCGGTGAGCATGGCAAGGACGATTCCAGCGCGCGCCGTGGTCCGGCTGACCGGCAGTTCGGTATGGCCGGCGCCGCCGCGCATCCAATTCCACCAGCCGAAAATCGAGATGACGATGTAGACAATTTGCAGACTCGCGTCGGCGTAGAGTCGCGCCTTCCAGAAGAGGATCAGAAAAAAGACGTTGTTGGCGATCCCGACCGGCCAGTTCCACGCGCTCTCCCGCACCGCGAGCAGAACCGACGCCGCGCCGGTAACAAAGCCCAGAATTTCCGTCCAGGTCATTTCGGAATGCTACACGGGAATTTATAAGAGCGAGGGCGAATAACCGGCTCGCTGCTCGACCGCGGCCACTAGCTTCTTCGTTGCCGGCACGTCGATCCCGTGCCGGGCGGCGCCGCGGAGGATGGGGCCGGCGATCGCATCCAGTTCTGGAGTCTTGCCTTGCTCGACATCTTTCTGCATGGAACTGCGCATGTTCGCGGGCATTTTCACGGCGGCGGCAATCACGGCATCGGCCTCGATTTTCGCGCCTTCGGCATTGGCCACGGCGCTGGCCTCGCGAATGCAGGACAATCCCAGTTGCCTCCAGGTAGGATCGGCGAGGATTTCGCCCGTAGTAATGTCGCCAGCGGTTGTGGTCAGCGCGAATGCCGCTAGAAAGACCAGTTTGCTCCACATCAGGGTGGGCTCGTGGTCGATGAACCGGCACGTAAACCCCATCTTCTGCAAATCGTCGAGCGTGGGGCCAAGCAGAGATCTCCCTGCAGAAGACATATTCAGATTGGCGAAGGGAGAGCGATGGATGATGTGTCCGGGCGCGACGCGTTCGGACTCGACCGCGATAGTGGCGGCAATGATGCGTGCGTCACCATATCTGGAGCGCAGCAGCGAGAGATGGTCGATGCCATTCAGCAGAGGAACGATCGCTCCCACCGAGTCGGGCTTCGTGAACGAAGTCAGGGCCGACTCCAGTTGCGTGGCTTTCACCGTAATCCAAAGCACGTCGGCGGGCAGAACTTCCGCGGAGCGTGCCACGGGCACACTGAAGTTTCCGAATGGGCTTTCGAGTTGGAGTTGTTCCGGATAGTCCGCGAGTGCTTCCCGCCTCACTACCAGGGTGACCGACGCGCCTGATTTCGCCAGGCAAGCGCCGATCAGCCACCCACTCCGCCCGCGCCGAGGATCGCGTGTTTCATAACATGTTACGTCGCATCGCTTGAACCTGCACGATCCCAGCCTGCATCACTTCTTGTGCGCCGCTGCCGGCACGCACTCCAGAATCTCCGCCTCGCTGAGGGTGTGGTCGCTCTGCTTGGCACGCTGGTAGATGCGGTCGACGACATCTTCGGTCGGCGGAATGCCGCGCCGCTCCAGCCACCACAGCACATTTGACTTTCCGCTCATCGGACCCACGTCGATAATCTGATCCAATCCGAACACATGCGAAGGCACGCCCGAATATACGGTGTTCGCCAACACGACATCGTCCTTGTGATAGGCCTTGATGATGGCGGCCGCGTGCACCCCGGTCGCGGTGCGGAAAGCATCGTCACCGACGACGGGATAATTCGCCGGAATGGGCACGCCCGTTGCCCGCGACACCGCCTGGCAGTAAGGCTTGAGCTTCGTGAGGTCCTGGTGATCCCAAGGCGCGATGCCCATCAGCTTCAGATTCACCAGCATCTGGTCGATCTGCGTATTGCCGACGCGCTCGCCCAGGCCGATGGCGCAGCCGTGAATGCAGTTCGCGCCCGCGATAATCGCTGCCATCGAATTCGCGATCGCCAGGCCACGGTCGCTGTGCCCGTGCCAGTCCACGCGAATCTTTTCGCCCGATGGCTTCACGACTTCCTCGATCACAAAACGCACCAGCGCGAGCGCGCCCATCGGCGTGGCGTGCCCGGCGGTATCGCAGATGCAGATCGCGCGGGCGCCGCAGTTGATGGCCGTGGCATACAAGCCGTTTCACGGTCTCGGGATCGCAGCGGCTCGTATCTTCAGTGACGTACATCACGGCGAGGCCGAGCGAGACTGCATACTTCACGGCCTTCTCGGTCGTATGCAGAAGAAAATCGTCGGTCCATCCTTCGGTGAATCGGCGAATGGGGCTCGATCCGATGAAAGTTGCGGCCTCGATCGGCAGGCCGGTTTTCTGCACGATCTCGGCGATCGGGCGAATGTCATTTTCGTGAGTCCGCGCGGCACAGTTGGCGCGGATCTTCATCTTGTGGGTGACGATCTCGCGCGCCAGCGCGGTTACGGCTTCCACCGCGCGGGGCCCGGCGCCGGGCAGTCCGAGAGCGAGGGAATGGATTCCCAGCGCTTCCATCAAATGAAGGATTTCGATTTTTTCTGCGGTCGACGGATCGCGCACCGACGGGGACTGCAACCCATCGCGCAAGGTCTCGTCGTTGATGAGCACCGGCCCCGGAGGTTTAAGCCCCGGCGGATGCTGTTTATTCCAGTCGTAAATGAGGTCGGGAGTGTGCATGAGAACAAGCTCTTAGCTATTAGCTCTTGGCTCTTAGCTTAACTCCCATGACGCGGGGTCAGTGGCCGCCGTCAAACTTTTTTGAGCCAACCCCCAGGCAAATGCATGCAGATTCGATTCTGGCTAAGAGCTAATAGCTAATAGCTAAAAGCTACTTACTTCTCTTTCGGCGGCAGCGTGAGCCCGAAAACCGAAATCATCCCCTGCCCCGCTACGTTAATCTTCGTCTCACCCGGCGTCGGCAGATACAGCGTGCGGCAATTTTCGCAGCGATACACTTCCGCCTTCGGTCCCCAGGCTTTCTCTACGTCGCCACACTCGCGCTCGACCGCGTCGGTCATGTAGAACCAGAGCTTCAAATGACCACCGCAGGGTTTTCCCTTCGCGTCTTTCTCGTTGCAGGCGCGTTGCCCGGCCTTCTTGACCTTGACTTTATGGTGGGGAAGCTGCGGAATATTCTGGGAGCCGGAAGCGGTTACTTCGCTGGTTGCCAAGGACGTACTCCTCGTTCGAGCGGCCCAAACGCCGCCGGATTCGGCCTTACGCGGTCATTGTAAATGAAAACCCGGCTACCGAAACGCGGCGAGCGAAACCTGTACAAATCTTGAACCACGGAGGGCACGAAGGTACACGAAGGACTTCTTATGCTTGCGGGCTCCGAAATGAAAAAACGTCGTCTCTGCTAGTCTTTTCATTGGATTCATCCAGTCGTGCGCCGGATGTTCCTGGGCTCCGGACACTATAACTTCATTTTCAAGGAACGCATGATCACGATCGTTTCAGGGCTGCCGCGCTCCGGCACGTCTCTCATGATGCAGATGCTGGTGGCGGGAGGGATGCCCGCGCTTTCCGACGGCGAACGCCAAGCCGACACCGATAACCCGCGCGGCTACCTGGAATGGGAGCGCATCAAGCAACTGCCCAGCGATCCGGACTGTATCGCCGAGGGCGAAGGCAAAGTGGTGAAGGTGATCTCACGGCTTCTGCTGTCGCTTCCCGCCGGCCACGAATACAGAATCATCTTCATGCAGCGGCCGCTGCCAGAAGTACTGGCGTCGCAGGACCAGATGCTGCGCCGCCGTGGAACCTACAAAGAAGGCGCCGATCCCGCCGCAATCTCGGCTGCGTTCGAGAAACATCTGCGCGAGGTTTATGCCTGGCTCGACAGCAAACCTTACGCCAAGGCTATCCGCGTGCCCTATCACGAAGTGCTGAGCCGACCGAAAGATATCGCGCAGCAACTGGCGCAGTTTCTGGAAACGCCCCTTGATGTGGAAGCGATGGTCCAGCGAGTAGACGCGTCCCTATACCGCAACCGCGCCAAGTAGTTCGCGAGCCGCGTTCGCCAGCGGAGTCCGGTCAGAACTCGCGCCTGGGCTTGGCCTGGTCGGCGCCGACTCGCCCGGTCTCGATTTCCGCCGCGTAATAATTCTCGGCCTTTACCGGGGCACTTGCCAGCCGCCGCAGGATGCCGATCTGGCCGACGTGGGTCAGCGCATCGGCGATCGGGCCCTGGAACAGTTTCTCGTGCGGAGCATGCAGCGGCTCAGCCGAGGCGAGGAAGTCATCGAATTTCTTGAGTGCAGCAAGAAATCGCTCGACCTCTTTTTCCCACGGCAGCGGCTTCGAGTCATGCCATTTCTGCTGGCCCTTGGCAATCGACAAAGCCCAGTCAAACAAATCCCCGATATGCGCCAGAATCTGCCCGGGCGTGCGCAATCCTGCGCCGGCCTGAAAGTCGGCAAAGCCCTCCGGAGCCTGCCGTACGGCCTTGCCGCCGCGGTAAGCGATCGTGGCCAGGGTATGGCGCAACAGTTCGCGTTTCGGATCGGCGACAGATTGAGGATTGGAATCGGTAGTCTCGCTCATGGCGACCAGATTACACTGGTCGGCGTGGAGGCGAAAAGTATGGCGAAGAAACTTCCCCCCGACCAAAGAAAACTCGTTCCCGCAGGCCCGGACGTTCCTGGCCCCGTGAGCCGGAAGAACGCCGAGCATTATCGCTGGGGAGTGGATTGCGACGCCTGGTATCTGGTCAATGACGAGCAACTCAGCGTGATTGAGGAGTTCATGCCGCCGGGAGCCGCGGAAATTCGCCATCATCACCAGAAGGCGCAGCAGTTTTTCTATATTCTCGGGCGAAGTGCTGATGGAAGTGGAAGGGCAAACCACGCTGTTGGCGGCGGGCAGCGGCATTCGGGTGCTGCCGGAAAGCGGCACCAGATTCGCAATCCGTCGTCGGTGCCGGTGCGGTTCCTCGTGGTCTCGCATCCGCGAAGTCACGGCGACCGGATTGACGACTGAAGTAGCGCCGCCGTCCCGGCGGGCGTCCCGACTGCGAGGGCGGGTCGCCCTCGCGACAGCCGGCAAGGCCTGCCGTGAGCAAAGTCGAAGGGACGCTGGCGCTACAAGGCCCTTACAACTGCTTCCGCTTCACCACTCCCGCAGCCCGCAATGCTCCCCGCACTCGCGTCCCTAATCTGCGCCCGAACTGCATATCGAGAAAGCCCTCCATCTGCCGCCGGAAGCTTTCGCCGTAACCGTGCCACCAGACTTTCTTCATCCCCGGCATGCGGTCGATGTCGAGATACTTCATCCGGACCATTTCCTCGAGCCCGAAGCGTCCGTGGGTGCGGCCGATGCCGCTGGACTTCACGCCGCCGTGCGGAGCTTCGCTGATGCCGAAGCATGAGATCACATCGTTTACCATGACGGTACCGGCGTGGATGCGGCGCGCCAGGCGCTCGCCGCGTTGCGAGTCGTGCGTCCAGAGGCTGGCCGCCAATCCGTATTCGGAATCGTTGGCGAGGCGGACGACTTCGTCGTCATTGTCGAAGGGCATGATCGGCAGCACCGGGCCGAAAGTTTCTTCCCGCATGATGCGCATTTCGTGAGTCACGCCGGCCAGCACCGTGGGAGCATAGAAATTCGCTCCCAGTTCCGGCAGTCGCTGGCCGCCCGCCAGAATCCGGCCCCGCGCGCCTTCGCGTCTTCCACATGCGATTCCACAGTCCGC
>CAWDBW010000053.1:0-5640 GCA_963800405.1 uncultured Acidobacteriota bacterium
GCGCCGGGCGAGGTCCTCGGCGACGGCTTCCATAGCGCGCCGGCGCAGTGGAACCCGCAGCACGCCTACTCTGACAACGATTCCGCGTCGGGCGCAACGCCGCAGCTCACCGTCGAGCCGATGGTCCCCGGGCTGCACGCGAACTTCGTGGTGTACGGCCGCAACACGGGCCACGCCTATCACCTCATGTTCGTCTCGACGAGCGACAGTCGGCCGACCTACGTGACGTTTCGCTTCGACGACGAGAAGCGCGCCCAACGCACTCGCTCGCCTCGCCCTGCGCCGCCTCCGCCGACCCTCGAGCAGACGATGGCCGCGGCCTGCTCGACGCAGACGGACGGCTACGCCGTGCAGGGCCCGGACTATCTGCGGCCGCGGCGCGTCTGCCACGACTTCGCCCACACGTACGTCGAGCTGCCGCCGGCGTCGACGGCGATCGCAGCGCTGCCGGTTCCGTACGAAGACGGCCCGACGGGCATCGTGCCCGTGAACTATCACTTCGCCGAGGCCGAGCGCGTCTACGTGCTCGACGTCGTCTCGAACATCGTGCTCCGCGCGCCGAACGGGCGCCGCACCGATGAGCTCCACATCCGGCGCACCGCGCCCACCTCGGCCTCCGCACGCTCCTCGCGGCCGTCTCCCCTGGCCTCGACGACGCAAGTGGCGGCGGATCCGACTCTTCATAGTTCGACGATTTTTCGAAGCCGGTGCCGATCGACGAAATGTACCGCCGCATCGACAAGCTGGGCTCGCTCGGCACCGCGGTCGTGACCATTTCCGGCGGCGAGCCGCTCATGCATCCCGAACTCGACGACGTGATCCGCCGCATCCGCGCCAACGGCATGATTGCCGGACTCATCACCAACGGATATCTGCTGGTCGCCGAGCGCATTCAGCGCCTCAATCGTGCGGGACTGGAGTGGCTGCAGATCTCCATCGACAACGTGAATCCCGACGAAGTCTCGAAGAAAAGTTTGAAAGTTCTCGACAAGAAACTGCAGTTGCTGGCCGAGCACGCCGACTTTCACGTGAATATTAATTCCGTGGTGGGCGGCGGTATTGCCCATCCGCAGGATGCGCTGGTCATCGGCAAGCGTGCGATTGAACTGGGATTCACCTCGACCATCGGGATCATTCACGACGGCAGCGGCCAACTGCAGCCGCTGGGAGACGAAGAGCGCCGCATCTATCACGAAATGCAGGCGCTGGAAAAAAGCAGCTTCACCCGCATCCACGCCTTTCAGGACAACATCGCGAAAGGCCTGCCCAACGACTGGCGCTGCCGCGCCGGCGGCCGCTATCTCTACATTTGCGAGGACGGACTCGTCCACTACTGCTCGCAGCAGCGCGGCTATCCCGGAGTTCCGCTCTCCACCTACACGCGCGACGACCTGCGCCGCGAATATCTCACCGAGAAATCCTGTGCCCCGCACTGCACCGTTTCGTGCGTGCACCAGATTTCTATCTTCGATTCCTGGCGCGCCCCGCAGCATCCCGCTCCGGCGGTCCCGGCACAGGCCCCGCCAGAACTCGTCCAGATAAAATAATTCCCCGCAGAATTCGCCTCCGCCCGCGACGCCTATCGGCGAAGCAATATCATTTTCACGATCAGCCCCGCGACCATGGCCAGCGCTCCCAGCAGCGCATTGTATTCGCGATGCTTCCAGTACAGATCCAGAGAGAAGCCATCGGCCGGCTGTTCCTCGCAAGACCGCCGCTCAGCCTTGGGAAACATCCTTGGCAACATCCTGGGCACTTGCCGCGAATATTTCTCGAACTCGGGAAACTTTTGCCGCAGGTAGGCTTCCTCGTCCCGGATCACTGGAAGATAAATGGCGAAAAACATTGCCACCAGAACGATGCCCACCCACCAACTGCGCGCCGCCATGGCAAATCCCACGCTAATCAGCAACGAACCAAGGTAGAGCGGATTTCGCGTGTAAGCATACGGCCCCGAAGTCGCCAGCGCTTCGTTCTTGCGCACGTGCCCCGAGGCCAGTGCGCGAATCAACAGCCCGGGCACGATCAAAATCGCGCCGTACGCGAGCGACCTTCCGGATGGCCGCGCCAACCAGAAGTACAGCACCGCAAACGCGAAGCCCAGCGGCACGCGGATGCGGCGCGCCGTCTTTGACCAATTGCGGCGCGACCCCTCAGCCATGTGCGCCGCCCGTGTGGGGCGGAGACTCTCGTCCGCCGCTCTCTCCCGCGGCAAGCAACCGCCGCGCCGCGTCCACAACCTGATCGACGCTGATCTCCAGCAAGCCCTGGTCCGCTTGCGACCGCCGCGCGTGAGTCGTCGGACTTGCCGGATTCCGCAACACAAGGCTGCGAGCTCCGTCGCTGCTTCGATAGGGCCCGTTGCGCGCCGGATCCGTCGGCCCGAAAATCGCCACGACCGGCACCTGCAACGCCCCTGCCAGATGCGTCGGCCCCGTGTCGCCTCCAATAAAAAGCCGCGCCCGCCGGGTGAGTGCGATCAACTCGGTGATCGAGCACTTCATCAACCTGGCAGCGCCTTCACTCGCAGCCTCGGCCTCGCGCGCCAAACCCTCTTCTCCCGGACCGTAGTTCACAATCGCGCGTATTCCGTCCCTGGCCAAAGCCCGCGCCACGCAGCCGTAACGTTCGGCCGGCCAGCGCTTCGCTCCCCAACCTGCCCCGGGATTCAGAATCGCGAATGGGCCGAGGCCCTCTTCCGCCAACCGCTGCTCGACTCGCTGCTCGACCTCAAGGTCACGCGGAAGCTCGACCGGTTGCAACGTCAGCTTCCGTTCAGCAACCGCCTCAGCGACGGAAAAATTCTGCTCAACCACATGCGCTCCGTGAGCGACCACTCTCCGCGTGTACCACAAACTTGCGGGAGACTCGCGCGGCTCGGCCGCTCCATACACTGTTCGCGCCCCCGACCAGCGGGCCAGCACCGCCGACCTTATCGCTCCTTGCAGATCGACCGCGACGTCGTAGTGCACCGAGCGCACATCGTTCCAGGTTCTCGCGATCTGCTGCAGAGTCGAGATGGAAGACAGCGACTTTCCCCACCCGGTCAGGCTGACGGCGTGAACCCAATCCGCCAATGGACGCTGCGCCGACCGCGGCCCGCGCCGCGGTGTTCCTGGCGCACATAGAAGTTCGGCCCAGCGCTCTTCGATGAGCCACCCGATCATTGCGTTGGGAAATGACTGGCGCAGAGCCTGCGCTGCGGGCAGCGTGTGGATGACGTCTCCCATCGCACTCAAGCGGACAATCAGCAGGCTCTCGACGCCCCCGCGCTCGACATTCGCTTCGCTGCCGTCGCTGGCACTCAAGATTTCCTCGATTTGAACTGCGACGAGAACTGCGAGCGACTGATGCGCGAGCTGATGATTTCGCTGGTGGAGTGATCCTTGGCATCGCCGACGATAGCGACGCGTCCGCCATACTCCGCGACCACTTCGCGTTCCGGAACGGAGTCGGCAGTGTAGTCGGTGCCCTTGGCCTGCACGTCCGGACGAATCTCGCGAATGATCGCCCGCACGTCGAGCTCAGGGAAAATTACGACGGCATCCACGTCAGCCAATGCAGCCACAATTTCAGCGCGCTCCCCGGCAGGCGTGACCGGCCGGCCCTCGCCCTTGAGCGCCCGCACCGATTCATCGGAATTGACGGCCACCACCAGCCGGCCGCCCAGCGCCTTGGCTCCGCGCAGGTAGCGCACGTGGCCCACATGCAGCAAATCGAACGCGCCGTTCGCCAGCGTGATGCCTTCGCCCGCGCGCCGCCAGATCTCCACGCATTCGCGGAGCTCTTCACGGCTCAAGATTTTACTGTGTGCGTCCAAGTGTGTAGGTTCACTCTGGTATGTGCAATCTTGTACGTTCAATGCGGCCGCGTCGCGGGTGGCGTCCGGTCAATCGCTTGCAGCAACTCTTCCCGCGAAACCGTTGCCGTGCCGCGTTTCATGACCACAATTCCGCCCGCGTAGTTGGCCAGTTGCGCCGCCTCTTCCGTGGTTGCTCCCGCAGCCAGCGCGGCCGTGAATGCGGCTATCACGGTGTCGCCCGCGCCGGTCACATCCGCCACCTGGTCGGACCCAAAAATCGGAATATCCACCGGCTTGTGCTTATGATCAAAGGCGGCCATGCCGTCGCGCCCGCGCGTGATCACCAGCGACTGCAGCTTCATGCGCGCCATGACTTGCTCGCCCGCAGCCATGACTTTGTTCCACTCCTGCCCGATTCGAACGCCCAGAGCCTCTTCTACTTCGGGCTCGTTCGGAGTTGCCGCCGTCGCACCCGCATATTGCAGCAGGCGGTAGCGCGAATCCACGACGATGGGCAACGCTCCTACCTTGCCCTTTTCCTGCAGAGCGCTCACGATCGCAGGAGTGGCCGCGCCATAACCGTAATCTGACACCAGCAGCGCATCGGACGCCTGCGCGTAATTCCTTGCCGCCAGATAAAGCTCCCGCGTCAGATGATGGTTCGGCGGTTCCTGTGGCTCGCGGTCCACGCGCACCACCTGCTGCCGTGCCGTGTGCGTCATGCCGGCCAGAATCCGGGTCTTCGTGATCGTGGTGTAACTTTTGTCCTTGAGTACGCCGCTGACGGTGATTCGCTTGTGGCGAAAATATTTCAGCAGCATCCGTCCCGGCTCGTCGTCTCCTACGACGCCGACCGGGAGAACGTTCACTCCCAGATCCGCCAGGTTATTCGCGGCATTGGCGGCCCCGCCCGGCACGACGGTGCGCTCGCGATGCTTCAGGATCAGCACTGGAGCCTCGCGCGACACGCGCGAAATCTCGCCAAACACAAACTCGTCCGCGACTAGATCACCCAGCACCGTCACCGTGAGTTTCGGGAACGTGTCGAGAATCTTTTTCAGCCGGTCGGCTTCTTTAAGATGCTTGGTCATGTTGGCGACAAATCACAGTGGGTCCCCCATTTCTCGCATTCTTTGCGAGAAGTGCGCCTGTCTCAGCTTCGCTACGGCAAGTACAAAACAGATTCTCTCACGCCCCGCGCCTTCGTTCGTCAATCTTGCGCAGCATGGTATCGACGGCGTTAGCTGCGTCCGCCAGCTCCATTTTCACCGGCACGATCGCGAGAGGCTCCAGCGCCGTCAGATATCCTCCCAGATTCACCGCATCCTTCTCTGTGGTAACGAACCCTCCGGCCTCGCTCTTGCGCTTCAGTTCAAGGAGTTCGCGTACGTCCCCCTCGCGGTAAGCATGGTGGTCGCGATAGAAAGCCTCAGCCACGGGCTCAATGTTGGCCGCGCGCAGTTGTAAAACGAAATTCCGGGGCCGCGCGATGCCGCAAAAAACCACCGGCCGCGGCGGAACATTCTGCGTCACAATGCCACGGCGCACGCGCCACACCAGTTTGGCCTGCAATGGAAATGACTCTGCCGAAGCTCCGCTGGCCAGCACGACCGCATCCGCGCGCCCCAGAGAAGCCAGCGGCTCTCGCAGACGCCCTGCGGGAAGCAATCGGTCGTTCGCATCCTGCGGCGTGACTAACACGATGTCGAAATCGCGCGCCAGAGCCCGGTGTTGAAATCCGTCGTCGAGCAGATGAAGTTGTGGCCCAAGCTTCGCTTCGGCAAAGCGGCCCGCCTCGTACAGCAATACGTAATCGGCTCAAGCGGCGCCACCAGATA
>CAWDBW010000054.1:0-6523 GCA_963800405.1 uncultured Acidobacteriota bacterium
GTTAATTCGACTACCTTCCACAGGAAAGTCTGGAAGAGGCGCGGTCAACAAAAACACGTTGCACACTGATGCACGACTGGCCCGCGAAATTGTAGGCTGCATGCGCCGTCCGCAAGGCTGCGCCTTCCAGATCAAGCCAGTCCCCATGGACTATCAACGCAGCATTTCCACCCAGCTCAAGAAGCACCCGCTTGCGACCCGAATGGGCCTTCAGCTCCCAACCCACGTTAGCCGAACCGGTAAAGCTCATCAGCTTGATGCGATCTTCCTTCTCGGCCAGCCACGCGGTGTCGGCATTGTCCAGCGGCAGCACCGCGAGAGCTTCGTTGGGCCAGCCGGACTTCAAAATGATCTCTCCCAGTGCCAGGGCGGTAAAGGGCGTTTGCGGTGCGGGCTTCAAAATCACCGGGCACCCTGCGGCGAGAGCCAGGGCAACCTTGTGTGCCGCCAGATTGAGAGGAAAATTGAACGGAGTGATCGCAAGAACGGGCCCGATGGGAAAACGCTGAACAAGGCCCCAGCGGCCCTCGTTACCCTCACTCAGATCCAGGGGAAGGCTTTCGCCTCCAAGGCGGGCAGCCTCTTCGGCGGCAGTTTTGAAGGTCACGACTGCCCGATCCACTTCGGCCCGCGCAAACCGGATCGGTTTGCCTGCCTCGGCAACAATGAGCTGCACAAACCGGTCTTTCTGCTCGATCAGGGAGGCGGCAACGTCCTCCAGAATGTCGCGGCGCTTCCAGCGGGGCAGGGCGCGCGTTCTGCGCATGCTGGCGGCGGCGTGGTTCACCGCTTGGCGCGCATCCGCCCGCGATGCCATAGTCACTCTCCCCACGAGTCCCTGGTCCCAGGGCGAGCGAACTTCCAGTGTCTCGCCATCCGTCCATTCCTTGCCGCAAAGCAGAAATCCTGTTTGTGTTCCTGGCCGCATCTTCATGGCTTACTCCCGTTTTGTCCTCTTTCGATGGTACAGGCATGTGGCGAGCCAGTGCGCCGCGCGGAGCACTACGGTAACCCATTGGAAGCGGGTACACTGTTGACCTATGATTCACAACGGCCGCAGCCGCAGGCTCCCCTTCGATCCTGACGAGGCTGTTGCACACCTTCGCGCGAACGATCCGAAGCTCGCTGCGCTAATCGACCGCGCCGGCCCATTCACGCTTCGGCTTGCCCCGGCGCCTTCGCCGTTCGAATCGCTGCTGGAGTCGATTCTCTACCAGCAGCTGCACGGCAAAGCAGCGGCTACCATACATCGCCGCGTGCGCGAGTATTTTGGGGTGACCCCGCTCCCCAGCTTCTTCTCGACACTCCCGACGAACCGCTGCGAGCCGCTGGGGTTTCCGGGAACAAGGTGAAAGCCCTTCGTGACCTGGCGCTTCGAACACTCGATGGCACAGTACCCACGCACGCGGCGATCAAGAAGATGACGGATGCCGAAATTGTCGAACGGCTCACCGCGGTTCGCGGCATCGGCAGCTGGACGGTCGAGATGCTGCTCATTTTCAGAATGGGTCGGCCGGATGTGCTGCCGGTGACCGACTACGGGGTCCGCAAAGGGTTTGCACTTACATTTCAGCACAAACCGAAGGCTCGCGTTTTCGAAGCCAAAGATTTGCCCAAACCTGAAGTGATGATCAGAAGGGGAAAACGCTGGGCGCCGTTCCGGTCCGTGGCCAGCTGGTACTTGTGGCGGGCGTGTGACCTGGCAAAGGGGACGCCCGCTGCAGGGCGCTCGAGCGGAACGTAGTACGGACGACCGATCTTTCCCGAGCCGATAAGCGTTCATATCCGGCTGAAACGAACCGAAAAACGATCGGAGATTGTGAAACCGCAAAGCGACGGGCCGCCGCGTCGGCCTAGAATAAGCAAAACGGGTGGGCATTGCCTCGCAATGCCGACGTGCATTGGGATGGTTCATGGCCTCAAGTAAGCGATTCGTCTGCATTCATGGTCACTTTTACCAGCCGCCCCGCGAGAATCCCTGGCTGGAAACCGTTGAGATTCAGGACTCGGCCGCGCCTTATCACGACTGGAACGAGCGCATTTGCGCGGAGTGCTACGCGACCAATGGCGCGGCGCGCATCGTCAACATCAAGAATCAGATCACGCGCATAGTGAATAACTACGCGCGCATGAGCTTCAATTTCGGGCCGACCCTGCTGAACTGGCTCAAGGACAACGCTCCGCGTACACACCGCATGATCCTGGATGGCGAGCGGCGAAGCCGGCAGACTTTTCGCGGCCACAGCTCGGCCATGGCGCAGATCTACAACCACATCATCATGCCGCTGGCCAATACGAGCGACCGCATTACGCAAATTCGCTGGGGACTCGCCGATTACACCCATCACTACGGAAAACCGCCTGAAGGCATGTGGCTGCCGGAGACCGCGGTCGACATCGAGTCACTTGAACTGCTGGCGCAGCACGGCCTCAAGTTCACCCTGCTCGCCCCGCACCAGTGCAAGCGCGTTCGCTCCTTCAAGGAGGGATCGGATTGGAGCGATACTCCCGATGCCACTGTGGATTCGACCCGCCCGTACCTGATGCGCTTCGACTCCGGTGTCTCGATTGCCGTGTTTTTTTACAACGGACCGGCTTCGCGAGCCATTGCTTTTGAGGGTTTGCTGAATTCCGGGGAGAATTTCGCGGCACGATTGAAAGCAGGGTTCAAAGACAGCAGCCAGCCGCAACTGGTTCACGTGGCCACCGACGGTGAGTCCTACGGTCACCATCACAAGTACGGCGAAATGGCGCTGGCTTACGCCCTGCGGCTGCTGGAGGACGACAAGACGGTGAAGCTGGCCAACTACGGCAGCTTTCTGAGCAGTTTCCACCGGAGTACGAGTGCGAAATCGTTGAAAACACTTCGTGGAGCTGCGTGCACGGGGTGGAACGCTGGCGCTCCGATTGCGGCTGCAACGGCGGCAAGCCGGGGTTCCACCAGGCTTGGAGGGCCCCGCTGCGCAAGGCCCTTGACGAGCTTCGCGACGCCGTGGCCCCGCTTACGGGGCAGGAAGGCAGCAGGCTCTTCCGGGATGTATGGGCGGCACGCAACAGCTACATCGACGTAATCCTAGACCGCAGCCCGGAGTCCACCGATCGGTTTTTCCGCGCCCATGAGAGCCACCTGCTTACCGAAGCAGAACGCGTCCGGGCGTTGGAGCTGATGGAGATGCAGCGGCACGCGCAGCTCATGTACACCAGCTGCGGCTGGTTTTTCGACGATATCTCAGGCATCGAGACGGTGCAGATCATCGCTTACGCTGCGCGCGTGATTCAATTGGCGCAGGAAGTTTTTGGCGGCCTGGCCGACGGACTGGAACCTGCATTTCTGGCGCGCCTGGCTGAAGCCCGGTCCAATGTGGAAAGCGCCGGGGACGGAGCGCAGATCTACAAGGAATGCGTGGCCACCATGAAGCTGGGACTGGAACAGGTGGCGGCGCATTATGCCATCAGCTCCGTTTTTTCCTCTTTTGCCGAGGAGACCGATCTGTTCTGCTACCACGTCCACCGCATCTCCCACGAGATCTACACATCCGGACGGGGACGGCTGGCGTTGGGCCGCGCCCACATCTCCAGCGGCATTACCGGCCAGCAGCAGAGCTTTTCGTTTGCGGTTCTGCATTTTGGCGATCAGAACATCACGGCTGCCGTAAAGTCTTTCGAGGAAAGGGACGCGGCCGAATTCGATGCTTTTTCGAGGCAGGCGGCAGAGCAGGTGCAGCGCGCTTATTTCCCTGAGGTGATTCGGCTCCTCGACCGCTATTACGGGCATGTCGACTATTCGCTTACATCGCTCTTTACAGATGAGCAGCGCCGCATTGTGCGGCTCATCCTGAACTCCACACTCTGGGATATCGAAAACTCGCTCACCACTATTTACGAAGACCATGCCAGCCTGCTGCATTATCTTTCGCAGGCCGGATTACCTAAGCCGCCGGCGCTCACCCTGGCCGCAGGATTCGCAGTCAATGCGGGACTGCGGCGGGCGTTGGAAGCGGACCCGGTCGACCAGGCCATGCTGCGCTCGTTCATCCAACTGGCCAAGGGTGACCAGATACCGCTGGAAACCACCACGCTCTCTTATATTGCCGACCAGCGCATGAAACGAGCCATGGTGGAGCTTGAAATGTCGTCTGGCTCGCTGGAGATGCTCGACCGGGCGCTGACACTGGGCCGGACTCTAGCTGAGCTGCCCTTTGAGCGGAATCTTTGGCAGGCGCAGAACATCTGGAATGAGATTCTGCGTACATCAAGTTACGCGCTCACGGCCCTCAGTCAAAATGACAGGCCGCGGTGGGACAAAGGTTTCGACCAACTCGGAACTTGCCTATCGATCGATTGCGAATCCATCCGAGCCCAGGAATTCGCCATGCGGGCTACCGGCGAATTGAAGAGCCCGAGCCCGGTCTAGCTACTTTCCGGCGCAAAATCCAGTTTCCCAAAAAGGCTGAGTTGGCACCAAAAGGAGGACCCGCCGGGGTGCGCGGCGGGCTTGAAGAAATGGGATCGGGCGTCAGAGTGAATAATCAATCAGCTGGTGTGCTCCTCAAGCGGCCTATGTTGATGAGGTTATCGGCGATCACTCCGAATCCGACCCATCGCACGATTCCTTCCGGACCTTTGTAGCGTGATCGGGTCAGTCCATGCCGCCGTTTGAGCAGGCTGATTCTGCCCTCGCATCCGGTTCTCCATTTCTGGCCCTTCTTGAACCAGCGCTTCTTCTGGTGCTGCCGCCGGACGGCGCTCGTGGTGGAGCGGTTCGGAACGGAAACACTTTTTGCTCCCAGTTTCAGGGCTTCGGCCTCATTCTTTGCTGAGTAGAATCCGGCATCGCCGGCGACCAGATGAGGAGTGCGCCCCATAAGCTCCTGATGAGTTTTGATGGAGGGGATCAACAGATCGCTGTCGTTCGGCTTCTTATCGTAGACTTCGAAATCGATCACGATTTGATTTTCGGCTTCCTGGATTTTCACCATTTTGCCGAACTCCGTGGGCTTGCTTGCCTTACCCTTGCGGATCACTTCTGTCGATGTCTCGAACACACTCAGGAGCTTGCTTTCAAAATGCTCGTTACCACCGAAGATTCGCGCTTTGGTCTGCCTCACCACCTGCTGCGTCCGCGACACCATGGTATCGATTTTGCTCTTCAGGTTCTCCAGCGCCGCACGCTTCTGCAGCCCCCGTACGCGCTTCACACCACCGGCGATTTCGGCCGAGAAACGTTTAGCCTGGGCGACGACCCTGCCTGTGATGGCCAACAGTTTACGATAGATCGGCACCAGTTTCTCTCTGCCTTTCTCGCCCTTGATTCGCGCGGCGCGAGCAATCTCCATGACGCGCCGACCCACACTGCGCATGCGATTGCGCAGTTTCGTCCCCGTCGTTCCGGCGATCGCCGAAACCTTGTTCATCAGCCGCGTCAGCACACGCGTGCCGTCGCCGAGCAGAGTGCTGTCGGTCGGGTAATGGATGTTGGTCTCGACCACGGTCGTATCCACGCGCATCCTGCGTCCCTGCACAACCTTGTTCTCCACCGCCAACTCCACCATGCGCCGATGAATCTGTTTGACCACTTCCGGCCCCAGAGCCCGCGCCTGACGGCCGAGTGTTTTGGCGTCGGGCACCTTGCCCCCGCCCACGCGCGTGAATTCCCGATACAGAAGATTGGCTCGTACCTCCCGCTCGACGGCATCGAAGGTCCAGTTTCGGAGGTGTTTAAGCAACAGCATGCGGAGAACGATTTCGGCCGGCGTTCCCAGCCGTCCGCGGGTGCGGCTCTTCGCGTGGCGTTTCACCAGAGCCTCATACACCGCGCTGACCAGTTGCTCATCTTCCAGCACCCTGTCGGCCTGGCGCATCCAGGGCTCCCACAGATCCTCGATTTCTTCTGCGATGAGACCTTCGGCGAAACTGCGCTGGCCCGAACGGCGGAGAGGATCATTGCCCACCCCCGTTCTTCTCCTGTCTTCGCCGCCGCTCCGCAACAGCTGCTGGTTGAGTTCGCAGATCTCTTCCAGCGCCGCTTTCAGGCTGTAATAGTTCTCCAGACACTGCTTCACCTGCGCAGCCTGCTCTTTACGCAGACTGATTTGGTGCATTCGGCCTCCAGGATAACCGATGGCGAGAACCGAGACCGGGTGTCCGCCGCCGCCATCGCACCGCTGGCAGCGACCGGCACTGTGGCGAATGTTGCGCTCCAACAGCGAGCCGCGGAGCACCTCCCCATGTCCGAAAGACTGGAGGCGAGCTTATCGCGCCGTCGAATGATTTCCTTGCGTGTCATCTATACAGATGATACATATATCGCAAGATCAGTCAAGACTCTTTTAGGAATATTTGAAAATGTTCGGAGGAATTTCGCAGCAGGTTCATCGCATCGGGGCTCTCCATAATCAACCGCCGTGGATTGCTGCTTCGCACACCTGGATCAGCTGTCTCACTTTCGTACGCTCTTGCACAGAACGCGCCGCAAGGACAAAGGAACCAAAGAAGTTATTCAATCAATTTTGCGCCGGAAAGT
>CAWDBW010000055.1:0-4900 GCA_963800405.1 uncultured Acidobacteriota bacterium
CTCATTTTTACTGTAACGCCTGGTTCAGAGAATTACGTATTGCTCACGAAACAGAACGCAAGACAAATCACCAGAACTTTTCTCATGGCCTATTTTCTCCTTTTGAATTTCAGATTGCGGTCCCACCCCGCAAGCATCCACAGCGCTTCGAAGATCCTGGCCATCGTTCGGGAGCAGCAATCTCCGCTCGGTTGTGAAAAATGAGGCATCCGAAATATACCACAGGCGACCGAAGAGGTTGTCAGCCGGTTGGCACGACCCGCGCTCAGAAGTTGTACTCTCAATAAAAACTGGCGGATTATTTTTTCGCGGAGTGATTGGCGGACGGCGCGGGTTTGGCAGGCGTCGGCGGGACGTACACATACTCTCCCGGCTTGGCGTATCCCAGCTGTTCGCGCGCTTCTTTTTCAATGGACTTCGCGTCGCTCTTCAAGCCCTGAATCTGCTGGGTATAGCGCTCGTTCTCCTGCTGCACCTGCGCGATCTGCT
This sequence comes from uncultured Acidobacteriota bacterium, assembly GCA_963800405.1. Lineage (GTDB taxonomy): Bacteria > Acidobacteriota > Terriglobia > Terriglobales > Acidobacteriaceae > Sulfotelmatobacter. The sequence continues at coordinate 490 of CAWDBW010000055.1, forward strand.
TCTGCAACGCCTCGTACTCGGCGCGCTTCTGCTTGTAGACCACCATCCCGTTCGCGCCGAACAGTACATGGATGAACAACAACACCGCCAGCACTGTTACAGTGATGGTGGCGATGCGCCGCCGCAATCCATAAATCCGCACCGCCAGCGGCCGCGCGCGCTCAATCCACGAGGCAGCCAGTGCCTCCGCCTGCGGCGCACGATCGACCACTGCGCGCAGGCCATCCTCCGGGCGCGGGAATCTCGCGATTTTAGAAAAGGGCTTCACAATAAGAACTTCAAGAATTTCCTGAAAACGCTGTCACTCGAAAATCCAGTGCTTCGCGGCCGTACTCAGCTTCTCCAGGCCTTTCTGGCTGCGCGCTTCGGTGTAGACGCGCACCACCGGCTCGGTTCCCGACAGCCGGTAGCAAACCCACGACCCGTCGGTGAACACCAGCTTCAATCCGTCGGTGCGGACCACCTGGCCGACCGGATGGCCGCAGAACTCCCGCGGATCAGACCGCAGCTTCTCAGTGAACTTCGCTTTGACCTCGGGCGTCAAGCGGAAGTTCTGCCGTTCCGGATAATAGGAACCAACTTGGTTACATAGCGCCTTCAATTGTTCGCCCAGCGACTTGCCCCGGCGCGCCACGGCTTCACAGCAGAGCAGGCCGGCCAGCACTCCATCTTTCTCCGGAACATGATGCCGGATCGACAGTCCTGCGCTCTCTTCCCCGCCAATCGCGATCTTGTCCTGCATGATCAGTTCGCCGATGTACTTAAATCCCACCGGAGTCTCGTACAGCTCGACGTCATGATTTCTGCGCCAGCGCGTTGATCAGATTGGTCGTCGCCACCGACTTGGCGACGCCGTTCTTCCATCCCCGGCTCTCGACCAGATAATCAAAGAGCAGTGCGATCACATAGTTCGGCTGCAAGAAAGTTCCGTCGGCATCGACGATGCCGAAGCGATCGGCGTCGCCGTCGGTCGCAATGCCGATCTGCGCTCCGGTCTCGCGCATCTTCTTCCGCAAATCTTCCAGCAGATGATCGTCGGGCTCGGGCGCATGTCCGCCGAACAGCACATCGCGGTAGTCATGCACGGTGGCTACCTGCACGCCGGCACCTCGCAGCAATTCGTCGGAATATCCGCGCGCCGATCCCCACATGGGATCAAAGGCCACGCGCAGGTTCGCCTTGCGAATCACATCCAGGTCGACGATCTCGGCCAGGCGTTTCAAGTACGCGGGCTTAGGATCAAGATTCTCGTGGGCTGCGGAGCCGAGCTGCACCGGAGCGCGCCGGAAGCTTTATCGGATGGGGCGCTGATCTCCGGCAACAATTTCCGCTTCGATCTTCTTCGTCACTTCCGGCAACGCCGGGCAGCCGTCCGGCGTGGAGAACTTGATTCCGTTGTATTCCGGAGGATTGTGCGAGGCCGTGAAATTGATGACGCCATCGGCCTTGTTCTGAATCACGGCATGGGCAAACGCCGGAGTGGGCGCGGGCTCGGTCACCACCAGCGGCACGATCCCATGCGCCGCCAAAATCTCCGCGGCCATCGAACAGAAGGTCTCACCCAGAAATCGCGGATCGCGTCCCACAATCACCCGTGCTCCCTTCGCCTTCTGCGCGGCCACATAGCGCGCAATGCCGCCCACCGCGCGCCGCACGTTGGCAAACGTAAACTCCTCGGCCATGACCGCCCGCCAGCCCGATGTGCCAAACTTGATTTGCGTGAGCATATTCAACCTCATTCCAGGGCAACGAGATGCTAAGCTCTCCGTCGACCAGTTGGTAGCTGAAAGCTGAGAGCTGACCGCCGAAAGCCAACGTGTGATTTTATATGACTGACAAAAGAATCGTCCTGTCCACCGCCGGGTCCGAAGACGAAGCCCGCAACCATCGCCCACCATCTGGTCGAGACACCACCTCGCCGCCTGCGTAAACATCGTGCCGCAGATTGAATCGATCTACCGCTGGCAAGGCAAGGTGGAATCGAGCCCGGAATGGCTGCTGCTCATCAAGACCACCGCATGAAAGATTTCCCGCAGTGCGCGACGCGATTCGACGAATTGCACTCGTACGATCTGCCGGAGTGCATCGCGCATCGCATCGAAGATGGCAGTTCTGCATATCTTGCAGTGGCTCGCAGAGTCGGTGCGTACGGAGCACAGATTTGTAGTCGTAGGCGGCATGGCTCATCCGCGCAAATCCGTGGCAAAGGTTCTGTCTAGATCGCCTTCAGCGCCTGATCCAGATCGTCGAGAATATCGTCCACATCCTCGATGCCCACGGAAATGCGCACCAGGCCGTCGGTGATGCCGATCGCCTTGCGGCCTTTCACGCCCAGCGCGGCGTGCGTCATGGTCGCCGGATGCGAGATCAGCGTCTCGACTCCGCCCAGCGACTCGCCCAGCGAGCAGACGCGCACTCTCTTCAGCATCTTATTGGCATTCTTCAGCGAGCCAGTTTCGAATGTGATCATCGAGCCGAAGCCGCGTCATCTGCCGCTTGCGCCAGCGCATGCTGCGGATGATCCGCCAACCCCGGATAGAAAACCGCCTTCACTTTCTTGTGCTTCGACAGAAAATCGGCGACGATGCGTCCGCTGCGGTCGTGAATCTCCATGCGCGCGGCCAGCGTTTTCACTCCGCGCAGCACCAGCCAGCATTCGAACGGAGAAAGAATCGCACCCGCCGCCTTCTGCAGAAACGCCAACTTGTCGGCGTGTTCCTGCTTCGGGCACACATCACCACGCCGCCCAGGCCGTCGCTGTGGCCGTTCAGAAATTTCGTCGTCGAGTGCACCACCATGTCCGCGCCCAGCGCCAGCGGCTGCTGAAAATAGGGCGACATGAACGTGTTGTCGACGACCAGCAGAACTTTCTTGCCGGCGGCAGATCTGGCTGATGGCCGCCAGATCGCTCATCCGCATCAGCGGATTCGTCGGCGTCTCCACGTAGACCATGCGCGTATTCTTGCGGATGGCGCGCTCGACATTTTCCGCGTCGGACGTATCGACGTAGGAAAACTCCAGCCCGAAGTTGGTCATCACCTGGTTGAACAGCCGCGGCGTTCCTCCGTATAAATCGTTGCCGCACACCACGTGATCGCCGGATTTCAGCATGCTCACGATCGCATTGATCGCCGCCATGCCGCTGCCAAATACGCGCGCCGCCACGGCGCCCTCCAGCGCAGCCAGATTTTCTTCCAGCCGCGCGCGCGTAGGATTCGATACGCGCGAATATTCGTATCCCTTGTTCTCGCCGATCCCTTGCTGCACGTACGTCGACGTGGGATAGATCGGCACTGTGACGGCGCCCGTCAACGGATCGGGCTCCTGTCCGCAGTGAATGGCGCGCGTAGCAAAACCTGGTTCTCTATTCCTTTTGTTTTTTTTCATGAATGTTATCTGCGAGATTCGAAGCCCCAAAGGCCGGCGGCTCTAGATGCCGCCCTCAAAAATGTTCTTCGAGAGATACCGTTCCGCCGAATCCGGAATGATGGTCACCACGCGCTTGCCCGCGCCCAACTTCTTCGCCACTTTCAGCGACGCAAAAACCGCCGCCCCGCCGCTCGATCCCGCCAACACTCCTTCCCGCGCCGCCAGCGACTTCACCATACCGAAGGCGTCGTCATCCGTCACCATCATCACTTCATCGCACACCGAGCGTCAAATGTTTTCGGAGTGAAGCTGGTGCCAATCCCTTCCACTTTATGCGGCCCCGGCTGCCCACCGCCCAGCGTCGAACCCTGCGTCTCGACGGCGAACGCTAGCACGGCCGGCGATTTTTCTTTCAGATAGCGCGCGATTCCAGAAAAAGTGCCGCAGGTGCCGCAACCCAGCACAACCGCATCGACTCGACCTTCCATCTGCTCGAAAATTTCGTGCGCCGTGGTCTCGTAGTGATAGTCAGGATTGGCCAGATTCTCGAACTGTCCAGCCATGAATGCCAAGGGGTCGGTGGCGACCAGTTTTTTGGCCTCACGGATGGCGCCCTGCATGCCCTCGCCATCCGGCGTGCGAAACACCTCCGCGCCCAGCGCCCGCATGATCGTGACCTTCTCTTCTGAAAAGCGCTCCGGCACGAACAGTCTTACCTTGTAGCCGCGGTTCACGCCGATCAGCGCCAGCCCGATCCCGGTGTTGCCCGCGGTCGCCTCGACAATCGTGCCGCCGGGCTTGAGTTTTCCCTCCTGCTCGGCGCGGCGGATGATCCCAATCGCCGCGCGGTCTTTCACGCTTCCGCCCGGATTCAGGTACTCCAGCTTGGCGAAAACGTCCGCCGACCCAGCCGGAACCAGCCGCTTCAACCGCAACATGGGAGTTTCGCCGACCAGTTGAGTGATGTCGTCGGCAACGCGCAGGCGGAACACTTCAGAAGTTTTCGAAGTCACTCTACAGGTTACGGGCAGAGGATCGAATC
>CAWDBW010000056.1:0-5375 GCA_963800405.1 uncultured Acidobacteriota bacterium
ATTGAACGAGAGCGCCAGGTCCGCCAACTGGTCGCTGGATTTCACCGGGATACGGTGGCTGAAGTCGCCGCGGTCCACATGTCTGGTGGCGTCGTGCAACTGCGCCACCGCCGCCGTCACCGTGCGCGTCATGCGCGTGCCAATGATCAGGGCAATCAGCTCGATGATGGCGAAGAAAATGGCCACCCCCATCAGGATGTATGCCACGCCCTGCACGAACTCTCCAAACGTGGCAAACAACTGGCCGAAGAGCATCGCCGGCCGGGTCTTCACCTGTAACACCGCGCCCACTGGCGCCTGCACTCCGGTTTTCCAATCGACGATGGCGAGCGGGGTCCCGAAAGTAATTTCACGATCGAAGCTGCCGGTTGCGGTGGGCACGCGCCCACCGGAGAAGGTAGGGGGCAGCACCTGCTCGTCGGTTTGCCCGCCTGGTTGCTGGAACTGACCGCGATTCCGCCCTTCGCTTTTTCCGGCGCGAAGGAACGGTGACTCGCGACCTGGAGGCCGGCTCACCCGCTGACCCGCCGGGGTGCTTTGCGTCTTCGCAGGCGTCTGTTCCAGCAGGATTCCCGAAGAGTACAGCGTGATCTCGCCGAGATCCGCCGCGATCTTGCCGACCAGTTCTTTGTCGAAGGGTTCGCTGGTCACCACGGTCAGCTACTGGATCCCACGGGAAGCGAGGAACAACGCGCAGGTGCAGTTGATCGTGCTCCCGCACAATGTCGCGGAACTTGCCCTTCACGAACCCCGGCAGTCCCAGCGACTCGCCCTGGAACTCATTGCAGAGCGGCAGCGGCTTGTCGCCGTACCACGCACACACCTGCCGCCGGTTCCAGGCGGGATCGCGCTTGCGCAATCCGGCCAGCGATTCCGCGGCCGGACTCGCTCCCCGCTCCAAATGCGCCGCAAGTTCGTTGCTCACCGCGGCGTTGGCTGCCTCCAGGCTTCTCAGCTGCGCATGAATTTCGGAAGTCACCACGAACACGGCGAACTGCCCAGCCAGCCCGTAAAGTGTGATGAGCGCCATCCCGACCAGCAGCACCGCCGGAATCACTCCAATAAAGACATAAGTGACGATCAGCCGGTTCCGCAGCCGCCACAGGATTCTGCGCTTCACCCACCGGAAGACGAGAATAAAAAAGAGCACGCCCGCGACCAGCGTAAGGAATCCGACCCAGCCTCCCAGATGCTCGCCCCATGATCTGGCAAACATCCCCAGCAATTTCTGCAGCCCGAACAGCAACGCGGCCATCCCCGCCAAGTAGCAGGCCAGTCGCGCCAGGCGGCCTTCCGGCCACAATCCAGCCTTGATCAACCGGAGCCGCAATTCTGGATAAGACCATCGCATGCTGTTTGTAAGCTCATCGATTTTGTCATCCTGAGCGAAGCGAAGGACTTATGCACTCGCTCACCTGCACGGGTCCTTCGCTTCGCTCAGGATGACTGTTCCATCTGATGACAGTCCATCGAATGTCGCGCATTGCCGGCGCGCACGCCGCCGCTAGACCTCCGGATAAAGATCTCGGGATCTAGATCTCCGGATAAAGGTCGAAGAACGCTTCCAGACTGGTGCGCAACTGCTTTTCAATCTCTTCCTTGCTGCCTTCAAGCACGTGCATGGTGACGTGAGCCTCCCGGCCATTCTTGAGCTTCACCGGAGCCTGCCCCACCTCGGCCACGTCCTCAGACGGCAACAGCCGCATGCCATAGACCAACGTCAGATTCGCCATGGATGAATTCTAAGGCTTTCTTTGCGCCCTTGGCGAAATCCTTTGCCGCATTCACAGGCAAGATTTTTCGATGCTTCTGATTTAGAATTCCGCCGTGACCAGAATCCTGATTTCCATTCTCTGGGCCGCCCTGCTCGCGCCGTCGTTGGCGTTGCCAGTTCTGGCCCAGGAGCAACCCGCCAGTCCGCCATCCGCCCAGCCGCAGGTAAAGGTGAACATGCTGAACGTATGCACGCCTTCCGCCGACGAGCAGAAAGAAATTGCCGCGGCGCTAGCTCGCATTCCCAAGCAACCGCTGTTCAGCGCCGACTTCGAAGTCAGCCGCGGCCGCTCGACCCTGACCGACTTGCCCAGCTTTATTGCGGCCGCGCAGCCCGGCCATGTCGCCGGAGAGCCCTCAGTGGCGAGCTACGTCCGCATTCGCCGCGAGTTTTCCGTGCAGGCGCTCTTCGCCAGCGTGCAGTATTCCTTTAGCAATGACGGAGCGAACATGGTCGAGACCCTGGTGCTGCACGTGCGCGATCCCAAGGAACTGATTCAGGTCGCGCTCGAAGACAGCGCCTCTTCCGTCACCAGTTCCGACGCCATGCTCGGGTCCAACAGCCCCGCCAATCGAATCCGGCTGGAACGTTTTGGAAAACCTTCCATCGCGCTGGCGCGTTGCTCCGCCGCCGACAGCGGTGCGGCCATCGATCAGAGCGCCTACGAGCCGCTGTTTCGCAGCGCGTCCGACGTGCTGGCCAACTATCGCGCCCTGTTGAACGTGAAAAAAATTGTGCCCGAGGAGTTGGCCAACATCAGCGAATCAAAGTCAAAGACCGCTCCCAAGCCCACGGCTCCGAAGCCGACGGTGACTAAGAAGTAGAATAGCCGACGGCGACCAAGAAGTTAGGATCAAGAATGCGGCCGTTTTGAAAGGGCGCGGCTTCAAGCCGCGCCGTTCGAGCCCGACGAGAGTTGGGCTTCAGCCCCTGAGGTGTTGCATCGAAATCGGAGCTCAGCCATCTAACCAGCAGCCAGGCAATCATCCATGAGCGAAACCAGAGAAGTCGTCATCATCGGGTCGGGATGCTCCGGCCACACCGCCGCGCTTTACACGGCGCGCGCCAACCTGAAGCCGCTGGTCGTCGAAGGCCACGAGCCCGGCGGACAACTTTCCATGACTACACTGGTCGAAAACTTCCCCGGATTTCCCGAGGGCATTCTCGGCCCGCAACTCGTCGAAAACATGCGCAAGCAGGCGGAACGCTTCGGCGCCGAATATCGCATGGCGCACCTCACCAGCGCTGACCTCAGCCAGCGCCCGTTTGTGCTCCATCTAGGGGTTCATCAGGTCCATGCCCAGACGCTGATCATCGCCAGCGGCGCCTCCGCTCGCTGGTTAGGGTTGCCGCATGAGCAGCAACTGATCGGCCACGGCGTGTCTTCCTGCGCCACGTGTGACGGCTTCTTTTTTCCGGCAAGGAAATCGTCGTGGTCGGCGGCGGCGACTCCGCCATGGAGGAAGCCCTGTTCCTCACCCGCTTTGCCACCAAGGTCACGGTCATTCATCGCCGTGACGCCTTCCGCGCCTCGAAAATCATGCTCGAGCGCGCCCAGAAGCACGAGAAAATTCAGTTTCTGCTCGACACCGTGGTCGAAGACGTTTTCGACGTTCGCCTGAACGAAGTGACTGGCCTCAAGCTGCGCAACCTGAAGACCGGCAAGGTCTGGGACTTCCCCACCAGCGCGCTGTTTCTCGGCATTGGTCACGAGCCCAACGCGAAAATGTTTGCCGGCCAGCTCGACACCGACGCCGACGGCTACCTCAAGACTCACAACTACGTTCATACTCGCGTGCACGGTGTCTTCGCTTGCGGCGACGTGCAGGACCGCCGCTACCGCCAGGCCATCACCGCGGCCGGAACCGGCTGCATGGCCGCCATAGAAGTCGAGAAGTTCCTCGAAGAGCACGGTAAATAAAAAAGACGCGGCAAATAAGCGACGAACCATCCGAACCGAAAGCAGGGAGTACTTCAGTTACCTTCGTCTGCCGATCAGTCTTCATTAAAATATTCTCAGATGAAGACCCTGTTGCGGCAGGCCGTAGTTGGGACTCTGCTTCTTGCCGCGTTGTGCCTTATTCCCACTCATGCCTGGGCTCAGGAAGCCGGCAAACGCCGGCTGTTGGAGCGTGTGGCTGCACCCTATCCAGCCCTCGCCCGCACCATGGCCCTGGCCGGAATCGTCAAGCTCGAAGTGCTGGTCGCTCCCGACGGCAGCGCAAAGACCATCGACATCAAAGGTGGACATCCCGTGCTCGCGCAGTCCGCCGTGAATGCAGTCCATCGCTGGAAATGGGAACCAGCTGCCCACGAATCCCGCGAAGTGGTGGAAGTAAAATTTTCCGCCCCCGAATAACCACCCTCCACCCAATTCCCGGATGTAGTCGTAACGTTATTGATCGAGCGATGTTGTGATCGGTAGTAGCTCAGTTTGAACCTTCAAAGCGTGGCGTCATCCCGAGCGCAGCCGCTTTTCAGGCGGAGCGAGGGATCTGCCTGAAAATCGTGCCTGGGGAGATCCCTCCCGCGGCTGAACTGCGCCCCGGTTCGGGATGACGCATAGGACAAAGATTCAAATTGCACCACTACCTGTGATCGCCGTCCTATCTGCTGCATCCCCGGTTTGTGATACAAATTTCTGTGGTCTTCCTACACGTGGCCGCCATTCTTTTTCTCATCTTCCCGGACGTTATATTTCTAGACTCGATCGGTCCGGATCCGGCAGGTACTTCATGTTAAGGGCATTCTTCGTCCATCTTTCTGAAAATCGTTCCTTGCGTAGTTTTGCCGAGCGCACCGCCATCGGCCGCCGCATTTCTGGCCGCTTCGTGGCCGGCACGGAAATCGCCGACGCCGTACGTGTTACCCAGGCTGTCAACCGCTTGGGCATGAGCGTCAGCATCGATAACCTCGGCGAGAACGTCACCAACCTCGAAGAAGCCCGCCAAAGCGCGCAGCTCTACCACCAGATTCTCGACGCCATCGCCGCCCACCAGCTCAACGCCAACATCAGCCTGAAGCTCACCCACATGGGCCTCGACGTCGACGAGCAACTGGCTCGCGACATTGTCGCCGGCCTGGTCGCTAAAGCGGCTTCGATGAAGCCCACAGGTTTTGTGCGTGTCGATATGGAGGGCTCTCCCTACACCGAGCGCACTCTGGATTTCGTTCGCGAACTGCACCGCATGCCGGGAAATCAGAACTGCGTCGGCACCGTGATTCAGTCCTACCTGAAGCGTTCCGAGAGTGACGTCGAAAAACTGCTGAGCGAAGGCATCCGCATCCGCCTATGCAAGGGCGCATACAAGGAACCGGCCAGCATCGCCTTTGAAAGCAAAGCCGACGTGGACGCGAACTACGTGAAGCTGATGAAGATCCTGATGAAGAGCGGCATGTATCACGGCCTGGCCACGCACGACGAAAATATCATCCGAGAAGCGCAAGCCTTCGCCACGCGGGAAAACATCGCGCGCAATTCCTTCGAATTTCAAATGTTGTACGGCATCCGCCGCGACCTGCAGCAGAGCCTGATCCGCGACGGCTGGGGCATGCGGGTCTACGTCCCCTTCGGCACAGAATGGTATCCCTACTTCATGCG
>CAWDBW010000057.1:0-14386 GCA_963800405.1 uncultured Acidobacteriota bacterium
TGCGTTTATCAGGCGATGATTGTCGCCATTGCCACGCGGCACGCCGACGCGGTCGACATCAAGTTTCTGGTGGATGGACGGAAGGTTTGGGTCGCGTTGCCGCATCCGGCGTGGGTGGAATATAAGAAGCGCACCGGGAAGGCCATTACCGACTCGCTGGCCGTCGAGATTGCGGGGCATTATCTGAAGAGTGCTCTCGAATCGGGCGAGGGCGGCGGGCGCGAGATGTATTCGCTGACGGTGGAGGAAACGCTGGCACATCTGGACGCGGCTGTGGCGGAGATGCAGGCGCAGCCCGCGTAGTGTGGCGTGAACATTCCGGTCCACGGTCCGACCTCTTGATGATCTTTCTTGAAGGATTCTCTAACTGCCCTTCCTTGACTCTGCCTTTCTGACGAGATACGAAATCATCATGAAGGCCATCACAATAAAAACTCCAGCGATCAGCGACGCTCTGAAGATCATTCGCATCCCAGGTTTACCCGGGTAATCGACTACAGCAAACCCAAGCGACAGCGCTGGTTAAGGCAAGGATTGCAGCCCCTGCAATGATTATTCGACTCGTAATTTGGCCGGCCTTTTAAGCACGGCTATCACCTAGATCACAACCGCTTCTTTGTACTCTCCAACACGCGGCGCATGGCGTCGGAAATTTCGCCTACGGTGGCGGAGGCTTCGACTGCAGTCAGGATGCGGGGCATGACGTTTGCGATCCGGAGCGCGCGGCGTCTTCCACCCCCGCCAGGGCGGACTTCCATGGGCCGGCATTGCGCTTGGCGCGCAGGGCGCGAACGCGTTCGATCTGCTTCGGCTCCAGGGCGGGTCGATGCGCTGAATCGGGATCGGCTTTTCTTCTTCTACCTTGAAGCGGTTCACGCCGACGACGATGGCCTCTTCGTTATCGACTCTCTGCTGATATTCGTACGCGGCGTTTTGAATTTCGTGCTGCACGAAGCCGCGCTCGATAGCTTTGAGCATTCCGCCGAGGACTTCGATCTTGCCTAAATATCCGGCTGCTCGTTTCTCGATCTCGTTGGTCAGCGACTCGACGTAATACGAACCGGCCAGCGGATCGATAGTCTGCGGAGCGCCTGACTCGAAGGCAAGATCTGCTGGGTGCGCAGCGCGATGCGCGCCGCCTGTTCGGTGGGCAGAGCCAGAGCTTCGTCGTAGGAATTGGTGTGCAGCGACTGCGTGCCGCCGAGGAGGCCGCCATGGCTTGAATCGCGGTGCGGACAATGTTGTTTTCCGGCTGCTGCGCGGTCAGCGTCGAGCCCGCGGTCTGGGTGTGAAAGCGCAGCATCCACGACTTGGGATTTTTGGCCTTGAAATGTTCGCGCATAATGCGCGCCCACATTCTGCGGGCGGCGCGGAACTTCGCTACTTCTTCCAGAAAGTTGTTGTGTGCGTTGAAGAAGAAAGAAAGGCGCGGCGCGAACTTGATCCACATCGAGCCCGGCTTTCATGGCTGCCTCCACGTAGGCCATGCCGTTGCCAAGGGTGAAGGCGACTTCCTGCACGGCGGTCGATCCAGCCTCACGCATGTGGTAGCCGGAAATGGAAATCGTGTTCCACTCGGGCACGTTCTCGTTAGCCCAGGCAAACATGTCGGTGATGATGCGCATGGCCTGCTGCGGCGGATAAATATAGGTTCCGCGAGCGATGTATTCCTTGAGGACGTCGTTTTGCACCGTGCCGGAAAGTTTGCGAATGTCGGCGCCTTGCCGGCGGGCCACGGCCACATATAACGCCAGCAGGATCGACGCCGTCGCATTGATGGTCATCGATGTTGAAATCTTGGTGAGTTCGATGCCGTCGAACAGGCGCTGCATGTCTTCGATGGAATCGATGGCGACGCCGACCTTGCCGACCTCGCCGGCGGCGAGGGGATGGTCGGAGTCCATGCCAATCTGCGTGGGTAAATCGAAGGCCACAGAAAGCCCGGTCGTGCCGTTGGCCAGCAGATATTTGTAGCGTTTGTTCGATTCCTCGGCGTCGCCCATGCCGGCGTACTGGCGCATGGTCCAGAGGCGGCCGCGGTACATGGTGGCTTGCACGCCGCGAGTAAAAGGATATTCGCCGGGATAGCCGACTTCGCTTTCGTAGTCAGAGCCTTTGAGGTCGGCCGGGGTGTAAAGCGGATTGACCGGGATGTGGGAAGAGGTTTCGAGTTCGGCGGCAGGATCAGGGCGGGGCTTGAGCTTTTCCGTCATCGGGTTTCTATCTTGAGAACTGGTCTCACAAATGGTTCTCCAAAGCAGACCGTCCGGGCCCCAGGGGCTAAAGCCGCATTTTCATTGGTCCTGACGGCACGGCTGAAGCCGTGCCCTACCCAAAACCTTTTGCCACACCTTCTACCGGACCAGATCTATCATCTCACGGGCGGTGGCTTTTCCTCCGCGCGCGCCAGAACGAACTCAGGCCGAACCAGGCGAAGGTCAGCGCGCAGCAAAATGAGATCGCTAAACGACTGGGCCCCACCCCTCCGGCATGATATTCCCGTACTCCTTCACGGTGGCGACGGCAAAACTGAGGGCCATGATGAGGAAAATAACTCCCGTCACTTCCAGCCACAACTGGTGGGCGGCGCGACTGAAGGAGCGGGGGTGGTGAGCGCTGCGCTCTTTACCGCGTTGACTGTGCGGCTGCGTGCCGATTTGCTGGCCGGGACTCGTGCCACCACCCCCAACTTTTGTAAGGTAGGAACTTTGCTCACGGCCTCGATTTTAACAGCCTCCGGCGCTACAATGACGCAAACGCGAGGGACGCGCAACCGAAGACCGGCGAACCGTTCCGCGGGCAAACTGCATCCAACCTGGTGCAGGTTGGCGATTCGTTCAGGGGGACCCAGTGGATCAACAACTCAAGCAACTCATGAAAGAGCTCGGCGAGGCCATCAACGAATCTCTTTCCGACTCCGAGCAGATTTCTGAAGTTGTCTCCCGCATCAAAGAAGGCGGGTATGACATCTTCCTGGTGCTTGAAGCCACGATTGGGGTGAGCAAGCAGGGAGAGAAGTCGCCGGACAAGACTTCGCTGGTGACCACATTGTCCACGAACCCCGAATTTAAGATCAACGACCAGGACCTGAAATTTTTGAAGTCGCTGCGCATCAAGATCGACGAAGAGAAGCAAGACAAAGAAAAGCACGAAAACGACAGTCAAGGGCAAGGGAAAGACAAGCACGATTCGGATAAATAGATCGTTGGCCGGGAATCTCCCCGATTAGAGTTACCCCGCAGACGCGCGGCAATACTCAGGCAACCGGCAGGCTCGAGATCCCTCCCTTCACCTGAAGACCGGCTCCGCTCGGGATGACCGCATCCAAAACTGGAGATCTGGCCGGATTCAAACTGCGCTACGACCAACTGGTTCGGCGAAAGCAACGGCAACCTTGCCTGTGCTACCATCTACTGTTTTCTTTTCGCATCTGCCATGCGGAAAGCGAGATTCCGGCTCAGCAGCGCAACGATCTGCCACAGCGTCGGAATCTGAGGGTGGGGAATGAAAGATACTCTCGGGGTGGTCTTGGCGGGTGGCGCCGGCGAGCGCCTCTATCCTCTCACTCGTGACCGGGCCAAGCCCGCGGTCACTTTCGGCGGTATCTACCGCATCATCGACATCACTCTCTCTAATTGTCTGAACTCCGATCTGCGCCGTTGTTACATCTTGACTATGTACAAGGCGCTCTCGCTCAACCGGCACATTCGTGAAGGCTGGAACATCCTGGGCCGCGAGGTAGGCGAGTTCATCGAAGTGCTGCCGCCCATGAAGCGGGTGAGCGACCAGTGGTATCAGGGCACGGCGGACGCGGTGTATCAGAACATTTATTCCATCGGCTCGGAGCAGCCCAAGTACGTTCTGATTCTTGGCGGCGACCACATCTACAAGATGGATTACGGCAAGATGATGAAGCAGCACCAGGACTCGGCCGCCGACATTACGCTGGCGGCATCCAGATCGATCCGGAGGAAACGTCGCGGTTCGGCGTGGTCGACGTCGACAAGGACGGTCGCATCAACGGCTTCGAGGAGAAGCCGAAGACAAACGGCGTTGCGCTCGCCGCTGAATCCGGAAAAAGTCGCGGCTTCGATGGGCATTTACCTGTTCAACGCCGACGTGCTGATTCCGGTGCTGCTCAAGGACGCCGAAAATCCGCAGTCGAGTCACGATTTCGGCAAAGATATTCTGCCCAAGATGGTGGACGACTACCGCGTGTTCGCTTACGACTTCGTCGACGAGAATAAAAAGGAATCGCTGTACTGGCGCGACGTGGGCACGCTGGAGGCTTACTACGAAGCCAACATGGACATCGTGTCGGTGTCGCCGATCTTCAACCTGTACGACGAAGAGTGGCCGATCCGCACCCACCAGCGGCAATATCCGCCGGCGAAATTCGTGTTCGCGGAAACGGGACGCACCGGGACCGCGCTCGATTCCATCGTCTCCAACGGCTGCATCGTGTCTGGCGGTACGGTGCAGAACTCCGTGCTCTCGCCGGACGTCCGGGTCAACTCCTATTCCGAAGTCGACGCCTGCATCTTGTTCTCGCACGTCAGTGTGGGCCGCCATTGCCGCATCCGCAAGGCCATTCTCGATCGCGACGTGCACATTCCCGAAGGCACCACCATCGGCTACGACGCCGAGGCCGACCGGCAGCGGTATTTCGTCACCGAAAGCGGCATCACCGTGGTCACGCGGGATTATTCGCTGTTTGAGAATCCGGTGACGGTGGACTACTTCACGAGCGAGTAGGGATGCAAAGAGAAGCGGCCGGAATATTGGTCTCGGCGGTGATGACATCGCGGGCGACTTCACACAGGGGCTGAAGCCCGCCTTGAGCGGAATCCTAACGCGGCGCTAAAGCGCCGCTCTTCCACCTCGACCTACGAAATGGCGGCGACTACGGCGGCGGACTGAGCGTCCTCCTCGGCCTTCAGCACGCGATACCAGGTGAACATGATCAGCAGCGACAGGCGGCTGTCAGACACGGCGCCCGCGGCGGGCACGTCCACCTTCTTGTCGCGGACGTCGAGGACCAACGCGGGCTGACCGGACTCGCCGAGCACGGTCCACACCGGGCGCCACCAGCCTTTGCTTTGCAGGCGGAAGCTCTGGCCGTCGGCGAAGGTCAGCGTACTGCCGCCGCCCCACTCGGCTTTGAACGTGGCGATGGGCTGTTGCGAGGCCGAGTCGAAGACCTCGGCGCCATTGCCCATGAATCCGGTCCTGCGGATTGTCCAGCTGCCATTCTGGGTTTCGGCGACGAAGTCCGAGGACCAGAAGCTGGGGCGGTCGAGCGTGCCGACAAGCTGGTCGTTGAGTTTGAGTTCGGATCTGCGGCTGCAGGAGATTTTTTTCCAGGTGAGTCCGCCGGAAAGCGCGGATGCGGAAGAGAGAGGAATCATAAACACCTCCGTGAAGGTATTCGATCCAATTCCAGATTAGCAGGGGAGTGTTAAAAGCGTGTTAACAGCGATGACTTGTCGTGGCTGAATTTCAGAATTATTTCGGTCTGATGTCATTCTGAGCGCGGCGGCAGCCGGGCGAGGAACCTTACGGCGTCCGACGCAGTTGATGCCGTGGATGGGAACGCCCGCGCTTCATGCAGTGCAGGCGATCCTCGCATCAGTAAAGCCGATGTCCTGGTTTCGTAGGGTCCCCTCGGGAGCGCTGGGCGCGCTCCTGCGGGATGACATCGGTCGGTGAATCCGTAAGCGCTTCAACCTCAAGTTAATCAGCTGGAGTCCAGCAAACCCTTGGTCAAACCTCAACCCTCCACGCGTGCCTCTCGCTGCTACAATTCCGTGTTCACTGCATTGAACAGGCACCGAAGAGCGCATAAACGGCGAACTTCAAGGGCCACAATCACGTACTGTCTTGGGAGTGGCTTGGGGAGAGTCTCAAAGTTGGAATCGTCCAGGCCCGGCTTTAACGTGTGATCGGGACAAGAGTCTCAGGTTGTTCAGCCGATTTCCGGGGAGTGAAGGTGGAAGACGTACAGGTGGTCGCGATGCTGGTGCGGCGATGTATCGCCGGCGATGCCACCGCGTGGGAGGAAATCGTGCAGACCTATAGCCGCCGGATATACAACATCTGCTACCGCTTTGCGGGATCGAGCGACGATGCCCAGGATCTGACTCAGGAAGTATTCATCAAGATGTACCGGACGCTTCCCAGTTATGACCACACCAAGGGAGCGTTCGTGACCTGGGTGACGACCATTACGCGCAACCTGCTGGTCGACCATTTTCGCAAGGGTAAGCAGGACCGCATGACCGACTCGATGGATACGGCTGCGTCGGATCATGAGGACGCGCAGCCGCTCAGTGAGCAAATTCCTGACCAATCCGCTCCCCCCGATGCCCACGTACGCAGCCGGGAGGTCGGCGAGACCGTGCATGCGGCCTTGGCCAGACTTTCACCCGAACTTCGGGAAGCTGTGATTCTAAGGGACTTACAGGACATGGACTACCGTGAAATCGCTACCGTTTTGAAGGTTCCGGAGGGTACCGTGAAATCGCGAATAAATCGAGGGCGGGCGGAACTTGCACGCCTCTTACAACGTACCTATAGGCAGGTGATGTGATGTCAGACCAGACCAGTAACGGAATGCACTGCAACGAGTTCGAGCACCTGCTCACGGACGCCATTGACGGCGTGCTGAGTGGGGCCGGACTCGGACGATTCCAGGCCCACGCCCGGGTATGCCGGACGTGCGGGCCGCTGCTCGCTGAAGCTGAGGCGGGCCGCAACTGGCTGAAGGGTCTCACGGAGGTGGAGCCTCCAGTCAGCCTGGTCACAAACATTCTGGCATCGACGACAGGCGTTGACACCCAGCGCCTGCGAGTGACGGCACGTCCCAACCAGCCGCGAATTTCCTGGTGGGAGCACGTGCAGGCCTCGCTGTCGGAATGGCTGTTTGAGCCGATCTGGGGGATGGTCCGCCAGCCGCGCTTTGCCATGTCGTTTGGCATGGCGTTTTTCGCGCTGTCGGTGGGCCTGACGGTCGCAGGGGTGAAACCCGCCGACCTGAGCCAGATCAGCCTGCGGCCCGCTGCCATCCGGCATACGTACTACAACACGCAAGCCCGGGTGGTGCGTTACTACGACAACATGCGGTTTGTGTATGAAGTGCAGGCGCGCCTGCGCGAAGTCAAGCGCAACCTGGCGCCGGTTGAACCCGCACCCGTGAAGAAAGAAAACAAGAACGACACAACACAACAGCCCGAGCAGAAGCAGGAGCGCAACTACAGCCAGACCGACAGCCATCTGATTCTGGCCTGCGCTCCTCTGGGTCCATCTGTAAAAGCTTTGCCAGGCAACGGTCTGCAAGGCCACGCTCTGCAAAGCCATGCTCTGCGAAGCAACGATCTGCCTGTAGTGTCGGTGACCACGTACAGGAGGTTGGTATGAACTGCAACACACACGGCGACACCGCCGCAGTGGCTTTTTGCCGGACTTGCGGCAAGCCACTCTGTAACCAGTGCACCCGCGACGTACGCGGCGTGATCTATTGTGAGACCTGTCTGGCTGAACGCATGGAAGGCACGCCGCCGGCGGCGGGATTCGTTCCGCCGGAGCAAACCGTGTATCCGCCATACCCGCCCTACACGCAGCCGGCCGTCCCTGGTCGTCCCCCAGTCAGTTCCGGGCCGAACCCCGCGGTAGCTGGGATTCTCGCCGGATTTTTTCCCATTGGCGTGGGCGCGGTGTATACCGGCCAGTACGCCAAGGGACTTTCCCATCTGGTCATCATGGTGCTGCTGATCGTTGGCCAGAGCTCCAATGTGCCCTGGTATGTGCACACGGTGCTCGGCGTCGGGATGGGTTTCTTCTACATCTACCAGATCATCGACGCGGTTCGCAGCGCAAAGGCCGTCCAGCTGGGCGAGCCCGCTCCCGACCCGTTCGGGCTAGCACAGGCCTTTGGCTCTTCAAGCGAGAGATTCGAAGCAACCAAAGTTCCAGTCGGAGCCGCTGTTCTGATCGGCCTGGGCGTTCTTTTTCTGCTGCACACTGCGGGATTGTTTGAGTTCGGCCTGGATCGTTTCTGGCCGATGATTTTGATCTTTCTGGGGGTCTGGCTGTTTGCGAAGAACTGGGGGTTGATCGGCAATTCGACCGCGTGCCAGTGCCAGCACTGTCGTACCCGCAAGCTCATGGCCCCGGCAATCCTGGTCACTCTGGGCGTTCTGTTCCTGCTCGACAATATTTCCCGCGTTGATTTCGGCAGAACCTGGCCCGCCATCCTGCTGGTGATTGGTGTGGTCAAGCTGGTACAGAGCAACGCTTCGTCGGACGGGCACGGCGGCCCGCTGCCTCCAGGCATGTCGCCGGGAGTTCCGACGGGATTTCCGCAGGCGAGTGCACCGGGGAGTGCGCCGATTGTCGCGCCGCCGCAGGCACCACAGAACCCAGATCAGACGGCCTCTTCCGGCGAGGTGAAAAATGTCTAGCCCATACACTCCGAATCCGGGTGTTCCGAACCCGGGCGCTCCGAATCCAGTTACGCCTCCGCCGTTTTCGCCACTGCCACCGCTGCCGCCGAGGCCGCACCGCTCGCTGGCCGGGCCCTTCGTTCTGATCGTGTTTGGCACGGTCTGCCTGCTGGGCACGATGGGGGTTTTGTCGCGCATCCGGATGTGGCACTTGTTCGCCAACTACTGGCCGTTGCTGCTGATTTTCTGGGGCGTAATCAAGCTGATCGAGCACCAGCGGGCCCAGCGCGAGGGCACACGGGCCGCGGGAATCGGCGCGGGAGGAGTGTTCCTGGTCGTGATGATCGTGGTTTTCGGACTGATCGCAAACCAGTTGGAACGCGTGAACTGGTCCGGACTGCACGACCAGTTTAATTTCGACGACAACGGCGACCTCTCCGAACTTTTCGGACAAACCTACAGCTTCAACGATCATCTCGAGCAGGCCTTCCCCGCCGGAGCCAGCCTGAAGATCATCGACGCGCACGGGGCGGTTAGCGTGCACGCTTCTGACGACAACAAGATCACCGTCGTGGTTCGCAAGCGGGTGGGCGCGGACAGCCAAAGCGACGCCGACAAGTACAACGGCGAAACCAAGCCCACGATCACCGCCATTGGCGGCCTGGTCACGCTGGATGCCAAAACCGAAGCCGCGGGAGATCATCCGGTCGAAACTGATCTGGACGTTTCCCTGCCACGCAAAGTGGCGGTCGCGATCAGTTCGCGCCGCGGCGATGTGAACCTGGTAGGCCGCGACGGCAACGTCGACATCTCAGCCCAGCATTCCGATACGACGGTCGAAGATGTAACCGGCAACGTGAAGGTCAGCCAGGAAAAAGGCTCGGTGAAAGTGGAACAGATTACCGGGGATGTGCATGTTGACGGCCGGGTCGATGAAGTCTCGGTGGCCGACGTGAAAGGCGCGGTGCAGCTCGACGGTGAATTCCAGGAGAGCGTGAAGCTGGCCCGCATAGCGAAGACGGTAATTCTGAAGTCGACGCGCACCGACATGGAGTTCTCGCGCATCGAGGGCGATCTCGATCTCGACTCCGACGAGCTGCACGCCGAGCAGATTACGGGCCCGCTGCACCTGACGACGCGCTCGAAGAACATCCGGCTCGATGAGGTCTCCGGCGATGTGCGCCTGCAGGATGCCGATGGCGCGATCGAAGTGGGGATGCACACGCTGGGCAACGTCCAGATCGACAGCCGCAATGGGGACATTCAGCTCAGCCTGCCCGATAAGGCCGGATTTCGGCTGGATGCGCGCACCCATGACGGCGCGATCCAGTCGGACTTTCCCGAGCTGAAAGTGAACAACGACGAGCACGAAGCCAAGGCCAGTGGCAGCGTGGGTAACGGCTCGTCGCACATCGTGCTCAACAACGAGCACGACGGCATCGAGATTCGCAAGGCCAGTGCGCAGCCGCCAAAGCCACCGGAGCCGCCGAGTCCGGCTAAGGCCGGGAAAGAGCTCCCTGCTCCCAAGGTGAAAGTGGAGCCGACCGAAAACTGAAGCGCTGATTCAGAACTCTAGAAGGGGCAAGCGAAATCCGTTTGCCCTGCAGTCCCTCCCAGAGCTCCGCCAGAGCTGAAGCACACGCCCAGAAAACCTCTCCTGGTAACCCGCTTGAGTAATCTCAAATCGCTGATTCTAATATAGATAACTGCACGGCAGAGACCACCCGAAAATCAGGGAAAGAAAAAGCTTGCATATTGAATAGTGATATAGTTAACTATATCACTATGCATAGCGAGTGATCGCTTTCCCCAAGCCAAGCGGCGAGCGAAAACCGGATGCCGAACGCGAGACACAAGTTTAAGGAGAATGAAATATGAAATCCCTTCGTTGGATGCTGGTCGCTGCAGCGATGTCCTTTTCCGCCCTGGCGCTTGCCCAGATGGACGAGCAGAAGTCCGGCGCGCAATCGTCGGACGCGCAAGAATCGTTCGACAAACTGAAAACTCTGGCGGGTTCCTGGGAAGGCCCGGTCACCGCCGTCCCGGCCATCCCGGAGATGCCGATGGACAAGCCCCTGCACGTCTCGATGCGCGTGACCTCCCGGGGAAATGCGCTGGTCCACGAAATGCAGGAAGCGGGAACCGTCGAGGATCCCGCTCGCTATGACCATCCGGTTACCATGTTCTACCTGGACAGCAACCGCCTGCTCTTGACCCATTATTGCGATGCGGGCAATCGGCCTCGCATGGCGGCCCGGAGGTCGGCGGACGGAAAGACGGTGGAGTTTGATTTCCTCGACGTTGCCGGTAATCTGCAATACGGACACATGCAACATGCGGTGTTCACCGTCATCGACGAGAATCACCACACCGAGGACTGGACGTTCCTGATGCCGGGAGACAAGCCCATGCGCGCCCACATGGATTTGCACCGGACGAAGTGACAGGAATCTCTGGCAGGGGCAAACTGGACAAGGGGTAACTGGAAAACCTGATGGACCGTGAGTGGAACGACAGTCAGCCGATTTACCGCCAGCTGCGCGATCGCGTAGTCGCGATGATACTCGATGGCGTGCTCAAAGAAGGCGATCCGCTGCCTTCGGTGCGCACGGTCGCGGCCGAATACCGGCTCAATCCGCTCACGGTCCTGAAGGGCTATCAAGAACTGGTGGACGAGCAACTGGTGGAAAGCCGGCGAGGACCTGGGATGTTTATCAATGTCGGCGCGCGCAGTCTGCTGCTGCAGGGCGAACGGCAGAGGTTTCTTGCGGAAGAGTGGCCGCGGGTCTACGCCACCATTCAGCGGCTGGGCCTGAAGGCGGAGGAATTGCTGAAGGACGGCGCAGACCGCGGACTTCGCCGAGCAGCGCGGCGCCGAATCCCGCGAGAGGAGACAAAGAAGCCATGACCGTCATCGAAGCCCGCGGCCTGCGCAAGGCCTTCGGCACAACCATCGCGCTGGACGGCATCGATCTGCGGGTCGAGGAGGGCCGCATCCTGGGGCTGATCGGGCCCAACGGCGCCGGCAAGAGCACGGCACTCAACGCGATTCTCGGCCTCACTCCATATCAAGGAGAACTGCGAGTGCTGGGGCGCGACCCTGGACCGAGCGCGATCAACTGATGCGCGATGTGTGCTTCATCGCCGATGTCGCCGTGCTGCCGCGATGGATGCGGGTTTCGCAGGCGCTCGACTACGTGGCCGGGGTGCATCCGCGCTTCGATCGCGCCAAGGCCGAGAGTTTTCTCGCAAAGACGACCATCCGGCGCGACAGCAAGGTCAGGGAACTATCGAAGGGCATGGTGACGCAGCTGCACCTGGCGCTGGTGATGGCCATTGACGCGCGATTGCTGGTGCTGGACGAACCGACGCTGGGCCTGGACATTCTGTATCGCAAGCAGTTCTACGATTCCCTGCTGAACGACTACTTCGATCGCAGCCGCACGATCGTCGTGACCACGCACCAGGTGGAGGAGATCCAGAACGTCCTCACCGACGTCATGTTCATCGACCGCGGCCGCATCGTGCTCGATTGCAGCATGGAAGAATTCGAGTCGCGTTATATGGAAGTGATGGTGCATCCCGAGCAGGTCGCCGCGGCGCGGGCGCTCAAGCCGATGCACGAGCGCCAGGTGCTCGGCCGCAGCTACTTGCTGTTCGATCTGAACTCCGGTCAGAAACTCGATCGTCAGCAACTCGCCGCGCTGGGCGAGGTGCGTACGCCCAGCATCGCCGACTTGTTTGTCGCCGTGATGGGCAATCAGCGGGCAACAGGCAGCCGGCGCAAGGAGCCGCTCTATGAATAGCAATCGAACGCCATGCCCGAGGCTCTACTCGCGGGAAATCGCGCCCGCGGTGCATGTCGGCAACCCGGCCGCTGTACTGGTCGGTGCGGCGCGAATTGTGGGAAACCGTTCCATCTATATTGCGCCGCTGGCCGCGGCCGGCTGTCTTTTTGTTCGGCTTCCTGATCAGCCTGATTCATCTGCCGCGACAAATGCGCGCCATGCCGGCGCTCGACCTGGCGCAGCAGCACGAAGCCATCTCGGGGCCGTACGACATCGCAGCGGCCTGATCATGGCCGTCGCCATGATCGTCGGAGTGTTTTATTGTCTCGAGGCGCTGCACGGGGAACGCCGCGATCGCAGCATCCTATTCTGGAAGTCGCTGCCGGTCTCCGATGTAACGACGGTGCTGGTGAAGGCGAGCATTCCGCTGGTTATTCTCCAACTGATCGCCTTTGTGCTGACCGTGGCCACGCAGTTCATCATGCTGCTGTTGAGCTCCGCCGTACTACGTGCGAACGGAATGAGCGTCGCGAACTATTGGGCACAGGTGTCGTTTTTCCAGATGTCGCTGATGATCTTCTATCACTTGTTCACCGTGCATGTGCTGGGGCACGCACCGATTTACGCCTGGTTTCTGCTGGTTTCAGGCTGGGCGCGGCGGGCGGCATTTTTATGGGCGTTGCTGCCGCCGATCGCGATCATGGTCGTCGAGAAGATCGCGTTCAACACGCACTATTTCGCTTCCATGCTGGGCGCGGCTTTGTCAGGCGGGGCGGAGGCTATCCCATTCGCGGACAGGATGCCGATCGACCCGGCGACCCAACTCACTCCCGCACACTTCCTGCTCAGCCCGGGGCTGTGGATCGGGTTGGCGGTGACCGCGGCCTTTCTGTTCGCGGCGGTGCGAGTGCGGCGCTATCGGGAACCGATCTGACCCGCGGGCAGCGCTGATCCCAGCACTCACTTCAGTCCGGCGGAAATGATTCTCTGCTGCGCCAGTTCTTGCACGCGGGCCAGGACCTCGTCCTCGGTCAACGCGGTTGAGTTGATCACTACCGCATCGGGGGCGGCTACCAGCGGAGACGCTGTCCGGGTGCGGTCGCGGTGGTCGCGTTCGCGGAGGTCCGCGGCCACGCTGGCCGCCACGTCGCCTTTGATTTTCTGCTGGGCCATGCGGCGCTGCTCGCGCACCACCGGGTCGGCGTCGAGAAAAATCTTCAGGTCGGCATGGGAAAAACCTGGGTGCCAATGTCGCGGCCTTCCATGACCACGCCGCCGCCGGCGCCCATTTCGCGCTGGCGCGCGACCATCCACTCGCGCACCTTGGGATACCGAGATGCGCGACGCGGCTTCCGAAACATCGCGCTCGCGGATGCGGGAAGAAATATCTCGTCCGTCGACTAGCGTGCGATTTCCGCCGATGGTGGGTTCGAGTTGAACGTGCAGATTGTGCGCCAGGTTGACCAGCGCGGCCTCATCGTCGAACGAAGTATCCTGCTCGATCGCCTTCAGCGCCAGCGCCCGATACATGGCCCCGCTCTCCAGGTTGACGTAGCCGAGTTTGCGGGCCAGGCGCGAGGCGATGGTGCTCTTGCCGGCGCCGGCCGGGCCGTCAATGGCGATGGTCAGTTTGCGGGGAGACGGTTGGTCGGTCGGATGGTCGTTGATCATCGAAGTTAAAGATTGTACACGCAGGTCACCGGTGCAGCGCCGCGGCGGAGCTCCGCTCCGCATGACCGGGTCTGAGACCCGGGCCCACACGAAGACAGGGCCCACACGTTTCTCGGATCAGGGAATCGCTGCGGCCCGCACTTGTTCCGCCGTCCAGCCCAACTCGCGCAGCTTGCGGATGCTTAACGCGTCGTGGCGTTTGGCCAGGCGTATGCCTGCCGGGTCGCGCACCAGGTCGCAGTGATAGTAGGCGGGCACTGGCAGCCCTAGCGCTCGGAACAAAAGAATCTGGCGCGCGGTCGACTTGAGCAAGTCGGCGCCGCGGACGACTTCGGTGATGTGCATCGCGGCGTCATCGACTACAACCGCCAACTGGTAAGCCGGCACATCGTCGCGCCGCCACACGATGAAGTCGCCGAAATCTTTTCCGGCGATCATGCTCTGCAGTCCCAGATGCAGATCGGTGAAGCAGATCTCCTCGCCGTC
>CAWDBW010000058.1:0-29295 GCA_963800405.1 uncultured Acidobacteriota bacterium
AGAACGTGGTGCTGGAGCAGGGGAACCTCGACTAAGCCGACCGGGAGAAAAATGAGCGTCGTTTATCCGTTGTTTGTGCTCCTCGATGATCAAACAATGATGACGATAGATAGCCCCAATCATATTCTTTCCGACTTGGAGGGTATTGACATCGAGAACGGTGAGTATCGCTTTTGGGATTCGACGGAAAGGCCGGTGCGCGTCACTGTCGAAATGACCAATGCGTTTATCTCTTCTCCCACTGGAAGGTGGTGGATGTTTTCTACTGCGAGTCAACCATGACCCTGCGCGACGCTTTCCTGAAATATGCGGATGCGGTCAACGTGCCGCGAGCTTTAGTAAACGGGAAACCGATTGAAATTCTGGAACGTATCGAATCCGGCCGTTCCCGGAAAAGGAACCGGCTCTCTCGGCTGTTCTCGTCATGAATAACGCCGTTCTCGACATTCTGGCCATCGCCGCGCACCGCGATGACGTCGAGCAGACTTGCGGCGGTACGCTGCTGAAAGCGGCGCAGCGCGGGCAGCGCACGGGGATTCTCGACCTGACGCAGGGCGAAATGGGGACTCGGGGCACGGCGGAAGATCGCGCCCGCGAAGCTGACGACGCGGCTAAGATTCTGGGCGTGAGTTGGCGGCGGGCGCTCGACATCCCCGACAGCCGGGTCGAGAACACCTGGGAGAACCGGCTGAAGGTCGCCAGGGTGATTCGCGAGACGCGGCCGCGGGTGATCATTCTGCCGTACTGGAAGGGGCGGCATCCGGATCATTACACGGCTTCCGTGCTGGGATATGAGGCTTGCTTTCTGGCGGGGCTGGCGAAGCTGGATCCGCAGAAAGCTCTCAGCTCCCAGCTGTCAGCCGTCAGCGAACGGACGTCAGACCTCGGACCGCAGACCTCAAACCTCGCTCCCCATCGGCCGTTCAAGATCCTCTACGCTACGCTCTACTACGATATTCGACCCACGTTCGTGGTCGACATCAGCGAACAATTCGAGGGGAAATTCGCGTCGATCCTCGCGTACAAATCGCAATTCAGCGACCAGGCGGCGGGCCAAGACCTGTTCCCGGCCCATGACGAGATTCGCACCCGCGTGGAGGCCATGGCACGCTTCTACGGCATGCTGGGCGGCATAACCTTCGGGGAGCCCTTCCTGCAAAAAGAGGTCGGCCTGGTCGAGGACCTGCTGGCGATTCCGGTCAAATCCATTTAGCATTACTGGATCCATCCCCTCGAAGGAGAACTCAATATGTCTCGTGCTATTTTCACACTGGTCGCGGCGCTCGCGATGGCCGCCACCGCCGCCGCACAAGCTGGAACCTGGCAGATCGATCCCAACCACACCGCGGCCCAATTCTCCGTGAAGCACCTGGGAGTATCGACGGTGCGGGGCGCCTTCACGAAAGTGAGCGGATCGGCCACGTTTGACCCTGCCGACCTGTCGAAACTTTCTCTCGAAGCCACGATCGACGCGAATTCCGTGGATACGCGCGTGGAAATGCGCGACAAAGATTTGCGCAGCCCGAACTTTTTCGACGTGCAGAAATATCCGACGATTACCTTTCATTCCAAGCAAACAAAAGTGGCAGGACCCGGGAGACTGGCGATCACGGGCGACCTCACAATGCATGGCGTAACCAAAGAAGTCGTGCTCGATGTGGAAGGTCCCTCGGCCGCAATCAAAGATCCGTGGGGCAACCAGCGCGTGGGCGCATCGGCGAGCACCAAGGTGAGCCGCCAGGAATTTGGGATGACGGCTGATCCCGGCGTTGTGGGCGACGAGATTCCCATTACGATCGACGTGGAATTGATTCAGCGGCCAGCCAAGTGATGCGGCGGGCCCTTCAACACTGGAGCTGAGTTTTCCATTTCTTGCCGATTTCTGAAGGCTCCAGCCGGCCACGGCTGGAGCCCTTGAAAACTACCGTTTAGAACATCCGGCTGAACAGCCAGAACAACGATCCCGACAAACACATTGCCACGGGAAGAGTCAGCACCCAGGCCAGGGCCAGGTTGCGCACCGTGCTCAGTTGGATGCCCGAACGATTGGCGGCCATGGTTCCGGCCACGCCCGAGGAAAGCACGTGCGTGGTGCTGACCGGCAAACCGAATCCGTCGGCCGCGCCAATCGTCGCCATAGCCGTGATTTCCGCGGCCGCTCCTTGCGCGTAGGTCAGGTGTTCTTTGCCGATTTTTTCGCCCACGGTCACCACAATCCGCTTCCAGCCGATCATGGTTCCCAGGCCCAGCGCCATCGCCACCGCAACCTTCACCCAGGTGGGGATGAAGCGGGTGGGATGATCGACGTGCTTTTTGTAGTTGGCGAGCACAGCAGCGTCTTCGGGCGAGAATTTCGGCTGGCCGCTTTTCGCCGTAAGCCGCAGCACCTCGCTTACCAGATAAAGATCGTTGCGGAAGTTGCGTACGCGGTCATTGGGAACATTCTTCAACTCTTTGTAGATGGCGGTTTCGTTGCCGATGTCGTTGACCAGGGTCCGCATGGCCAGCATGGTGTTGGCGTTGAACTGCTTGGTGCGGATGTATTCGGTCACGTCGTCGCGGGCATCGCCGATGACGGCGCCCGGCTGGACGTAGTGGTCAAGCGCCTGCGCGGCCTGTTGCGAAACGGCAATGAAATCCTGCGACTCCTGATAGGTCACCGCGTGGTTCAGGGCGTAGGCGGTGGGCACGGTTCCGATCAGGATGAGCATGATCAGTCCCATACCCTTCTGTCCGTCGTTGGAGCCGTGAAAAAAGCTGACGCCAGTACAGGTAAGAACCAACAGGCAGCGAATGTAGAAGGGCGGCGGAGCCTCACCTTCCGGCGCACTGTAGAGCTTTGGATCTTTAATCAGCGCCTTAGCCGCCAGTAACAACAGCGCCGCAACGGCGAATCCGACCAGGGGCGAGAGCAGCAGCGACTTGCCGATGTTGGCGGCTTGTCCCCAGTCGACGCCCGAGGTGCCGCTCCTGCCCAGCCATCAATTGGTTGGCAATGCCGACGCCGATGACCGAACCAATCAGCGTGTGCGAACTGGAGGCGGGCAGTCCGAACCACCATGTGCCCAGATTCCAGATGATCGCGGCCACAAGCAGCGCGAAGACCATGGCGAATCCGGCCTTGCTGCCCACCTGCAAAATCAATTCCACGGGCAGCAGGGAGACGATCGTGAACGCGACCGCCCCGCAGGAAACCATGACTCCGAGAAAATTCCAGAAGCCCGACCACACCACCGCCACATGCGGCTCCAGCGAATGGGTGTAAATGACGGTCGCGACCGCGTTGGCAGTGTCATGAAATCCGTTCACAAACTCAAAGCCGAGCGCCACCAACAGGGCGATCCCGAACAGGACGAAGGGCATAATCGATTCGTTGTGAATCGTGGACAGATCATTCAGCAGGTGCGATCCCGCGTAGGCAAAACCAATGACCAAGACGATGCCGAAAATGACCATGCCGATCTTGGCGTGCCGGGCGAAGAGCGCGAGAGCTTGTAGTCAAGGACAGTGGACGGAGCGGCCATGGTTATCCTTTTGATTGCGACGATGCCAGGATTTAGAACCCATTGTGAATTGAGGAACTATAGTGGAGAAATGTTACAGCCGTGTTAAAACAGGAACGGTCTAGCGCGTGAAGACGCACCCTTGGGCCAGCTAGCAGTGAAGTCGCGTTGCAACAATACCGCCGCTATTTCTTCACCGCGACCGCGAGGCCGTCGCGGATGGGCAGAATGGTGGTGTAGAACTCCTTCGCGTCGTAGAGCTTGCGGTTGAATTCGAGGATGGCCTTGGTTCTCGCGTCGGCTGGGATTGTCTTCCGCGACGCGTCCGCTCCACAGAACGTTATCGGTGATGAACAGGCCGCCTTTGCGCAGCCGCGGCCCGACCAGGCGCAGCACGCGCGGATAATCTTCTTTGTCGACATCGTTGAAAATAATGTCGAACTCCTGCTTCTGCTCGGAAAGAAATTCCAGCGCGTCGCCCGGTGTGCAGCGTGATGCGGTTCGAAACTCCGGCGCGATTGAAATAGCCGCGAGCGCGCTCGGCATTCTTCGAGTCGCCGTCGGTATAGATGACGCGGCCTTTTTCGCCCACCGCCTGCGCCCACCAGATCGTCGAATAGCCAATGGCCGAGCCCAATTCGAAAACAGTGCGCGCCTGGATCATCAAGGCCAGTTGCTGCAGAACACGCGCCACGGCCGGGCCCACGATCGGCACGTCGTGCTCGGTGGCATAGTCTTCCATCTCGGCCAGCACTTCGTCGCGCTTGGGCAGCATGGAGTAGAGATAGTCATCGACTGGCCCCGCGGTGGTGAAGTTGTAATGCCGCCAACTGGCTCGGCTGCTTTCTGCCTTCGTTTCTTGCTTGGAGTCACAGGCCTTCGCCTTTCGAATTCGTGCGTGGGTTTCGAACAGACCGCGTTCGTCGTCTACGGTTCACTATCCGATCGTCTTACCCGGCTTCATCTCCAGAACTTCGACGCCGGGAACAAGTTTCTCAATTCGCTGGGAGTTCCCGTCAGCACCGGAAAGGTTCCGAAATGCATGGGGATCACGGTCTTCGGCTTCAGCAGATTGATCGCGTAGGCGGCTTCGCGCGGTCCCATGGTGAACAGGTCGCCCATGGGCAGCATGACGATTTCCGGCGCGTAGAGCTCGCGGATGATCGCCATATCGCCGAACACATTGGTGTCGCCGGCGTGATAGATCTTCACGCCGTTGGCAAACTCGACGACGTAGCCGCAGGCCTCGCCGCCATAGATGATCTGGTCGCCGTCCTGAATGCCGCACGAGTGATCGGCGTGGACCATGGTCACCTTAATATCGCCGACCGTTTGCGTTCCCCCTTTGTTCATGGGGGCAATCTGCTTTGGCGCCCTTTTTCGCAAGCCAGAGGCAAAGTTCGTAAATGCCCACCACCACCGGGTTATGCTGCTTTGACGACTTCGACCGCATCGCCGATGTGGTCTCCGTGACCGTGCGTGCACGAGCAGGATGTCGACTTTCTTCACTTTCTTGTCGGCCTCCGGGCACATGGGATTGCCCATGATCCAGGGATCGATGAAGATGGTCTTGCCGCCCGGGGTTCTCAATGCGGAAGGTGGAGTGGCCCAGCCACGTGAGTTTGATGCCTTTCAGATTCATGATGTGATAGCTCCTAGCTGCTGCCATCAGCATCGCTGGAGTTCAGCGCTCAGCACAGTCCGCGTTAGCCGAGATGGCGATTGCCGTGAACCTCGAATGCCAAGCTGCTGCTGAATGCTGAGTGCTTTTCCATTCCAGCCCACCTAGTTTAATATGAAACGCCATGGCTGAACTCAAGGTGCTGATTTCGCGGCAGGACATTGCCAAGCGCGTGGCCGAACTGGGCGCAGCAGATCACGAAAGATTTCGCCGGCCAGTCCGTCATTTTCGTCGGAGTGCTCAAGGGCGCGGCGATCTTCCTGGCCGATCTGACCCGGCAGGTCGATCTCGACTCTACTTTCGATTTCATCGGGGTCTCGAGTTACGGCAATCGCCCCAGCCCAGCCAACGAATTGAAGACCGGCTGGGATTCGACGGGCGAGGTCCGGCTGCTGAAAGACGTGGATCAGATCCATCAAGGACAAGAACATCATCCTGGTGGAAGACATTCTCGATACTGGCCTGACGATGACTTACTTGAAAAAAATGCTGCTGGCGCGGCAGCCCCGGTCTTTGAAAGTCGCGGCGCTGCTCGACAAACCGTCGCGCCGCAAGCTGCCGCTGGAGGGCGATTACGTCGGGTTCAAGATTCCCGATGAATTTGTCGTCGGCTACGGCCTCGACTACGCCGAGAAGTATCGCAATCTCGCCGACATTTGCGTTGTGCCCAGGGAGTAGCGGCCCGTCGTTGTGCCGCGCGGGTCGCACGGGAGCACCGACGCGGCTGCTATCATACGCGGCTGCTATCATACGAACGATGGATTCTGTCCTTTCCAAGCCGGATCGCTTGCCGGTCGAGTCGTTGCTGCTGGACGTCGCGGACGTGCTTGGCCACTTCGCTCGACCTGGACACGACTGTGCGCCGGGTAGCTGAGGTCGTCCGTAAAGTCATCGACTACGAGATTTTCGCGATTCTTTTGCTCAACGAAAAAACGCAGGAACTGCGATTCCGCTTTCAGGTCGGATATCCGCCAGAATTTGCCGAGCGCAGCCGCATCAAGGTGGGCGAGGGAGTCACCGGGCAGGCCGCGCAATTGCGGCAGGCGGTGCTGATCGACGACGTGACCAAGGATCCGCGGTACATCGAGGCCGTTCCGAATGTGCGCTCGGAGTTAGCCGTCCCGCTGATCACCAAGAACCGCGTCATCGGCGTGATCGACATCGAAGCGCGCGAGCCCGGCTACTTCACGGAAGAACATGTACATGTGCTGACGCTGGTGGCTTCGCGCATGGCGGCCGGCATTGAAAACGCGCAGCTTTACACGCGGACGACGAAGCAGGCGCGCATTCTGCTGCTGCTCAACGAAATCGCGCGCGAACTCACGTCGATCCTGAATCTGGACGAGCTGCTGGGCCGCATCGCCGAACTGGTGCGGCGTCTGATCGATTACCAGATGTTCAGCATCCTCTTGCTGGATTCTTCGGGCGAGAAACTGCAGCACCGATTTTCTCTGCGCTTCAACGAGAATATTCATCTGAAGCACGAGATCCCGCTGGGGCGGGGCTTAGTGGGCGCCGCGGCTGAGAGCAAGCAGGCTGTGCTGGCGCCGGACGTTATCGAAAGATCCGCGTTACATTGAGGCCAATCCGGAAACGCGTTCCGAACTGGTAGTGCCGCTCATCTACAAAGGCAAAGTGATCGGCGTGCTCGATCTGGAGCACACCCGGCGCGGATTCTTTACCGAAGAGCACCAGCGCACCATGTCCACGCTGGCCGCGCAGATTGCGATTGCCATCGAAAACGCCCGCCTGTATGAAGAGATCGAGCGGCAGGAGCGGCGACTGGAGCGCGACTTGGCGCTGGCGCGCGAGTTGCAAGGGCGGTTGCTGCCGCAGACTAGTCCGAAGCTCGCTCACCTGGAAGTGGCGGCGAAATTCGTGCCCGCCCGCGCCATTGGCGGCGACTTGTATGATTTCATTCCTTACTCGATGTCGCGGCTGGGCATCGCGATTGGCGATGTCAGCGGAAAAGGCGCGCCGGCGGCCATTTACGCTGCACTCGTGAGCGGAATCATTCGATCGCATGCTCCCATCGAGCCGGGGTCGGCGGAAATGCTTTCCGCGGTGAATCTGTCGCTGGCCGAACGGCGCATCGAGGCACAGTTTGTTTCGATCATTTACGCGGTGTGGGATGATGAGCACCGCACGCTGACGGTGGCGAACTCTGGACTGCCTCGTCCGATTTTTGTGCACAACGGCAAGAATGAAGTGATCGAGGCGACGGGTCTGCCGCTCGGCCTGTTCGACGAAGCCGAGTACGATGAATTCAAGTTTCGCATGAAGCCCGGCGACATGTTCGTATTCTTCAGCGACGGCATTCTCGACGCGCGAAACCGCAAGGGCGAACTATTTGGACGGGGACGCGTCGAACAGATTGTTTCTGCATGTTCGGGGAAGTCGGCGAACTGCGTGGTCGATTCGCTGCTCAAGGCCGCAGCCGAACACTCGGCTGGGGTGGAAACGTTTGATGATCAGACCGTCGTGGCCATCCGCGTGACCGGCAGCGCGCACACTCCCCACAAGAAGAAATGACCTCGCGTAGCCAGAACCCGGCCCCGCGTTCACCTGGATTTGTCTATCGTGAGACAACCCGCCGTGAGACGAAGCGCGGCATCCTGCGGCGGGGCGGCCCGTCGGCCCTGCACTGCGAAGAGTTATCCCTGCAAACCCTGGCCGAGCAATACGGTACGCCTCTCTACGTTTACTCGGCGGCGATGATCCGCGAGCGCTACGACGCTTTCGACGCGGCGTTTCGCGGCCAGCCGCGCACCATTTGCTACTCGGTAAAAGCGAATTCGAATCTGACCCTGCTGCGCCTGCTGGCCAAGAGAGGTTGCGGATTCGACGTGGTTTCCGGCGGAGAACTGGAGCGCGTGTTGGCCGCCGACCGCAAGGCCGCGAACAAAGTTGTGTTCTCGGGAGTGGGCAAAACGCGCGAAGAATTAACCGCGGCATTGAAGGCAGGCATCCTGCTTTTCAACGTAGAGAGCGAGTCGGAATTATGGGCGCTGGCGGAATGCGCCGGCCGTCTGCACAAGACAGCGCCGCTGGCGCTGCGGGTGAATCCTGATGTCGCGGCTGAAACCCATCCTTACATTTCCACGGGCCTGCGCAAGCATAAATTCGGCGTGCCCATTAGCGAAGCACGAGCGCTTTACGCCAAAGCGTCGGGCGCTCGTCAGCTCAAGGCACGAGGGGTAAGCGTTCACATTGGCTCGCAGATCACCGATGTCGCCCCATTCGGCGAGGCCATGGAACGCGTGGCCTACCTGGTCCGCGAACTGCGCGGCGATGGTCACCGCATCGACTACATCGACGCCGGCGGAGGGCTGGGAATCGCCTACGAGAAAACGAACGGGATCGAGTTTTCCGCCATCGTGGCAGCCTATGCGCGGGCGCTGGCTGGGCCTTTGCGAGGACTCGACGTGCGATTGCTGCTGGAGCCCGGGCGCTCAATCGTCGGTCCCGCGGGGGTTTTGGTGACGTCGGTGATCTACCGCAAAGAAAATGACGGCAAACGATTTTTGGTGGTCGATGCCGCAATGAACGACTTAATCCGGCCCGCGCTCTATGGCGCGTATCACGAGATTGTTCCAGTAACACGGCGTGCAGACTCGTCGAGAAGCGAACTCCAGAAATGCGAGATAACTGACGTCGTCGGCCCGGTGTGCGAGACCGGAGATTTTTTCGCACGCGACCGTGAACTGCCTGTGGTCGACGAAGGCGACCGGCTTGCGATTCTCGATGCAGGAGCTTACGGAATGGTGCTGGCATCGAACTACAACACACGTCCGCGACCGGCGGAAGTGTTAGTTACGGGCAAGTCGGTGAAATTAATCCGGCGGCGAGAGAAAGTGTCGGACCTGTTCCGCGCTGAAGTGTGATGATTGATTTGCGAGCCGCAGACGCCGGCTCAAATCTGCCGCTCTCCCCACTTCAGCTTAGTACGCAGCACTTGAAAAAAGTCCGCTCCGGTGCGGAAGAGCTTCACCTGATGCTCGGAACGGCGGCAGCGGACGCGGTCGCCGTCGCAGAGGTCGAGACCGGGCTGTCCGTCGAGGCTCAAGTAGGCGAGTTCCTGTTCGCTGTGCAGCACGATTTCGATTTCCACGGAATCCGGCACAATCAGCGGGCGATGGGTCAGAGAATGTGGCGCGACCGGCGTGATCACCAGGGCGTTGACCGTGGGCATGAGCACAGGGTCCGCCGGCGGAAAGAGAGTAGGCCGTCGAACCAGTCGGCGTGGCCACGATCATGCCGTCCGCGCGATAGCTGGAGACGAACACTTTATCGATGTAGAGGTCGTAGGTATTCAGGCGAGCGACCGTCGTCTTGTTCACCACCGCGTCATTGAAAACCAGATAGCTGCCGCGCACGGTGTCTCCGCGCAATAACTGGACCTGCATCAGTGCGCGATGCTCGATGGCAGCACGACCCTGTGCAATCGCTTCGAGCATCGGGTAGAGCGAGTGCAGGGAACTTCGGTCAGAAATCCCAGCGACCCCAGGTTAACGCCCAGCAGCGGCACGTCGACTGCCGCCGTGACTCTCGCCGCGGAAAGCAGGGTTCCATCGCCACCGAGCACGATGACAAGATCCAGCGCCTGCGCCGCCATGTCCGTCCGGGGCACAACTTCCTGGCCAGAAATGTATCCCGCCGTCTCTGTATCGACGATGACTTTGTAGCCGTGCTCGCCGAGCCAGGCGAAAAGCCCGGGAAGAATCTGCGCGACTCCGGGCGGTCAGGCCGTGAAATGACGCTGCGGTTTTCGTGGGAGGATATTTGCGGGCTGGCCATAGGGCAAAGAGAGATTGTACAGAAATCCCGAGGATTTAACCACAGGGGAGACAGAGGACGCGTAGCATGAGATCCCTTCGTACGACTTCGTGTCCTTCGGCTTGAGTGTCTTCCCGGACTAGAATCTGCCGTATAGCAGGAACTCGCGATTGCCTTCGGCGCCGAGGATGGGCGATTAATCACGTCGGTCTGCACCGCGCCCAGACTCTGCAGGGCGGTTCTGACCTTTTCGACGGCAGCAAGTTGCGCGGCTTCGTCGCGCACAATGCCGCCCTTCCCCACATGTTCCCTGCCTGCTTCGAATTGCGGTTTCACCAGCACGACGATTTGGCGCCCTTGGTGATCGTCCGGCGATGCCGGGAAAGCTGCACCGATCACGGCGGGAAGAACCAGCGTTGCAGAAATGAACGAAACGTCCATCACGATCAAATCCACAGAAACGCCGACAGCCTCGCTCGTCAGATAGCGGGCATTGGTTTTTTCCAGCAACCGCACTCGCGCATCCCGACGAAGGCGGAAGTCCATTTGTCCATAGCCGGTATCGACGGCGATGACTTGCGCCGCACCGTGCTGCAGCAGGCAATCGGTAAACCCTCCCGTGGACGCGCCCACATCAAGACAGATCTTCCCGCGACTGCGATGTGCCAATGTTCAAGTGCGCGTTCCAGTTTCAGTCCGCCGCGGCTGACGTACTTCAAGATCTTCGCCGAGCAGGCGGATCGACGCAATCCGCTGCAACCTGCGCGCCTGCTTTCTCGACTTCTGATCGTCCACCAGCACCTTGCCGGCAAGAATCAGGGCCTGGGCCCGCTCGCGCGAGGCAGCCAGAGCGCGGTCCACCAGTAGTTTGTCGAGTCGGTTACTTTCACACGGCTTGCCCACGGTTTGAGCTTCAAAATATCTTGGTGACTCCCGCCACGAAAGTGCCAGCCCTCGCTCCAGTGCAAAGTGTTGAAGCGCCTCGCTGAGTGAATCACTTACGAGCATGCCACGTGCCCTTTTCCACAGCGTTTTGCACGAACATGTTGAAAACTTCGGCGCGAAGTGCCTGGCACGGAATCGGCAAAGACAAAAGCCGCCCAACCGAGGGCGGCTTGTGGATGCTTCGCTCTTGCGAAACTATCCTGCAACTTCTTCCAGCAGTTTCTGATCGATGTCGAAGTTCGAGTGAACGTTCTGCACGTCGTCGTGTTCTTCGAGCGCTTCCATCAGCCGGATCATGGTGTTGGCCTCAGAGCCTTCCAACTTGATGTACGTTCGGGAATCATGGCCACGCTTGACGAAAGGTGTGATGCCAGCTTTCTTTATGGCTTCGAGCATGCCTCATAGGCGGACGTGGCAGTCAGGATCTCCCAATTCTCGCCATCGTCGATCGGCTCATCCTCGCCGCCCGCTTCGATGATGATGTTCATCAGATCGTCCACCTTGGCCGCTGACTTGGGGATGATGATGTCGCCCTTCTTGCGGAACATATACGCGACGGAACCAGCCGAAGCCATGTTGCCGCCGTTCTTGCCGAAGACGTGCCGAATCTCGCTCACCGTGCGGTTGCGGTTGTCGGTGTTGATGTCGAGCAAAACCGCGACCCCGCCCGGCCCGTAGCCTTCGAGCGAGAATTCTTCATAGGTGGCGCCGGGTAGTTCTCCGGTACCGCGCTGGATGGCCCGCTTGATGTTGTCGGCAGGCATGTTCTCGGCCTTGGCCGCGAGGATGGCGCCGCGCAGCCGCGGGTTGGAATCAGGATCGCCGCCGCCGTTCTTCGCGGCAATACTGATTTCCTTGATGAGACGGGTAAAAATCTTGCCGCGCTTGGCGTCGAGCGCGCCCTTCTTATGCTTGATTGTGGCCCATTTTGAATGGCCGGACATGGTTCGACCTCGTGTCTAGATATCTTTCTTTAAAGAGCTATGGATGGCGCAGGATTCGCCTTCAGAGGAGATCACAAATTGCCTCGATTCGTATGCAGGCGAACACGCATTATAGCATGACCAGCCGGAGTGCTCACATCTTCGGCAGCTTAGGCGGCTTAGGCGTCGCAGGCGGCTTGGGCACAGTGGGCGGGGTGGGTGGCTTGATCTTGTAATCGGGCGGGATCTGAAATACCGAGGGTGGATGCTCCGCCGTTAATGTGGGCTTGCAGTAGGTCGTCAGTTCGCCCGCCGGCGTGGTGACTTTGGTCAGCACCGGAGTCTTCAACTTCACGCTGGTCCACAACTCGGTTACGCTCGGCGGCTTGGGCAGGGACGGCGGCGCGGGCGCTTCCGGCGGCTTCGGAGCTGCCGGACCACCCGGCATTTTGATGCCCGGCATCTTCAAACCGGGCATCTTTGCGGATGGCATCGCAGGCAACGGCGGCTTGGGGGGAGTAGGCGGGGTGGGCAAAGTGAAACGCTTGCCCTCGACTTCGTGACCATCGATCATCGACTTGCCCAGCTCCTGCACGTGCACCGACGGAGGAGCCGGCGCACCCGGAGCTCCGGGCATACCCGGGAGCGCAGGCGCCCCGGGCGGAGTCATCGGGATTATGCTCGCTTCTTTCTTCAGGTGATCGAGCAAGATGGTATGCTGCGAGGCGGGATCGGAGATCACGCTGGTCTGGGGCAGATCGATGCGCGTTTTGCCGTCACTCGAACGCCACAGGCGCGACGCAGACTGAGTTGGCGCGCCGCCCCCGGCAGGCTGCATCTTCGAGGCGCACTCGGAACACGACGGTGGAGCAGGAGGCGGCGTTGGCAGATGCTGGCCCACAGCGGCCACATTCTAGCACGCTCCGGACGTAGTCTACCGGCCGTTCGGAACCTGCTGAATTGCTATTGACTGCACAAAGCCATCGCCCCTACCATGCCATGCAACGCTGCGGTTCGTGTGTCCAGCTATGATTGGCCAGCTCGTAGGGCATTACAGGGTCCTCGAAAGAATCGGTGCCGGAGGGATGGGCGAGGTCTTTCGCGCCCGCGACGAACGACTGGGGCGCGATGTTGCGCTGAAGTTGATCCGGCCCGCTTCCAGCGACAATCCTGACCACCGGCACCGCTTCGAGCAGGAAGCGCGCGCCGCTGCCGCGCTGAATCATCCCAACATCCTGGCCATCTACGACGTCGGTTTTGAAGGCACCGTGCCTTACATCGTCTCGGAACTGCTGGAGGGCAAGAACCTGCGGCAGCGCCTCAGCGAAGGCCCCATCCCGATGCGCGACGCCGCAGATTATGCTCTGCAGATCGTGCAGGGCATTACCGCCGCGCATGACCGGCTCATTGTTCATCGCGACCTGAAGCCGGAAAATCTGTTTCTCACCAAGGACGGGCGCATCAAGATTCTGGATTTCGGCGTAGCCAAGCTGCAGGCTCCCGCCGAAGACAATCGCGCTATCGAGAGCCTGACCACGATCACCAAGCATGGAACCCTGATCGGCACCGTCGCCTACATGTCTCCCGAGCAATTGCGCGGACGGCCGGTGGACCACCGCAGCGATATCTTCAGCTTTGGCGCCATCCTCTACGAGATCATGTCGGGAAGCCGCGCGTTCCGTGGTGAAACCGAAGTCGACACCATGACCGCGGTCCTGCGGGAAGAACCGCCGGCCGCACGCCTGGATCAGGCCGCGATCCCGGCTAGCTATCAGGACATCATCCGGCATTGTCTGGAGAAAGAGCCGGAAAATCGCTTTCAGTCGGCCAAGGATCTGATTTTCGCATTGCAAACGCTCTCGGGATCTTCGCCCGTCAGACCTGTTCCCTCGCCCAAGCCGGTACCTCGGCTCACGACGCTGCCCCGGGCATTAGCGGCACTGCTAGCCGTGGCGACTGCGCTTCTGGTGATTGCCTACCTGCTGCGGATTCCGCCGGCGACTCCTACCTACAAGCGCCTGACCTTCGAAGCGGGCACGGTCTATGCGGCGCGCTTCGCTCCCGACGGTCAGTCCATCGTCTACAGCGCCGCGTGGAACGGCAAGCCGGTGCAGCTGTTTACTACGGTCGGGAACTCATTACTGACCCAGCCGCTGAATTTAAGCGATGCCAATCTGTTGGCCATTTCCCCCGGCAACGAACTCGCGGTCTTGCTGCGCGGCACCCACAACGGCCAAATGGAAACCGTCGACGGAATGCTGGCGCGCGCGCCCCTGGCCGGAGGATCGCCCAAGGAACTGCTGGCCGATGTGCGCTGGGCGGACTGGGACGCGCAGGGCGAGCTTGCGGTCGTGCATGATGTCGACGGCCACAGCCGGCTGGAATATCCGATTGGCCAGGTCCTGTATGAAACCACCGGCTGGATCAGCAACATTCGCTTCTCTCCTCGCGGCGGCCAGATTGCATTCATGAATCATCCCGCACTCTGGGACCAGCGTGGGGTGGTCTGCACGGTCGATCGGGCCGGCCAAGTCAAGACTCTCACCGAGGAATGGGAGTCCGAGCAGGGTGTTGCGTGGAGCGCGGACGGAAAGGAAATCTGGTTCACCGCGGCCAAGAAGGGCAACACCCTGAATCTCATGGCCGTGACCTTGACCGGCAAGGTTCGAAATCTGCTGGACTTGCCCGTGGGAATCACTTTGCAGGACATTGCTCCCGACGGCCGCGTTCTGGTCGCCCTAACCACCAAGCGACTGGCCATGGCGTTCAGCACACTGGGCAGCAGCCAGGATGTCGAACTCTCCTGGCACGATTGGAATGTCGCCAAGGATATTTCCCGCGACGGTCAGTTTGTGCTGTTTGAGGATGCCAGCGAAGCCGCGGGACCAGGCTACGCGGTCGCGCAGCGCAAGTTGGATGGCACGCTGCCGGTTCGTCTGGGCGATGGCGCCGCGGGCGGACTTTCGCCGGACGACAAGTGGGCGGTTTCCGTCTCCGCCGGCCAACCGCAGAAGGTGACGCTGTTACCCATCGGGGCCGGCCAGCCTCGGCCGGTCGATATCAGCGGACTGGAACACATTCACAACGGATGGGCCCGCTTCCTCGACGGACAAAGGCTCATCGTCAATGGCAATGAGACGGGCCATAAGAACCGGTGCTATGTGCTGGACCTGGCCGGCGGAAAACCCAAAGCAGCGACCCCAGAAGGAATTCTGTGCGGCCCGTCATCCCCTGACGGCCGCTTCGTGGTTGGCGTCGGGCAAGATGCAGCCACGGCAATCTATCCCATCGGTGAGGGTTCACCGCGATCCATTCCAGGACTGGAAGCCGGCTTCTGGGCCGCGCAGTGGTCGAACGATGGTTCCGCGCTCTACGGTTATCGCGCGGGCGAACTGCCCAGCCGGATTTACAAGGTCGAGATCGCTACGGGAAAACAAACCGTGGTGCAGGAATTGAGGCCAGGAGCGCCGGCGGGCGTAGTCACCGTAGCCCCGGTAGTGATAAGCCGCGATGGCACTCACTTTGTGTACAGCTACAATCAGGCCCTGTCCGTTCTAACTCTCATTTCCGGCTTGCAGTAGGACGATAACTTCTTTCCGGTAGATAGTGCCTCCTTAGTGGCGTTTCGCGTCCTCAGCGATTATTGCTGTTGATAGTCGCTTTCTTGGCCTTAGCTTCCCTCTCTGCTTGGAGTCTGTACTCGCCTTGTGGACCCTTTGGGCGCGGTTCCACGTTAACCCATATGACTGGTTCTGTCGTTTTTTCATCAAACGGAGGGTCTGTTTGCCGCTTTGCGTGAAATCCGCAGCTGTCCAACTGCTTGATAAGCGCTTCAGCAAATTCGACTGCAGCCGGCGCTTTGGTGGATTGGATGACCACGCCGGTCTCGACCGATTTTATTTCCCGTTCCACTTACCACTCTCTCGCATTTCCATTATTCCCCCTGGATTAGTAGTGGTTATGTGGCCGAACCTCAGTGCTTCTGCAATATCGTCAGCGAACATTTCGGCTTCAGTGGAGGAAGCGTTGTACCATATGCTTGCCCCAGCTCTCTGGCTAAAGCTGGCAAGCGTTGCGCCTATCTCCCGTTTTTGTTGGTCACCTAATGATCTCCAACCAACAGCTGCTTCGATCTTCGCACGGGCCAAGCGTTCGTCCTCGGCGTCCTTTTTTAGCTGCGCGGTAGTCCTCAAATCTTCGGCTGCTTCCTTCTCAGTCTGGGCTGCACGTTCAAATGCGGCACTCGCTCGTTCATTCGCAAATGCAGTGCGGGTCTGGGATTCATGTAGCAATATCTCGTCAAACGTTTGCACGTATCCGTCTGCCTTAGACACGAAACTGTCTGCGACATACTCTCCTGCCACGCCCACTACGATGAGCAACCAACCAACTGCGGCTAAGAGCTTTGCCCAGTTAGGGGCGGGCTCTTCCGGAAGAGAAAAACGGAATCTACGATTAAATCTCCAATGGTGGACGATTGAGGTCATGTCGTGCCATAATTCTGGGCCTTCAAGGACAAGACCTGCCACTACAAGTCCGGTGGCGGCCAGTAACCAGTTAAAGCACGATCCTCTATACGCTTCAAGTCCCGCATGTATGAGATCGTCAATTCCCTTAAGCGTATCTGGCCTCGGCATCGGTATGGGCGGAATAGACGGCGAGGATGAAAGAACCGAGGCGATGATCGCGCATATCTGGTTCGTGGCTGTAGCCGCCATCATGGGCAACACTACCTTCTTTCCAGGTACCTTCGATCCACCCGCCCTAATCCAGCGATCCTGAAAAGTCTGCCGCCACATAGTGAAAGAAAATTGAAGTCGAAGTCTGGCCGTCGCCCAGGGCGTCGCGATAGTGGGGCAATCGAGTTCCGCGGTAGGCGAGGCCATCGCCCAGAGCCTGATAGACGGTGACAGTTTCCGTAGGAGTGTCCAGGCGAATCGGCCACGGGGTTTCCACCGCAGGCTCGGGAGAAAAATCCAGGCAGAGCGTCACGCTGAATTCACATTGTTCCCGGTCGGTGTGTTTTTTCAGCCGCGCTCCACTCAAGTACGACGCCATGTAGACGTAGGAGGGTTTGAGCGATTCGCCGGCCACCGCGCTCAGAGTGGCGGCGATGTCATGGTGGAAGAAGCGTGCCACAGGCTCGTTGTGAGCGACATAGCGGAGGGGACTCTGCCCGTCGCCCAATTTGATCGCGCCGGTGCGGATCCGATGGCGATAGTAACGGCGCAGAGCGGCGAGGTGAAAGGGGTGGATGATGTCGCCGAGCGGCGCATATCCCTTCTCGCGAAACAAGGAAGCTGCGTGCGCGATGCTTTCTGTGTGCTGTAAATCGGTGTGGGGGCCCACACCAGACGGTCAATCGTCGGGAATCAGAATACCGGCCGCCGCCAACAGGCCCCGCGCGCCCCGCGGCAGAAACGAGGGCACTGGTCCATGGGGACGCAGACTTCGCACCACGGCCGAAAGCTCCGAACCCAGCCAGAACGGAAGCAGGTTTCCCGTCGCCGCGCTTCGCACCCAAGCCATGGTTCCCTGCATCGCGAATCCTGCGAGCAGTTCCTTGCCTGAAACCAGCTCTTCCGGCAATTGCCCGCCAGTGCACACGATGCAGTCGGGATTCAGGAACAGGTTTTGCCGGTCGTCTGGACGCTGCAACAACCTGAAAACACGCCGCGGGATTAAATGCAGAGGCAGTTCATCCAGCAGGCAATAGAAAAGACCGGGAGGAAGTGTCGCGGCATAGTTCTGTCGCGACACTCCTCCCCGTGTTAGTTCAGCCGGCGACGACCCGCCCACCAGGGTGGTCATCCATTCCAGCCAGGCCGGGTTGTTTAGTGACGTAGCCATC
Organism: uncultured Acidobacteriota bacterium; assembly: GCA_963800405.1. Classification (GTDB taxonomy): domain Bacteria; phylum Acidobacteriota; class Terriglobia; order Terriglobales; family Acidobacteriaceae; genus Sulfotelmatobacter. The sequence continues at coordinate 17,680 of CAWDBW010000058.1, forward strand.
CGTTTAAGGTAAAGCGGCTGTCGGCGAAGCGCTGCGATGCGCACGTCACCGGTGTAATTTCATGCAACAATTCGCACGGGAAGAAGACGATCTGATTCTGCTGCGGGACGATCGCCTGGTAGCTGTTGTCGCTGACGTAAACCCCGTCCTTCAGGTGCGAATCGTGAATGCGCAGCTCACCGCCTTCGAACTGCCGCGGCTCGCGATGAAAGAAGTAGACAAACGTCAGGTGACGCGAGGCTACTAGCGCACTTCCGTTATCCCTGTGGAAGTGGAAGAAGTCTCCGTCGTTGCTGGCGGTGACCTGGGCCTCCACGCCGGTAATGGCGAACTCCCTCATGCCGAGCTTATCGAGGACCATTGGCAACGCGGACTTGATGCGGTCCAGCATCACGTCCTCGTGTTGAGCCAGGTCCATGAGAACGCGGGAGCGCCGGTGGTCGTAGTTGACCACGCCACTGACCTCGCCGCCTTCCACATGAGAAACCACGGCGCTGGTTTTGAAATCGGCTTCGTGGTCCAGAACGAAGCGCGTGAGATTGGAAAGTTCTGAAGGAGAAAGGAACTCGTCCAGGATCACGCACCTGGCCGGCAGCACCGCCGGCCGTTCCGCCACCCCAACGCGGCTTTCAGACACAGCTGTTTTCCGAATCCCGTGAGTCGGAGGATCAGGCTCGTTGGTAGTTCCCGGCCCGGGTACTTCACGCGCCGGCGTGCTCACCGTGGGCGGGTCCGGCTCCTCACGCAACGGCCTTTTAGCCGTGGGGGGATCCGGCTCGTTGGGTGACGGGCTCGGGTTCGGCCCTCCATAGATGTCCGCCGTCCGAGCGCCCGCCAGATCGCGCTGCGGCGTGCTGCCCTCCAGAATATGTTCGACAATGCTTCCGCCGAGCACCGCGAAAGCACGTTGCGCTACAGTTTCGCCAACGGCCGATGCGATGACTGCCTTCACTGCTTCCTGCAGCTCACGGTTCTGGCTGCTGGCAGCCTTGGCATGTTGCAGAAGAGTGGCCACCAGAGCGCGTTCCGGCGCGCTGAGAATCCTCTCGTCCCGCATTAACGTTTCTGAAAAGGAATCTAAAATCTGCTTCGATGTCATTACCAACACGCCTCCCCGCGTGTGCTTGCGAAACACAACCAGGTTTTGGGGACCCGTACTACAGGGGAAGACGCCCCACCATACACTGCGCGCCTGTTGATAACCAAGAAAAATTTTCGAGCGCTGATTAAAAAGGAAAAGCCGGCTTACCGCGCAGCCATCGCCCCCACTATCGAGCGGAATACTTTCATCCCATCGGTGCAACCCAGCTCCGGCTCGGCTGAACGCTCCGGGTGCGGCATCATGCCCAGGACGTTGCCCCCCGGACTGCAGATCCCCGCGATGTTATCCAGAGAACCGTTAGGATTCGCCGACGCCGAGATTTCGCCGCTGGGCGAGGAATAACGGAACACGACACGATTCTCCCGCTGCAACTCTTGCAGCGTTCCCGGATCGCAGAAGTAGTTGCCCTCCATGTGCCCGATCGGGAATGGTCAACACTTCCCCCTTCGTACACGCATTGGTGAAGGGCGTCTCGACATTTTCCACGCGCACCTTACCGGTTTGCAAACATACTTAAGGCCCACGTTACGCATCAATGCTCCCGGCAGCAGACCGGATTCGCAAAGGATCTGAAAGCCGTTGCAGATGCCCAGTACCAGGCCCGCCGCCGTCGGCAAATTTTCGCACCGACTCCATGACCGGCGAAAACTTGGCAATCGCGCCAGTGCGCAGATAGTCCCCGTAAGCAAACCTCCGGGCACGATGATGGCGTCGCAATTCTCCAGGTCGTGCGATTCGTGCCACAGAAAAGTCACCGGCTGATTGGCCACATGCTGAATCGTCCAGAAGGCGTCGTGATCGCAGTTGGAACCGGGAAAGATGATGACGCCGAATTTCATGCGGGGCCTCAATTTGCAGGAATTTGCTGCTAGTCTAGCACGCCCGACCTTGACGAGCGGTTGCCGAGGAGAAGGACCAGTTCGCTCACTCTTTTGCTTTGATCGCGATTTCCTTCAGGCGCCGCAAGTCGAGTTTGCCCGTGCCCAGGTAGGGCAAGGTTTCTACATGAACGAACTGATCGCGCCGCGGCTTCCACAGCGGCGGCAGATCGGACTCGGCCAGCAGCGCGAGGCACGGTTCCAGTTTGTCATCAGGCAAGGTATGCAACACGATCAGCTTTTCGCCCTTTCTTTTCGTCGGGAATGGCGGTTACGGCAAAAGTTTGTTCGGTGCTACCGCTGAACTCGTGCAGCTTGTCCTCGACTCTTGATGTGCGGCACCATCTCTCCGCCAATTTTGCTGAACCGGCTCATGCGGTCGGTGATGCGGATGAATCCATCTTCATCCACCGCGGCAATGTCTCCCGTGTTATACCAGCCATCCCGCAGGACCTCGGCCGTTTTCTCCGGACGGTTCAAGTATCCCTGCATCACGTTGGGCCCGCGCACCAGCAGCAACCGGTGTCGCCCAAGGGAAGCGGCTCAAAGGTCTCAGGATGCACGATCCGCACGCTGATTCCCGGCAGCGGATGCCCAATACTGGCGCGCTTCGCGCCCACCTGGCGAAACTGCGCCGCCCGGAAGTCGCGCGTATTCACCGTAACCGCCGGAGAACATTCGGTACAGCCATAGCCTTCGAGGGGGCGCACCCCGAAGCGGTCTTCAAAGGCGATCGAGGTGCGCTCCGGAAGTTTCTCCGCGCCCGCCATCACATATTGCAGGCTGCCGAAATCTTCTGGCTCGCAGCGCCGGATGTACGCCTGCAAGAACGTCGGCGTCGCCAGAAGAAAAGTGAACCGTACTGGCTGACCAGCGCTCCAATGGCCCGCGGTTCCAGCGGGTTGGGATGAAACACCACGCCCATGCCGATGCTCGTCGGCAGGCAAAGCGTCCCGGTAAAACCGAAGGAATGAAAGAACGGCAAAATCCCGAGAATCTTATCGTTCCGCCCCAGCATAAAAACCTGATTCAACTGCTCAACGTTGGACGCGATGTTGTAGTGCGTGAGCATGACGCCCTTAGGATCGCCGGTACTGCCGCTGGAAAAAATAATCGTCGCAAGGTCGTCGAGGCCGGTCTTGCGGCCCGCTCCCACTGCTTTTTCGATAAGACGCACCGGCAACAGCCATGCAATGAGCGCAGCAGTAAGCCGTTCCGAGCGCCTGGGTTCGCCGCAAGGTCTTCGAGCATGATGGCCTGCGCAGGCACCTGCAGGTGAACTCGTTCCAGGAAAGCCTTCGACGTAATCACGGTTTTCAGTTCGCACTGCTTCGCGCAAGAAGCCAGAACTTCGTTGGACGCCGTGTAGTTCAGATTGACCGGAACCTTCCCCATCAGCAACGCGGCCAGGTTAATGAGCGCGCCCGGAACCGACGGAGGCAGCAGAATGCCGACCATATTTTGATCCCGCCAAATCGAGCGCAGCCGCCGCGCCAGAAAAACCGTGCCCGTGAGAGCCTTGCCGAACGTGACTTTCGGCGTGCGGCCATCGGCCATGGCAAAGCGCAAAGGATGCGGCGCGCCGTCTGCACGAACGAGCGATGCAGCGTCCGCATGTAGCGTTTGCGAAGTGATAGGCTTCTGCGCCGAGTTCCTGCACCGCCTGCCGCACTTCCTGTGCGCCCGTCGTGGTGGGCAGCGGTTGCCGAACATCACGGTTACGGGATACGGGAATCCGCCGCGGCAGCTTCCACAGAAATCGTCCCCGCTCAAAACTGAAAATCGATCCCCACACGCCCCCAGATTTACCGGGATGATCGGCACATCCAGACCTTTCACGATTCGCTCCATCCCGCGGCGAAACGGGAGCATCTGTCCGATGCGGGTCATCTGGCCTTCGGGAAAGATGCATACGACCTCGCCGTCCTTCAAAGCCTGAGTCGCCGTGCGTAGCGATTGAATCATCTCGCGCGGACGCAGCTGCGACGAGATCGGAATCACGCGCATGATCTTGGCAAACGGTTTCACCAGCCAGTGATCGTAAGAACCCTTGAACATGAGAAAGCGAATCGGACGGTCGATGGAAGCCACGAGTAAAACCGCGTCCACCATCGAAACATGATTCGGCACCAGCAGCGCGCCGCCCTTGACCGGAACATGCTCGCGCCCCTGCAGATGAATGCGATAGAGCGTGTGCGTTGCGAACCAGAGCAGCAGTCGCAACAGCGCGTCAGGCAGCAGGTACAACACGTAAGCCGTGGCCGCCACCGTCATCAGACGACGCGCCAGAAAAATCGCCGACGGGCTCAGGCGGGTGTAGTGCTGAAGGACGTAGTAAATGCCCGCCGCGCCTCCAATGCCGACAAACGAGAGCAGGTTCGCCGCCGCGATCACGCCGCCTTTATCTTTTTCGTCAGGCCGGTGCTGAATCAACGCATTCACCGGAACCGCAAAGAAGCCGGCAGAGAATCCCAGAGCGGCAAGCAGGGCCAGCACATGCTCGAACGATAGACCATGCCCGGAGAGCAGGATTCCAAACACTGTCATGCCGACCGATCCCAGCGGAATCAATCCGTATTCCACTTTTCCGCCCGACAGGTATCCCGCCGTCAAGCTGCCCACACCGATGCCAATCGCAACCGCGGCCTGAAGAATCCCGGTGCGCGTCGAACTGATGTGCAGCACATCGCTGCCGTAGAAAACGATATTCGCGGTCAGCAGCGCGCCCAGAAACCAGAAGTAAGTATTGCCCAGCACCGCCAGCCACAACACTCGATCCTCGCGGATGAGCCGCGTTTGCACCCAGAGATCGCCAATCGGATTGGCGCGAAATTTCTTCGTGGGATCGGCGGCCGGAACTTTCGTGATTCCCAGGCTGAAGATCAGTCCCACGAACGAGAGACCCAGAAAGATCAGCCCCGACCAGCCCTGCTGACTCTGAAAAAAATCGGCGAGGAACGCCCCCGAAACGCCTCCCGCAATCACCGCCAGGAACGTTCCGAGTTCGAGCACGCCATTGCCCCAGGAGAGCAGCGGTTCTGGCAACAACTCCGGCAGCAATCCGTATTTCGACGGACCGAACAGCGCCGCCTGCGTGCTCGCCAGAAACACGGCAGCCATTTCGAGGTGGACGTTCTGCCAGCTCAATCCCGCGATGGCAAACGCCATAACCGCTATTTCGAAGAACTTGGTCCAGATCGTGACCGTGCGCTTGCTGTAACGATCCGCCAGAAACCCGCCCGTCATCGAGAAGAGAATGAACGGCAGGGAGAACAGAGTACCGACGATCAAAACCAGCCGGTCGCGGTCGGCCTTCTGCATGGCCATTCCAAGAATCAGGAATACGACTAGATTCTTCAGGCCGTTTTCGTTGAACGCGCCCTGAAACTGCGTGACCACCAGCGACCAGAAGCCGCGCCGCCACGCCGGGTTGGCTGCGTTGGCTGCGTTTTCAGTCGTCAAATTCGCGGGGCTCTCAACCGCAGTCGCGGCATTACCTTCGCTCATAGGGATGCTCTGGCAAACTACTGCAAGTCTTTCTTGTTACAAGTCTTTTCCTGTTACAAGTCTGGGGTTCTGCACATCTTGTCATGAAGAGGTTCGGTATTCCAGCAACAACCGACAGAACGGTAGTTACTTCCGGGTTTGCAGCCGCAAATAAAGTGCAAGATTCGCATCCCTGCGCGTTCTACTATGGAGGCTTACAGGACTACGTACATACGGGAGAGTGCCGTTCGTGGAGCTCATACTCGTAGTGTTCGCATTGTTGGCCGTTGCCACGCCGTTCCTCACCATCTACCTTCTGTGGCAGCAGCACAAACTTCGGCAGCGACTGCTGAAACTCACCGACCTGAGCCTGGAGGTGAGCGACGGATTGCGCCGCGACCTGCTGGAATTGAAGCGGCAAGTGGAAGCGTCCGCCAAAACCGCGGCTCCGGGCGCGGAAGCGGCGCCGGTCCATGCGGTCGCTGACAAGGCTTCTATTCCGGTTGCCCCGGTCGTCCTCGAAAAACAGAGGCCCCAGGCGACGCCGCCGGTAGTCACGACGCCCCTACCGCCGAAACCGGATCGGCCGCTCGCGGAGAAACCCACTCCGCCGATTCCCACCCCTCCTCTAGAGAAGACAGAGCCGAAACCAGCTCCACCAGCAGTCGTTCCCCATTCGACCGTTGTTTCTCCCGTGGTGCTACCTCCGGTCGTCACTCCTCCAACCGCTGCTCCTCCAGTCGTCGCGGCGCCCATCGCGGCAGCGCAAACGGAATCGAAACTACCAGCCCCCGTTCCGCCCAAGCCTGCGGTTCCAGCCCCGAGCCCGGAACCGTCGCGGCCGCCGGCGGCAACTCCTCCGCCGCTTTCTCGCCCGCAGATGCCGCCCGCCGCCGCTCCACATTCTCCGGTTGTGCCACCGGCTCCCGCGCCGCCGCCAACGGTTCGCGTCGCCGCGCCCCCGGCTTATGCCGCGTTCCGCGCTTCCGCTCCGGCTTCGCCTGCGCCGCCCAGTTCTGCACCCGTTTTCTCTTCGTCGCACAAAACGTCGGAACAGCGCATGAAGTCTGTGTTCGCGCTCGAAGAACTATTTGGCCGGAATTGGTTCGTCAAGATCGGCATTGTCCTCATCGTGCTTGGGGTCGCGCTCTGGGGCATTAACAAACTCGGCCAACTCGGTCCCACGGGAAAAGTCGCCCTCTCTTACCTGGTGTCCCTTGCCCTTCTCGGCGGCGGCACTTTCCTGGAAAAGCGCGAGCGCTACCGGCTGTTTTCCTATCCTTCCATCGGCGGCGGATGGGCCCTTCTGTTCTTCACCACCTACGCGCTCAATCACGTTACGGCGATGCACCTGGTGGATTCACTCACCATCGATACCATCCTCATGCTCGCCGTGGCCCTCGCCATGGTGTTGCACACGCTGCGCTATCGCTCGCAGGTGGTGACCGGGATGGCCTTTCTGCTGGGCTACTGGACCGTCTCGCTCAGCAATGACGACGTCTACAGTCTCTCCGCGGGTGTGATCCTCGCCATCAGCCTGGTGGTCATCGTCCTCAGAATGGGATGGTACGAACTCGAAATCTTCGGCATCTTATCGGGCTACGCGAATCACATTTACTGGTTGTATCGCCTGCTCGGTCCCAACGGCGCCGAGGGACACGCGTTCCCGGAATATCACACCAGCACCGTGATACTCCTGTTCTACTGGATCATCTATCGCGTCTCCTACGTAATTCGCCAGCCAAAATCGTCGCGCGACGAACATATCTCCACAGTGGCCGCACTGCTCAACACGCTATTGCTGATGGGGGCTCTGAAGTTCCAGTCGGTGCGGCCGGACCTGGCGTTCATGGCGCTTCTAATTATCGGCGCGGTCGAGTTCACGATTGGACAGCTTCCACTGATCAGGCGCCGCCGCGAAGCTTTCGTCGTCCTTTGCGTTCTGGGCACAGCTCTCATGGTTGCATCCGTGCCCTTCCGCACCTCCAACAACAACCCGGTCATTTTCTGGCTGATTGGTGCGGAAGTATTTCTCGCGGCCGGCGTGGCCGTCAGCGAAGTTGTCTTCCGGCGGCTGGGACTGGGCATCGGGTTACTGGTTGGCCTGCACCTAATCGGAATCGATTTTCAGCAGCTCATGGCGGCCCGTCGCGCCAGCGACGATGCTTTCCTAGCCGTGGGATTCATGTTCGCGCTGTGCGCCGCCGTCTTCTATTTGAACGCGCTCTTTGTCGGCTACCGCTGGAGCGAGTTCTTCGATGAGGTGCCGGATGCGCCGCTGCTCATTGCTCACTCCTATCTCGGAGCCTTCGCGGCCGCTTCCGCTGTATGGGCGCTGTGCTCCGGGGACTGGACCGCCGTCGCTTTCGCCGCGATCATGCTGAGCCTGGCTGCCCTTGGACAAAAGCTGAAGTCCGTGCACTTGCGCTTGCAGTACGGGGTCCTCGGCCTGCTCGCCCTGTTTCGCGTGGCCGTGGTCAACCTGCACACTGAGGTTCCGCAATACACCCACGTCCGCGAGCGCCTTATCACACTGCCCATCATCGCAGCGGCCTTTTATCTCACGGCCTATTTCACCTCGAAATCAGCGGTGACCAATGACTATAACCGGCGGCTTTTCCGCGGACTGTTCGCCTTCGCCGGCACGGCGCTGATCACCGCGCTCATTTTCTTCGAGGTGCCGGAACTCTGGCAGCCTCTGGCGGCCATGGCTTTCGCCGTGCTGCTGCTGGAAGTCGGACAGCGGATCGGCTATCCGTTGCTCGCGTGGCACACTCACCTCCTGGCGGGTTTCGCGACGCTAGCCGCTCTGGCTGCCGATGCCTCAAGCGTCCAACGCTGGCACGAAATCCCGCTCCATGCCTTCGCGGCTTTGCCCGTGGTGGCCGGGGCATATTGGGTTGCCTATCGGATCAACCTGCCGAATGCGGCGCACGCAGGCTTCGCGCGCATCGCCTATAGCTGGGCCGCCACGGGCATGATGGCATGGGTGCTCAACGAAGCTGTGCCTGCGCCCTGGATCGCGGTCTCATGGATTCTCTTCGCCGTCGTCCTCGCGCTGGTCATGCGCCAAATAGGTTACCGCCAACTCGGATGGCAGGCGAACGCCGTGGCCGCATTGTCGCTCATGCGCGCCTACCGGTTCGACCTTGAGATGGCGCAGCCGTTGTGGCCGGGCGTTTCGCTGCGGCTGGTCACAATCTCCACTGTCGCCGCCGGACTCTACTTCCTGTCGCGCAAGTCGACGCCGCCTGATTCCGATTCCGAATCCCGGCAGGCGGTCGCCTACTTGCACACCACCGCTGCTACTGCCCTGCTCGCACTGCTGGCGTGGCACGAAGCGCCCACGGGATGGCTGGCGCCACTGTGGGCGATATTCGCACTGGTGCTCGTGCTGGTCGACCGCCGCTTTGAACTTGAGGACCTGCGGTGGCAGGCGCATGCCCTCGCCGTGCTCACCCTGGCGCGCAGCGTTACGCTGAATCTGTATGTAGTCGAGACCTGGCACGGCATCAGCGTCCGGTTGCTCTCGCTGGCGACGGTTGCAGTCATCTTCTACGCTCTGGCGCAGCTGATCCGCATGCCGGAGGAATTGCGCAAGCGCGAATTTCACCACATCTATTCCTGGGCCGCGTCAGCGCTGGTTTCGCTGCTGCTGTGGTATGAACTGCAGCCGCTCAGTATTGCCGTGGGCTGGGCCGTGTTCGGCCTGGTCCTGTTTGAGTACGGTCTTTGGAGCAAGACCAGACAGTTTCGCTTCCAGGCTTATGTAGCTCTGGCCGCTTCTTTCGGACGAATCTTCTTCGCCAATCTTACGGCTGAAACTCCCGGCGAATTCTGGGGCCGCGGATCTACACCGTGCTGCCCATTGCTCTGATCTTGTTCTTTGTGTACGCTCAGCTCGGCCCGGACGAAGCCACTGCCCGCGATGATCGTGGCTTGCATTTCGATGCGCTGCTGGCCTACCTCGGCACAAGCACGATCGTTGCACTTCTGTACTTCCAATTTGCTGGCGAATGGGTAGTGACGGCATTGGCGGTTGTAGTTTTCGTTCTTTTTGCCATCGCACTGGCGCTCGATCGTCCGATCTTTCTACATCAGGCCTTGCTTCTGACGCTGGGCACCTGCACGCGCGGCGTGATGCATAATCTTTTCGGCGCCAGCTATTTCACCGGCACGGACTGGATCGGCAGAATGCAAGTTCTTGGCTCCGCCATCGCCATTCTGCTGGCGTGCCTGCCATTCGCTTTCCAATGGCGCGCCCGTCACCAGGCTCAGCCTGCCGGCAACTGGATCACAGCCATTGCGCGGCGCCCGGAGCAATTCATGTTCTTTGCGCCGGTGGTTCTTCTGACCCTCATGCTTGCGGAGAAAATGCGGGCCGGCATGGTCACGGTGGCCTGGGGTATTGAGGCTTTGGCGATCCTGATCTTCGCTTTCGCCGTCAATGAGCGCAGCTTCCGGCTGACTGGATTTCTGCTTCTGCTGGCCAGTTTCGCCAAAATCCTGCTGCTCGATATGTGGTCCAAGACCTGGACCTGGACCGATCGCTACATCACCTTTGTGATCGTGGGTGTCGCCATGGTTTCAGCTTCATTTCTCTATACACGATTCAGCGACAAGATTCGTCAATTCTTATGAAGCGTGCCGTCGCGTTTGTGATTGTGCTGCTCGCCGGGATCGCAGGACTGTATTTCAGCCAACGCCGGCACGATCCTACGCCAGTCTCCGCCAACGCGGTCGTAGCCATGGCGGCCGATGCCCAGCGCGATCTCACGCGCGCACCCATGCGGCTGACCCGCCTTTCCGACGACCAGGAAATCGCGATCGGCCAGGAACTTTCCGAAAAATACTCCGCCAACCCGGAGAGAATGAGTCCGGAAGAGCACGCTCTCGAGACTTACGTACAGCGCGTAGGAAATTCCGTCAGCCTGCACGCCCACCGGCACTTGCCGTACTCGTTTCATCTGGTGACCGACCGCACCATGATCAACGGATTCTCCCTGCCCGGCGGCCCAGTCTACATCGGCGAGGGCATGCTCGACCTGATGACCAGCGAGGACGAACTGGCGGCCATCCTGGCGCACGAGATCGAACACATCGATCACTACCACTGCGCCGAACGCGTGCAGATTGAAGCCCAACTGCGCGACCTGCAACTCAGCGTGGTGGGCTCCATCCTGCAAATCCCGCTGCAGGTCTGGGAAGCCGGCTACAACAAAGATGAGGAACTCGAAGCTGACCGCGAAGGAATTCGTTTGGCGGTGCTGAGCGGCTATTCACCCTACGGGGCCGTCAGCATGTTTGAGCGCTTCGCCAAATTGAACAACGAATATGTGATTCACGCCGAAAGTCCGGAAGAAGAACTCTCCGAACTCGCCATTCAAAGTTTGCAGGGATATTTCCGCACTCATCCCCTGCCCTCCGAGCGGCTGGCACAGGCAAATCGCATGATCGCTCAGGAAGGTTGGCAGGATCGCAAGGCGCTAAGGCCATTCCGCGTGGAGTACGAAGTGGAAAACGGACAGTTCGTGAAGTGACTTCGAAACTCGATTGATTCTGCGAGAGCCGAATCGCAGGTAAAGTCGGCTGAGCAGACGCTGGCAGGCAAACCTTGGTAACCGTTACTTCAGGCGGGGTGAAGCATTAAGCAGACGAAAAGCAATGGGCGCGCGCTGACGAAGTGAGGCGCAACGGGGCACGCGCCCAAGCCCGGGTAAACCTTTTACAGAAGTCCCTGCGACCGGAGCCGGCTAACGGGATCTACCACGGCTGGCCGCTTGAAAATCCAGCGCGCCACCGCAAAGCCAATTGCCGCGTAGAACAGGTGCATCTTTCGCATAGACACCCCCCAATTCCGGATCGACTTTCGTGGATCCCCAGGGGAGGAACTAGTTTCTCTATCGGCACAATAGCAGCGCGCCTTCAGTCGAACAAGGCACAACAGTGCTATGGAAATGGCACGGAAGTAATGGAAGTAACGCGCAGAATCACAGGCCGGGAAAAGCCCAAGTGCCCCCATGTCTTGCGCTCTTTGCCAGACGCGGGGATTTTGTTTGCCGGGCCTTCGACTCCTGAAAAGAAGCGCAGAAGCCCGATAATGGTCAGTGCGCCGGAACCACCTCATCCGTAGCGCGCCCCGGTGGCGGC
>CAWDBW010000059.1:0-11716 GCA_963800405.1 uncultured Acidobacteriota bacterium
GCGGTTTGCTAAACCGTTGTACGGGCCAAAACCTGTACCGGGGGTTCGAATCCCCCCCTCTCCGCCAGAATCATAATTCTCAATAAAACAAGCCATGTTACGCATTTGACTCTAGTGTGCTTCTATTTTGACATCGGACGGCGCAGTTCCGAAGCCACCTTAGTTTCAAGAAGCTGATCGGCGGTTAGGCCCTTCAAACTTCAGAGGCTTCCCGAGTTGCGCAGCATCCCACCGTCGATGAAATGAGTGCTGCCCGTAATGTAGGCTGCATCATCGGACGCAAGATAAACCGCGAGGTGCGCCACCTCTTCAGGCTTGCCCCATCGTCCCATAGGAATTTCTGCCAGGATTTGATCATTCAGTTTTGTATCTCTTTCGACATCTTTGTCGATCGGTGTATAGATCGCGCCGGGACCAATGTTATTCACCGTAATTTGATGAGGAGCCAGTTCGACCGCGATGGTACGCATCAGCATGCGAAGGCCCCCCTTGGTCGCGCAATAGGGAGCATTCGTCGGCATAGGAAGATCTTCATGAATCGACGAAATATTGATGATGCGGCCGCCAACCCCTTGAGTAATCATCTGCTTCGCGGCAGCTTGAGAGCATAGAAACGGCCCTGTGAGATTCACCGCCATGATCTTCTGCCATTCTTCAAGCGGGTAGTCGACAAAGGCAAACTTCTTCTCAATACCGGCGTTATTCACAAAGATATCAAGCTTGCCGAAGGCGGCAACTGTCTGTTGAATCAAGGTCTTCACCTGATCTGGATTCGAGATGTCGGCATCGACGCCGAGGGACTTCCCGCCCAGCCCTTTGATCCTGGTGATTGTGTCTTTCGAGACGGAGGCGTTACCAACATAATCCACGACCACGGCTGCGCCCTCCTGGGCGAACGCGATTGCAATTGCCTGGCCGATTCCCGTTCCTGCGCCCGTCACGACGGCAGTTTTCCCCTGCAAACGCATACTTCACCTCAAGTCGTATCCTAACCCATCGACGCAGGAAACTCTGTTGCAAAGAGACCATTTCATCGAGCAGAACCGTAGACCGATTGAGTAATATAAACCAGTCTCGTTCAGTTAAACATCATAGACTTGACGTAGGGAGGTGCGTGGATGCAGGGAGTTGGCGGAATCGAGGCGTTTGGAAAACCAGGTATCGAGCCCCGCTGGACTCACAGCAATAAGGAGGGTGTCGGCACAGCGTACTGCGCCTCCAGCCATTTCTGGTTCACGATTTGGAATGGGATTGTAACGGAAGCCTACTATCCAACCATCGATCGACCGCAGCTTCGGGATCTGCAATATCTGATAACCGATGGCAGCACGTTCTTTCAGGAAGAGAAGCGTAATCTCAAAAGTTCGGTCGAGCGCATCTCCCAACACGTGCTGGGCTATCGCTGCACGAATGCCGACCCAGCGGGCCGCTACATCATTACAAAAGAAGTGATCGGCGACCCACATCTGCCTTGCCTGCTTCAACGCACGCAAATCACGGGAAAAAGCAAATCTTTCCTGTCCAGCCTTAAAATATTTGCCCTCTGTGCTCCCCATCTTGAAGGCGGAGGAGCAGGAAACAACGCATACATTACGGTCGCCAGCGGTCAACGGATTCTGATGGCGCAGAAAGGAAGCAAATGGCTGGCCTTCGGCGCGACCGTTCCATTTTCGCGCATGTCCTGTGGATACGTGGGATCGAGTGATGGCTGGACCGATCTTCAGAATTTCACAATGGACTGGGAGTTCGAAAAAGCCAGCGATGGAAATGTCGCCCTGACTGGCGAACTGGCTTGCAATGGAGAGGAAGAATTTACGCTGGGCCTGGCATTCGGCAACAGTGAGCACCGGGCTATCTCGAACCTGCTACAGTCGCTGGGGATTCCATTTGACGAGCATCTCGCAAAATACACTAGTCAATGGGATGAGACGGCCGCATCTTAAGCCCTTGGACGGAAACTCTTTCGACCAAGGCAATTTGTATCACAGCAGCTACAGCCTGCTCCTCGCGCACGAAGACAAATCTTATCCCGGCGCTATCATCGCGTCGCTCGCCATACCCTGGGGAGAAGCAAAAGGTGATAACGACCAGGGGGGATATCACCTGGTGTGGACGCGCGACATGATCAACAGCGCAATCGCGCTGCTGGCTGCCGGTGATACGGCCACCCCGCTCCGCGCATTGATTTACCTCGCCGTATCGCAACAGGCCGACGGCGGGTTTGCGCAGAACTTCTCGGTCAACGGAAATGCATACTGGAGCGGCGTTCAGCTCGATGAGGTTGCTTTTCCTATCTTGCTTGCGTGGCGTCTTCGCGCCGAGAAATGCCTCTCCGACTTTGATCCGGCCTACATGGTTCGCAAAGCCGCAGCTTATCTGATCCGCAACGGACCAGTTACGCCGCAGGAGCGCTGGGAGGAAGCCTCCGGTTATTCTCCCTCGACACTGGCCTCGAATATCGCGGCTCTCATTTGCGCCTCTGTTTTCATGAAAGAAGCCGGGGATAAGGAGAGCGCCGCATTCATTGCGGAGTACGCCGACTATCTGGAATCGCACATTGAAGATTGGACTTTAACCACGACAGGTACGCTGCTGGAAGGCGAGAGTAGCTACTACATGCGCATTCTCCCCGAGCAGATTGGGCAGCAGGATCCGGCGGAAAATAAGGAAAAACGCATTCTCCACATTGCCAACCATGCACCGGGCGAAGAATGCGATTTTCCGGCGCGCAATGTCGTCGATGGGGGCTTTCTGGAGTTGGTTCGCTATGGTATTCGCAGCCCGAAAAATCCGAATATCCTTGCGACCATCCGGGTGATCGATGCGATCCTCAAGACCGATACATCTCAGGGGCCAACCTGGCATCGCTACAATCACGACGGATACGGACAGGGCCCCAATGGCGCCCCCTTTACTCAGCACGGAATAGGCCGCGTATGGCCGCTGCTCAGTGGCGAACGCGGGCACTACGAACTTGCCGCGGGCAATAGCCCCGCGAAGTACATCCCGACAATCGAAGGGCTCGCCAGCAAAACAGGATTGCTTCCTGAGCAATCCTGGGACCAGGCGGAAAGGCCGGAGATTTTCGAGTGGCTGGGCAAGCCAACGGGCTCCGCCATGCCGTTGATGTGGGCTCACGCCGAATACATCAAGCTGCTTCGCTCCGCAGCGGACGGCAAGGTCTACGACGCCATCCCCGAAGTTGCCGAACGCTATCAGGGCAAACCAAACGGCCAACCTCGATTTGAAATATGGAAGCCTACGCGGCAGGTTCGATTCATGCGCGTCGGAGATTTATTGCGCGTGCACGCGGATGCACCGTTTACCCTTCGCTGGTCGAACGATGGATGGAAAACCGTGAACGATTCCAAGTCCACGCATAATGCGCTTCAATTTGATTACGTCGATCTGAAAGGCGCATCCGACAGAGCGGGGGTTATTAGCTTCACGTTTCTTTGGACAGAGGAGAAGCGTTGGGAGGGCCGGAACTACGAAGTTACGGTTCGCTAGCTGTCGGATTCTGGACGAATCAGATCCGAAGGATCTGCCCTTGTCATTCTGCAAAAAAGGAGGACTGTCTGGCTGGGAAGCAAACCAGTTTCACTTCAGTGAATGCACCGCACTCATTGCGGCCTGCACTCCTGCGCCATTGGCGCCTCTATCTCGATGAAGGCGTCGAACTTGCGATCTTCATGATTTCCGCCTGCTTCTTCACGGTTTGGCTTTTTAACCCGGCATGGCCCATTCTGCATCTTCTGTCCAGCAGCGCCTTGCGAAGACTGTTAATGGGCGTCTCTATGGGCGCTACCGCGGTTCTCATCATCCGTTCGCCCCTGGGAAAGCGATCCGGTGCTCACTTCAACCCCGCCATCACCTTCACCTATTTTCGGCTCGGCAAAATCGACAAGTGGGATGCAAGTTTCTACATCGTATCTCAATTCATCGGGGGCATCTGTGGGGTGGGCCTTTCGGCACTTTGCCTGCGCGGCAGCCTGGCCGCTCCCACCGTGGACTACGCGGTTACGATCCCTGGATTGGGTGGACCAGCCGCGGCTTTTGGCGCAGAGTATTTTATGGCCGCTCTCCTCATGCTGATCGTGCTCTGGCTCTCGAACCGGCCGCCGCTCGCTCAATACACCAGCTACTCCGTCGGCGTTCTGATTGTGTTTTACGTGTTTGTCTTCGCGCCCGTTTCGGGTTTCAGTATTAATCCCGCGCGAACCACCGCCTCCGCCGTCTTTGCCAACGTGTGGACTGCGGCATGGCTTTATTTTGTTGCGCCGCTGCTCGGCATGCTCACATCGGCGGAGATTTATCTGCGTGTTTACGGCGCAGAGCGTGTGCTATGCGCCAAGCTACATCCCGATCCAAGTTATCCGTGCCCATTTCTCTGTCAGTTCCCCTTCCACCGTCACTCGCATGAGGCGGAGCTCGCAGCGGAAACAGATCACCCTTAATCTCTCAGGAAAGGAGCAAGCGAAAGGTTATACCTCGTCTGTTTGGTAGTTTTAGCAAGAGTAATTTGCTTTTCGCATCTCATCCATTATGTCTACTCAATACGACGCAATCATTATCGGAACCGGCGCCGGCGGTGGAACGCTTGCTTTCCACCTGGCTCAAGCCGGGAAGAATATTCTCATTCTGGAGCGGGGTCCGTTCATGCCTCAGGAAAAACTGAACTGGGACACCTCCGCGGTTTTCCTGGATAACCGCTATCACACCAAGGAAACCTGGCTGGATAAAGATGGCAAGGAGTTGCACCCACAGCAGTCCTACTTCGTGGGGGGACAGACGAAAGTCTACGGCGCCGCGCTGTTTCGCATGCGTGCCGAGGACTTCGGAATCATCCACCACAAAGGCGGGATATCGCCGGCGTGGCCCATCTCCTATTCCGATCTGGAACCCTATTACACCCGCGCCGAGGAGCTCTTTCACGTGCACGGCGACCTCGGAACCGCACCTGCGGTGCCTGGCGGTTTCGCCTCCTCTTTCGATCCCACCGAGCCGTTCCATTCCAAAAAGTATCCTTACCCTCCATTCCCCAACGAACCGCGTATGCAGTCCATCGAGGACGATGTCCGCAAAATCGGTGTACATACCTTCCCAATTCCGCTCGGGCTCAAACGCAACGAGGCCGACCCTCTCGCCTCAAAATGCATACGCTGCGATACGTGCGACGGCTATCCATGCCTGGTGCATGCCAAATCCGACGCGGATATTAACTGCATTCGTCAAATCATGCACCTGCCCAATGTAACGCTGATGACGAACTCTCGCGTGACACGCTTGCTTACGAACAGCAGCGGCACCGCGGTGACTTCAGCCGAGGTGATCCACTCCGGCGCCAGTGCGACTTTGGGGACTGCTCTCGATCGCGCGGACCCCAGTGCCCCACCGGCATCAACCAGCGGCAAAACTGCCGTCTACAGCGCCGCTATTTTCGCCGTTTGCGCCGGCGCAATAAACTCCGCAGTCATCCTTCTGGCATCCGCCAACCAGAAGCACCCGAATGGTCTGGCCAACCGGTCGGATCAGGTTGGGCGCAATTTTATGTACCATCAGGCCGACGCACTCCTCGCGATCGGCACTCAGCGCAATGAGGATAGCTATACCAAAACCTGGGGCACGAATGACTTTTACCTCAAAGATACCGACCCCGCTTATCCATTTCCGCTCGGGCAGGTGCAGCCGGTCGGCAGCTTTCATTTCGAGATGATGAAGGGCGATGCTCCGTCATTCACTCCAGATTTTGTTCTGGAAGGAATGAAACGCCATGCTGTCCCTTGGTGGCTGACCACGGAAGATTTGCCTGACCCTGAGAATCGCGTCACGCTGCATAACGCTACTCCGCTGTCGGTCGAATCGCGTCAACCAGGTCTGGTTGGAGCCCACCCGTCAGGCGACACCGGCCACACGAACGAGTCCTCGACCGTGACCAATACTGCGTCCGGAAGGATCCAGCTTTCCTACACACCAAACAACGTCGAGTCCTTCGAGCGGCTTAAAGATCGTTGGGTTGATGTCCTCAAAAGGGCGGGTCACGCGAGCGCGTCCATCCCGCTTCACGCTTACTTCAAGAAGCGCATACCGATCGAAGGAGTCGGCCACCAGAACGGCACCTGCCGTATGGGCACCGATCCCGCCACCAGTGTCCTTGACCCGCACTGTAAAGCTCATGACCTCGATAACCTCTATGTGGTCGACGCTTCCTGCTTCGTTTCGGCCAGTGCAGTGAATCCCTCTCTCACCGTGATCGCCAACGCAATCCGGATTGCCGATCATTTGATTGGAGAGCGACTGGGGTGAGGTTTCGCGAATGATAATCCCCAAAGTGAAAAACGAAATCCGTTTCGCCCGGACCCCGATTGCGAAGCGGTCGCTACGAATCCAACGCTTGGTTGTTGGGTCAGGTTTGTCCGCCTCCCGGAGTTGCTTTCGTAATGGTCAGGCTGGAAAGCGGGGGGTAAGAGTTCGACCAACCGTCTCGGCAACATGTCAACTCTCGCTGGCAGGCGGACGTATGGTTCCAACTCGGATCCGGCATCGTCTTTCAAGTTTCGGGAGGACCTTCGTTTTATCCGGAACACCCCCCATCCCCGAAATCCGAACAAACAACTTAGGCAATTCGACCTCATGGTGACTGTTCCCCCCAAGACTTTGGAGCAGAATTAAGAGAAACACGCCAACTGAAAAAGTTAGCGCTGGTATTCACGATTCTTTGCGGGCTGGCAGCTGGCACGATTCGGCACATTGGCCGTTTTCGCAGTGGTTGCGAGTTTGGGTTCACGGTCCCTTGCCGCTCGCCATTCTCGTTATCGATTGTTCGAACCGGAGGAAATAAACGCGCCCACCAGCATCGTCGGCGATTAGGTCGCGATCGTTGATGGCCTTCGGACGTCCGTCACCGCCGCGACCTCCCCACGCCATTTGCCGTTCTGCACTGTTTTCCACCGCTCCGAAATCGTTCAACCCTACGCCATTTGCCGTTCCTCACCGTTCAACGGTGGCGGGCCTGGTCGCGGCGGTGACGGATGACCTGAGCGGCATATCCATCGCAGGCAACAACACCGCTGTCCAGGGGGCCGCTGCCGCCAACGGCAATATCTACTTCACCACCGCCGCCAACGCCGTCAACTACACCGTGCCCGGACAATCCGGCGCATTCCCTCTCATTGAGCTGACTTTTGCGCCCACCGCGATTGCCGTCGACAGCGTTCGTGGCCGCATCTACCTCGGCGATCCCGCTGGATCGGTAGTCGTCTACAGCACCGCCGGCAAACTCCTTCACACCATCAAATAGCGCGCATCGGGCGCTTGGGACTTCGTCCTAATCGCTCCATTTTGATTGGGGTGCACAAAAATTCCGCTCCCTGAGGGAATCCTCCCCAAAACGTCGCTTATAGAAGTGAGAGCAGATTTGGAACACGAAAAACAGCAAGCCCATTCAGGAGGGACCGCCATGAAATCCGCCGACAGCATCGCCCGCATCGCCGCCGTCGCACTGTTTGTCATCGCCCTTGCCGCAGCCAGCTTTGCCGCCACCAATCCCCTGAATCAGCCTTCCGCGCTCGCCGTTGATTCCGCGGGCAACCTCTTGGTCGCCAACCGGGGCACGAACAGCATCCTGGCGTTTAGCCCCAGCTACACGCAACTAACATCCAAAACAATTAACGACGGCATTAGCTCCCCCGATGGCCTTGCCGTCGATTCCCTGGGGAATCTGTGGGTGGCGAATTATTCGCCGAGCAACGGGGGCAGCAAAGGCAGCGTCTCCGTCTACACCAACGGCGTTCAGAATACGGCCGGCACCATCACTAGCGGGATTGCGAGTCCGGTTGCCATTGCGATCGACTCCCTGGGAAACGTCTGGATCACCAATCAGAATGACGGCGCGAATAACAGCATAAATGTGTACGCGAACACGGCCGTGGGCTACGGTGTGACCACCGAATTGGCGACGACGTTCGCGCCCACAAGCCCGCTGTTTGGGCTCGCGTTTTCGAACGGATCGCTGGTTTGGAGCACGATCTCGGAAACGAACCTCACGCCCGCGGAAGGGGCATTGCTGGCAAACGCCAACGGCGTCACCATCAGCAGCGAAACGGCCACCTCAATGGCTAGCGCCGCCAAAGGACTCGTGTATATGGGCAATTCCGACGGCTCGGTCGATGTTTATAAGCCCGCGACCAACTCCGAATCTCTGTTTGTTCAACTGAGCGTGGCGCCTCAGGGCATCGCGGTCGATACCGTGCGCGGGCGCGTCTACTTAGCGCAATACGCGACAAACCAGATTCTCGTCTACAGCACCGCCGGCAAGCTTTTGCACACGATTGAGTAGCGTCACCATCGGTTCGCGTTGGTGAGGGAATCGCCCGGCGAACGACGCTATTAGAAATAACGGGAACGTTAGAAATTCCAACTTACACCAGACTTAGCGCACCGAATAGAACACCAAAGAGGAGAACCACCATGAAATCCGCTACCTCGAAGACCGTCGCCAACGTCGCCGCCACTCTGCTCTGCCTTTTCGTCTTCGTCTCGGCAAGCCTGGCCGCCAACCCTCTGAACTCGCCCCGCGGCCTCGCCGTTGACGCCAACGGCAACCTGTGGGCAGCCAATTACGGGGCCAACAACATTCTGGAGTTCAATTCCGACTATGTTCTCCAGTCCAAGGTCATCACCGCGGGCATCAACGCTCCGACCGGTGTCGCTTTCGACCTGGCCGGCAATCTCTGGGTGTCGAACTCCGCAACAAGCAATGGCGGAACCTACGGCAGCATCTCCATGTACACCAAAGGGGCGCAGATCAAAGCTGCCACCATCACCAATGGCATCGGCGGTCCGCGCGGGCTCGCCATCGACGGCCTCGACAATCTCTGGGTCGCGAATCAGGGCAGCAACAACGTCAGTTCCCAAGGCGTTACGGTCTATAGGATTGCCGATCCCAACGCGGCTCCGTCAACTCTGAGCGGAACGATTACAGTCGCGGTGACAAGCGGCATCGCGGCGGCCGGTCAAAAAGTGGTTTTTTGGAATGGCGGGGCGGCAGGTGGAAGCGTCTTCGTCAATGCGCAACTGGCATTGCTGGGCATTTATGGCGGCTTCACCGTCTTGCCCGGCGACGACAACGAGGGCAACGCCTACGCCACCGCCGCCAATGGAGACGTGTACATGGCCATCTCCCCCAGTGAGATCTATGTCTACAATCCTTCGACCGGCGCGCTGACTCTGTTCGCCAGTCTCGCTGGCGCCACGCCCACCGGCCTCACCGTCGACAACGTGCGCGGACGGGTCTATGTCGCACTTCTTTCTAGCCAGATTCAGGTCTACAACACGAAGGGCGCACTGCTGACCACCATCGAGTAGCGCCGCGATGGGGCAACTGGCGCGGATGTGTTGCAAGTTTCAAGTTTGCTAGCTGGTGGCATGAGAATCGCCAAATGACAACCCGACTCGCGATCTTCAAATGGCGGCAGACCGAACCCGGAATCATTCTTTGTGCGGTCCGGTGGTATCTTCGTTATTCTCTGTCACTGCGTGATGTCGAGGAACTCTTGGAGGAGCGCGGTCTCCATCTCGATCACACGACGGTCTGGCGCTGGGTGCAGTGTTACGGGCCTGAGTTGGAGCAGCGACTACTGACGAGGCGGGCGGCGCGGTCCCGGTCGTACGCTTACCGTTGAACGGTGAGGAACGGCAAATGGCGTAGGGTTGAACGATTTCGGAGCGGTGGAAAACAGTGCAGAACGGCAAATGGCGTGGGGAGGTCGCGGCGGTGACGGACGTCCGAAGGCCATCAACGATCGCGACCTAATCGCCGACGATGCTGGTGGGCGCGTTTATTTCCTCCGGTTCGAACAATCGATAACGAGAATGGCGAGCGGCAAGGGACCGTGAACCCAAACTCGCAACCACTGCGAAAACGGCCAATGTGCCGAATCGTGCCAGCTGCCAGCCCGCAAAGAATCGTGAATACCAGCGCTAACTTTTTCAGTTGGCGTGTTTCTCTTAATTCTGCTCCAAAGTCTTGGGGGGAACAGTCACCATGAGGTCGAATTGCCTAAGTTGTTTGTTCGGATTTCGGGGATTGGGGGTCGAAAAGGCGGTCAAAATCGAGGGGCAAATTGCCCAACGGAAGAAAAAACGTATGTTGCTGAAAACGGGCTCTTTATCCCCATATAGGCGCATCGCTTCTCGTAGAGACAAACTCGCGAAGTTGATGACTACACAAACTACACACTACACAGGACTGATGTGGGAACATTGTCTTCCCGTCTTTGACACCGCCGACCGGTGGAATTCGATACAATTCAACTGGAGCTGCTCATTGTGATTGATCGTGCCTTGGTTTTGTGCTTGGCGGCCATCGGGAATTCTGGTTCGCATTGGCTACAAGCGCGCGTACGGCATTGCTGTTCATGCAGCTCGACACTGTCACTCGAAGGGACGGCCACCGGTCGATTCGCAGCTCCTCGATATGGTCCACCACACTATGGGACCTGAACCACAAGCGGTCCAGCGGGAAGTCGCGTACTACTATCCAGGACCAATTCGGTCTTCTGGCGACTGGGTCAAGAATTTAATTCTGTTCTTCGACGGGATCGCTCTGCTCGTTCCCGACTACCATCCTCACCGGTACAAGCCTGGATTTAGCGACGATGCTGTTGTTGCTGGTCTTCAGAATCACGATCTGCTTTACATCATTCAGCCGGAGATGGCGGTAGACGCGGCTGCAACCAAAGCACTCGCTACGGCCATGGAAACCGTATTCCTGTCCGGCGCCTTGGACCACCTCAAAGATGAAGTCCGTGCGTTCGAGCGGCTATCGAATGCTCGCATAGGATACGAGGGTGACGAGATGCTCGCGAACAACATCCTCTTCGAATTGAAACAAAGGCATTTGGCAAACGATGCAGACGATCAGGGTTACATATCGGTTCATCCACATGTTCGCATCCTCATCCTTACGCTGCTGTCGCAGATTCTCCGGCCATACGGTGAGCGAATCGGGGTCGAGCTAAGTCCAACTACGGACAAGTCTGAGCTTGTTCGAACGCTCGGCACTCTCCTCACCGCACACAACCCCATGCCTACCGGCGCTGTCGTAGAATTCGACTTGGCCTGTGTGTCGGTAAATCTTGGGCCTGTTCCGATCGACGAAATATTGGACTATCGGCGTCAAAACTTTGAGGCGCATAGACTGTATTGCACGTCAGCCAGAAAGTTTGCGAACGAACTATCGCGCATGTCACAGGCGAGCGCACTGACGCATTCGCCGCTCGGCAAGCAGAACTTGACGCCATCGCCGCCGATCTTCGCTCACGGTCACGACGCGCCTGGAGAAAACCGGCGTCCTTCAGTCTCAGCGTTGCTGGCGCAGTCTTTTCTGTCGCAAGCGGTAATCCCATCGGCGCAATGATCAACGTTGGCGCCGCCGCCCTTGGATATCAGTCTTCTGTCCCGCAACCGTCAGGCGCCTACTGGTATCTTTTTAATGCTCAACGGCGATTCGGCTATTGATTTCACTTATTGCGGTGCGAATTTGCTCGTTGTTCGCCTTCGCTCTCGCGCCAGTGGAAGGCAGTCCGTCACCGCCGCGACCAGGCCCGCTACCGTTGAACGGTGAGGAACGGCAAATGGCGTAGGGTTGAACGATTTCGGAGCGGTGGAAAACAGTGCAGAACGGCAAATGGCGTGGGGAGGTCGCGGCGGTGAC
>CAWDBW010000060.1:0-66844 GCA_963800405.1 uncultured Acidobacteriota bacterium
CCATTCTTTTCTAAGCCACTGACTCCGCAAGGTACGACGTTCCTTGCTAATGTTCTTTCTAATGTTTCGCCCCGATTTCTCTCAAAAACCCATCACTATCGCAAAGGCGAGTATGAAGCCGCCTTGCAATCCGCCAAGAAGATCAATATGCCGGAGTTCCATTGGAGGCATCTGGCGATTGCGGCCGCGTGCAGTATGCTCGGTCGCCATGGGGAAGCTCGCGCCGCCATTGAGTCTCTGCGCAAATACAACCCAACGTTTCTCAACCTTGAAGTTGTCCGTGAGGATATAAGGAAGTGGGATCCGGACGAAGATAAGGTAGAACAGTTCTTGCAGGGATTGCAGAAGGCCGGCCTGAAGTATGGCTCACCGGATTCTGCGGCGACGGAGATCGAGCCCTAACGGAAAGGCGACCCGACGCTGGTTTGGCTTCCGCGCTGGCCGAAGAGTTTCTGACCCAGCAGGGCGCCGCCGACCTCAAAAACCTCCGCGGCCTTTTGTTGTTTAGCCCACGTATCGTACGTTCCAGCTACTTCTCGCCAGCCAGCGCGTTAATCAGGCCGGTACCGTTGGGGCTGCCCCATCCCGTCACCAGATCGTAGCCTTTCACCGCCGAGTATTTACCGGACTTACCGCTCTTGATGTCGTGGAAGTCCGTGTCGTAGCTCGAGCTCACGCCAAACGCATAGAGAAATGGGTTGATGAAGCCGATAGTCTTGTATCCGTCGGCCACCAGTTGTTGGTTGACCAGGGCCAGGTATCCCGCCCACATGGGAGCGGCGAAGCTGGTTCCGCCCCACTCATTGGCAGTGCAGCCGCTCTGGTCCGCGCAAACGTAGAATGTGAAGTTCGCGTTGGCCGAGACGTCTGGGCCGTTGCGATAGCTGGTCGAGCCCTTGTTGCTGGAATTGATCACGCCCGCAAGCTTCTGCCAAGTGGGAATGGCGACTTTGTCCGGCGAGAAGCCGCCGCCGCTGTCCGACCACGCGGTCTCCGACTTCCAGGCACCGCCGGCGCTGGCAGTTCTAAGGTCGGTGCCGCCGACGGAAACGATGTAGGCATCGTCGGCTGGCCAAGCCTCAGCATTGCCGTTTTCTGTCCAGGTGGAGTCGTCGCCCGAAGCTACGAAGAAATTCTGACCCTGCGCCGCCATCTTCTTGAAGTACGGATCGAGCGTGGTGGAATCGGCCGGCGTCCAGCCCCACGAGCATCCGATGGTAGTGGGCAGAGGCTTGTGGGTAGTCATAGCGCCGATGATTGCCGTGTCGAGCGAGCCCACATACACCACCAGGCTGGCCAGCCCCGGAGCCATGCCGAGGGCCTGAGTCATGTCGAGGGTCTGCTCCGTGTCGTCGCAACCGTCGGCATAGATGCAGGTAACGCTCGTGCCATCGGTAGAGACTAGCTTGATGGGCACTTTGTTGGTTTGCTTCGCATTCTTGAAGTACGTGGTCAGGTCGGCCAGGTCGGTGCCCACATACTCGAACAATCCCAGATTCTGGCCAGCGCCCGTCAGAGCCGTTCCGCCGTAGTAGGCCGCGCGCATGTCGCTGCCCAGGAAAGAGGCCGACGGTCCCGAGCCCGTGGTTGCGTGGCCGACAACCGCTTCAGGAGCGATGCCGTGCGCCTTGGCGTAGTCGCTCTTCTTGACGTACATGGGATGCGGGATGGAGTAGTTGTCCAGGCCCGAGATGTGCCACAGCGCGAACGGCAGATCCACGGTAGGCTCACGGTCCGGTCCGTAAAAGATGCGGTTCTCGGTGGGATGCTGGTAGGTCAGCAGGTTCACGTGGAAGGCTGACTCGATGGCCGACACGGGCCCTTTGACCTGTACTTCCATGCCATCGCGAGAGCCGCCAACCACGGCCAGGCCACGTTCCTGAACGTAGCGTACGACTGCGTCATAATCCGCTTGCGTGGGTCCAAACCTTGCGGTGAACTCGACTGGGGTCAGGAAGGGCCGGTAGTTCGGGACAGTCTGGCTGTACAAATCGGCCAGGAAGGCGTCCAGCCCGGCCGGATCGCGCAACGGCAGAACCACATCCAACTGCATGACTTGCGTGGCGGGAAGGCGCCCGAGCAGCCTGGCCTGCCCGTTCAGCGTGGCTTCTCGTACGTGGCGGGTCAGGAGCGTTTGCGCTTCGCCGACTCCGGCCGAGGCCAACGCTGTGAGGGACAACAGTAATGCAAACAGTCTCCGATTCACTTAGCACCTCCTGGATCTTGGCTCAAGGGCTGCGAGATTCTGCCGCCGTCCCGGCAGAGGATCTCTCCGTAGGAAACGTCCCGTCAGTATAGGGAAGAATGGGTTGCTGTCAAAGGGAAAATAGGGTGCTTAGAAGACGGTGCACAGGAGCGCGGCAGCAGTCCGCATCGTGGCCAGCAGAGACGTAGCAAGCTACGTCTCTACGGCTTGGTTTCAGGAGCCTTCGGTTCGCCGGCGGAGGGTTTGGCATCGTCGTCATCATTCTTGACAATATATTGCACGATGAGTGAGATGCGGCGGTTGGAGGGGTCGAGCGGAGCGGCGGGCTTGCGCAGGCGCTGGTCGGCGAATCCGCGGACTTGCGTGACCTGGTCTGTTCCGATTCCGTGGGCCTGCATGACCCGGCGGGCCGCGTTGGCTCGATCGGCGGACAGTTCCCAATTGCCGTACGTGGGGGAAGTGTAAGGCTGGGAATCGGTGTGACCCTCAATAGAGAGCTTGTTGGGGAGTTTACCCAATTCCTGCGCCAGAGTGATGAGCAACTCGCTGCCGTCGCCATTCAGCTTGGCGCTGCCGCTATCAAAAAATGTGCCCTTGGCCGATTCGGAAAGTTCGATGCGCAATCCCTCGGCAGTCACCGTCATCTCGATATGGTTCTTCAATTTGTCGAAGTCCGTCATCTGCTTCATGGCTTGCTGTAGTTGGTCTTTGAGTTTCGGCATGTTGTCGCGAGTGAGGATGAAGTTTTCCCCCGCGCCCGCCAGGTTGGAGCCGACTTTTTTCGAATTTCCGGTGGGATCCTTGAAATATCCGCCGACGGCTACTTGAATCTGCTTGCTGGAGTTGAGCAGCCAGAGCACGATGAAAAGCGCCATCATGGCAGTCACGAAGTCAGCGTAGGCGACCTTCCACGCGCCGCCATGATGGCCGCCGTGGCCGCTTTTTTTCTTGAGGATGATGATGGGACGCGTGTTGTCCATTTTGTTCTGTCGTTGTTCATCCAGCGAAATCTAGGAGGAGACGGCGGCAGCTTCAGCCGCTGGCGCATCCTGCGATGCTCGGTTCCGGCAAGCTTGTTCGAGTTCCTTGAAGGAGGGCCGGACGTGGCCGGGCACCGCGCGCCGCGCCACTTCCACCGCCATGATGGGAGCGCTGCCCTTCAGGAAAGAAACCATCATGACCCGCATCACATAGAGGAAGGCATGCTCCTCCTCGGCGGCCTTAGTCATGTTGGTGGCGATGGGCCCGACCAGCCCGTAACACAAGAGGATGCCAAGAAACGTTCCGACCAGGGCGGCGGCCACCTTTTTGCCGATTTCCTCCGGCGGGCCGCCCAGAGCCCCCATGGTGATCACGACGCCCAGCACGGCGGCCACAATCCCCAGGCCGGGCAGCGAATCGGCCATGGTGCTCAGGGCGGCGGTGGGTTGGGAGGAATCCTGATGGTGAACTTCGAGATCGAGATCAAGCATCTGGTCGAGGTCAAAGGCGTCGATGCCGGTGATGGCCATACGCAAGGAGTCGCACACGAAATCGCGCACATGATGGTTCTTGAGGAAAGCGGGGTTCTTGATAAAAACCGGACTCTTCTCCGGCTCTTCCACGTCGGATTCGAGGGCCATCAAGCCGTCTTTGCGGGCCTTGTTCAGCAAGTCGTACATCATTTTCAGGGTGTCGAGATAAGTCTGCTTGCCGAACTTGGAACCGCCAAAAACCCCGCCGATGCCGCCCGCAATTTGCTTGAGGATATGAAGCGGATTCGCGACCAGAAGCGTGCCGATGGCCGCACCGCCAATGATGAGCAATTCCGCGGGTTGCATCAGGACCAGCAGGTTCCCGTGTTCCATCAGATAGCCAGCCACCACGCAACCGAAAACGATGACGATGCCGATAATCGCAAACATTCGCTAGCTCCCTGCCATTTCACTTGAAGCGGAGGCGCAGCGGCTGCGCCATGCCGAAGCCGTCTCCAGCGATTTCTGCAGCCGCTCGATGAGGGACTCGACCGAGTCGTCGACCCGGGCGCTAGCGTTGCCGATGGAGACCGGCAGCGACCGCCGCTCTCCCCACCACTCGATTCCGTCGCCGGACAACAGGTGACGGACCCGTTCGCGGACCGGGGGAAGCACTTCTTCGCGGCAGCCATTCAGGATGACCAGGAACTGATCGTCCGCCCAACGTCCCACAAAGTCGGTTCTCCACAGAGCGCCTTCCAGCGTGCGAGCCACGACGCGCAAGATAGAGGAAGCTGCTTCCGGCCCCAGACTGGCGCGAAAATGCTGCAATCCTTCCAGTCGTATACCAAGCACGCCGAACGGTACTTGAAACTCAACGAATGTAGTGAGCGTCTCGCGCAAGTGGGAGCGCATCCGGGCATGGCTGGCCACGCTGGTGACGTCGTCCGTACAGGCCGCAAGCGTGGCCCGGTACTCCCGCCCACTGGTGGTCGCGGCCGGCTGCAGCTCCTCAAACGTCTCGACCGCGCCAATGATCGATCCGTGCTGGTTGTGCACGGGAACGGCGCGGACGCGCACCGGAATCTCATAGCCTGTCTTGTGGTGCAGAAAGCCCTCGGCTTCGGTGCTGCGCGAAGTCTTGATGGCGCGCGCGATCGGACAGTCTTCGTGGCAGAACTCACAACCCGGCTGATCGCAGTGCAGCAGGGCTTCCGAGATGCAGGAGTGGCCAATCACTTCGTGCCGCAGGCGTCCGGTAATTCGTTCTGCCCCATCGCTCCACAAAACAATTCTCTTTTCCAGGTCCACCAGACACAGCCCAGCCGGCAGACTTTCGAGGATGCTGCGACAGATTTCCGAATCGTGAAGAAATGGAGACATGCGTAGTCGAGGGAACATCCCTGGCTATAGAGGTTATCGGCAAAATCCACGGAGACTTCAGACAGGGTTCAGTTGGTGGAAATCGTGAAGTTCACGGTGATGCGGGCCTGGGTCTCGACGGCGTCAGCGCCCAGGTAATGCGGCTTGAAGTGCCACTGCTTCACAGCTTCCTGGGCGGCGCTGGCCAGAATGGGCGGCCCGCTGAGCACGCGCAGATCCTGGATCAAGCCATCGCGGCCGATCAGCGCCTGCAATATCACCGAGCCCTGCACTTTCATCTGACGCGCCAGCAAAGGATAGCCAGGCTGCACTGGACGGCTAAGGATTTCGGCGGTATCCCCGGAAACTTGCACGTGTTCGGCGGCGGTGCGGATCACGCTGGCCGGAGTGTCGCTGGCGCCGCCCGAGGCGGGAACCGCGGAGACTGGCTGCGCCGGTGACCCAGGCTGGAGGTCGACCTTCACGGAGTTGGTGCCCGGACGCACGGCGCGATGCACGTCTCCGGCGACGACTTCGATTTCCAGCGGCGGCAGCACCGTTCTGGTGGTCGTGACCATGCCCGGCGGAGTGGCGGCTGGCGCAGTGCTGTCGGGTGCAGTCGATGGATCAGCCAGTCTAGTGTTGGCTGCGGTGGCAGACTTCGGCCGCGACCTCCTGGCGTGCGACTTGTTCTGGGCTGGCGACTGAGGCGTAGAGACCGCGGCCTGCGCTTGAACGCCAGCTTTCGCGGGCGCAACTTGCTGGGGCAGCGGCTGGTCCTCAGCTTCCGGCGTCTCGGGGAACCAGAAATTACGATCGTGGTAGAGCACGAATCCCAAAGCGACCAGCAGCAACGCCAACGCAACCACCATCATGCGCCGCTGCTTCGGCTCCTGTGAGCCGCCGGATTGTCCGCCGGGAAGAACCGGGCGATCCATCTTTGACGGTTCGATCTTAGAAGCGTCGATCTTAGAAGCGTCGATCTTTGGCGCTAATGTCTTAAGCTCGATCATGCCGGGTCCGAAGCGCTCCTCGCGGAGAATCTGCGCCTAGTAGTATGCCTCTAAAACAGGTCATAGGCCAGCGAAACCTGTGCCTGAAGTAACTCAGAGGGGCAGGTTACAGATGCGGTTGACCCATTGTGCTTCTTGGCCGTAACTTTGTGAGGCCCTTTGAATCCCATGTATGGATATGTGGGGGTGGGAGCACTATGGAGCCAGAGAACGATAGTCCGGAGGCGGGCGAGGCCAAGCCAGACGATCCGAAAGCAGTCGAGCCCAGCGCGGTCGCTCCCGAGGTTGCAGAGTCGAAGCCAGTCCAATCTAAGCCAGTCCCGCCCACGATGAACCAGCGCAGGTTTGCCCAGGTATCGCGTCGAGAGTTGCTGAAAGTTGCGCCCGTGCTCGCGTTGGGGGCCTTCGCCATCCCACGCTTTCAGGAGTCGTTGCTCAAGAAGGGGCTGGGGTTCAGCGATTGGGCCTCGGCGCGGCTGTTCCGGCGCGGTCATCTGGCGCCAACTTTTGCGGACGCCGAGCTGACGCCGTTCGAAAAGTTCCCCATCAACGGCTATGACGTCGACGATCCGGGAGTGATCTTCGAAAACTGGACTCTGACCGTGAGCGGCGCGGTGCAGAAGCCGGGCGACTATAAGCTCGAGCAGATTCAGGCGCTGCCGCGGGTACGGCAGAATACACGGCACATCTGCGTCGAGGGATGGGACGTGATTGGGCGCTTCGGAGGCGCGCGGTTGTCGGATTTTCTGCACATGATCGGGGCCGACACTTCGGCGCGATTCCTTACGGTGGCTTGCGCGGACGACTACTACGAATCGCTGGACATGGCAACGGCGCTGCATCCGCAAACTCTTCTGTGCTACGAAATGTATGACCAGCCGCTCACCCGCAAGCACGGAGCGCCGTTGCGGCTGAACATCCCGACAAAAATTGGCTACAAGCAGGCCAAGTATCTGACAGATATGAAAGTCACAAATGTTCTGGAGAAGGTTGGGTACTGGGAAGATCAGGGGTATTCGGAGTTTTATGGGCTGTGAGAAGGCATTGCTGATTCTTGATTGCTGATTGTTGATTGTTCATTGAAAACCGTTCGGGACTGTGTGCCTTTAATCAGCAATCGACAATCAGTAATCAACAATTTGGAGACTCCATGAGCGGTACGGCAATCGATATCGTGCGCACGACTGGCGAAGAGTCCGAGACCGTGGCTCGCGCCGTGTATGAGCATCCGCTGCCGGTGCGGCTGTGTCACTGGGCGAATGCGATTTCGCTGTTCGTAATGGTAGGCAGCGGGCTGCAGATTTTTCGCGCGTTTCCGAGTTTTGGCGCCAAGATTCCGCAGAAAGACTTGCTGAACTGGCCGAAATCGTTTGCCATTGGCGGATGGCTGGGCGGGGCCTTGCAATGGCACCTCACGTTCATGTGGATTTACCTTGCGACCGGCCTGATCTATCTCGGCTACCAACTTTTCAGCGGGAACTATCGGCAGGTGTTGTTTACAAACCGCGACATCCCGGGCGTGTGGCCGATGGTGAAACATTATTTCTTTTTCGGGCCCAAGCCGGAGGCGCGCGAGGCTTACAACCCGCTGCAGAAACAGGCTTACACGACCGTGATTGGCCTGGGCGTGCTCTCGGTCGTGACCGGCCTCGCGGTGTGGAAGCCGGTGCAGTTCTCCCGGCTGGCGTGGTTGATGGGCGGCTTCCACTGGGCGCGGCTCTGGCATTTTGTGGTGATGTGGGCGATTTTAGGATTCGTGTTCGGGCATCTGGTGATGGTGATTCTGCACGGCTGGAACAACTTCGTTTCCATGCTGACGGGTTGGAAGAAAGATCCGGAGTATTGAGTGAATACGGGGCCCCTCAGGGGCTAAAGCCCGCGCGGAAAAGGAAGAGTTATCGCAGCGCTGCAAGTGCTGCGCCACCCAAGCAGAAGCAAGAATGGCCTTAAAGCAGAAGCAGCAATAGCAGAAGCGAGCATGGCGTTAAAGCGGAAGCAAGAATGGCATTGAATGCCGTGGTCAACAATCCGGAGCAGGCGGGCACGCCGCGCGAGCAGGATTTGATCGCGCGGGTGCAGCGCGGGCAGAACGAACTGTTCTATGAGTTGGTGCAGCCTTATGAACGGCGGGTGTATGCGGCGGCGCTGGCGATTCTGCGCAACGAGACCGACGCCGAGGATGTGGCCCAGGAGGCCATGCTGAAGGCTTTTGCCCATATCCGGCAATTTCGAGCGGAGGCCCGCTTCAGTACCTGGCTGATTCAGATCACCGTGAACGAGGCTTTAATGCGGCGGCGAAGAGAGCGAGCAGTGGTTATGGAAGGCATTGACGACCGGCGGGACGAAGACAGCGATTATGCGCCGCGCGACTTCGCCGACTGGCGCGAGATTCCCTCTGAATCGCTGGAGCGCAAAGAGGTCCGGCAAAAACTGGCCGCGGCTTTGGAGACGCTCGACCGCAAATATCGCGAAGTCTTCGTGCTGCGCGACATGGAGCAGTTAAATATTCAGGAGACGGCCGAAGCGCTGGGAATTTCCGTCGCTTCGGTGAAGACGCGGCTGTTGCGGGCGCGCCTGATGTTGCGCGATCTGCTGGCTGCTGGATGGGAGCAGGGCTGGTTCAGCCGGCTGCCGTTCGAGAAGGGAAACAAGCCATGGTGAGCTCGAAAGACGACAAGGACGCGTTGAACTGCGAACAGGTGTGGCTGGAGATTTCAAATTACATCGAAGGCGAAGTGGAGCCGGGGTTGCGAAAGGCTATGGACGAACATTTCCGTACCTGCAAACGCTGCTCGTCGGTGCTGGAGGGAACGCGCAATGTGGTTGCGTTGTATTCTGACGAACGCATGATCGAGGTTCCTGCGGGGTTTGGACGGCGGCTGGAACGACGGCTGGCCCAGAGTACGCGGGTTCGCAGTAGCCGCTGGTCGACGTGGTCGGTATGGCTGGTCCCGGTGGCGGCTCTGGCGTTATTTACCGGCGGATTGCACGTGGCGAATTCGCTGACCGCAGGCCCGGAACTGAGATCCGAACTGGCGCAGCCGGGCCATGATATTCCTCCCGACATGATGGTCGTCGTTTCGCCGGACACTAAGCTCTTCCACGTGGCCGGATGCCCCTTCATTCACGAGAAAGACAAGGCGCGAACCTTAACCGCGAAAGAGGCTATCCAGCAAGGCTATACGCCATGCCTGCGCTGCATGCGGGAATACTTGCGCACGGCGGCCGCAGGACACATTGCGTTGGAGTCGGAGGCGGACGTGGATGCCGATGCGGACGAGGAGATCGTGCCCAGCAGCGGACGATAAGAGAACTCAAAGCCGCCGGACCGTATCGAGAACTTAGAAAAAAATTTGGCGCGGGCTGAGAGCCCGCGCCCTGACCTCTGAGACGATCATCTTAGTTCTGCTTCATCTGGTCGTTCTTCATGGAGTCGTCCTTCTTCATATCGTCTTTCTTCATGTCATCTTTTTTCATGGCATCCTGCTTGGCGGCTTTTTTGGTCTTGGGCTTGGCGGTCTTGGATGTGGTCGCCGGCTTGTCCGATTTCATCTGATCGTTCTTCATCTGATCCTTCTTCATCGAGTCATTCTTCATGGTGTCTTGCTTGGCGTCGTCTTTCTTCATGTTGTCCTGCTGCATCTGGTCTTGGGCGAAGGCGGCCATGGATGCGGTCAGGGCACAGGCGAGCAGGGCACTGCTGAAAATCTTTTTCATAGGGATCTCCTTGGATCAGTTTCGAATTGCCGCCAGGCTCTTACCTGCGGGCACAGATGGGATGAGCCTGGCACAGGGAAGTTACAGCCCTCGGTCAAATACTTGAACCGCAGAGGGCATCGGGTCACACAGAGGCAAATCTCGCCGCACTAGACCATCAGCAGGCTAGCTGGTCGCGGGTCAGCTTCAGGCCGGGCAGATTTCCCAGCACAGTGACCGCAACTGATTCGGTCTTGAAGAACTCGTTGGCCAGTTCGGTGAGGTCGTCGGCGGTAACGGCTTCGATTTTCTCGATGAGTTCATCCAGATCGTAGAAGCGGTCGAAATACATTTCCTGGCGCGCCAGGTTTGACATGCGGGCCGCGCTCGATTCGAGCGACAGCATCAGGCTTCCCTTGAGCTGTGCCTTGGACCGCTTGAGTTCTTCTTCCGGCACGGGTTGGGTCTTGAGGCTGCGAAATTCGCTGACCACCGACTGCACGACTTTCGAGGCGGAAGCCAGCGACGTGCCGGCGTACACGGCCAGGCATCCAGTGTCGCGGTAGGGATTGAGATCGCTGTAGATGGAGTAGGCCAGGCCCTGGCGCTCGCGAATGTTCTGGAAGAGGCGGGAACTCATGCCTCCGCCGAGCAGGGTGTTGAGAATGTAGCCGGCATGGCGCTTCTCATGCGCAATGGGATGCGCCGGCACGCCGAGGCAGAGTTGCACCTGCTCGAGAGCTTTCTTGTTGCGCAGAATGATGCGGGAGAAAATTTTCGGAGTGGCAGAATGGAAGCCATTCGTTCCATTTTTCGGCGGCTTCATGTGCTCGAAGTGCCGCGTGACCAGTTCGACAAACTTGTCGTGATCGAGGTTGCCGGCCGCGGATACGATGATGTTTCCAGGTGCGAAGCGGTCAGCATAGGCAGCGACGACCGGCAGGCGCTCGAAGCGCTTCACGGTTTCTTTGGTGCCCAGGATCGGCTTGCCCAGCGGGTGGTCTTTCCAGAAATTCTGGGTAAAAATTTCGTGGACGAGATAGTCGGGGTTGTCTTCGTCCATCTTGATTTCTTCCAGGATTACGCCGCGTTCGCGGGCGATGTCAGCGGCATCAAAATTTGGATTCAGCACCAGGTCGCTGAGAATGTCGAGCGCGGTGGGAACGTGCTCGTCGAGCACTTTGACGTTGAAACAAATGCATTCCTTGGCGGTGAAAGCGTCCATATTGCCGCCGATGGAGTCGACCTGACGCGCGATTTCTTCGGCCGTGCGGTGCTTGGTCCCTTTAAAGACCATGTGCTCGATGAAGTGCGAGATGCCGTTCCATTCGGGGTCTTCGTCGCGCGAACCGGTCTGTAGCCAGATTCCGATCGAAGCGGAGCGGATATGCTGCATCTGCTCGGTGATAACGGTCAGCCCGTTGGGCAGCTTTTGGCGACGAATATTCCGGACTTCTTTGGCCATTTGAGATTTTTCGGTAGTGATAGCCTCTATTAGACGCCTGGTGCAAAGCTGAAGACTCGGCGGAGGAACCTTTACTATTCTGACATAGGGTAAGTGACTGTGCGAGAATAGTTTAGTTATTTAGAATCAATGGGTTATGAAAGATTCATCGCAGATCGAGCTGCTCGGGTTGGACCGCGACGAACTCGCGGCGCTAGTCGAGAGCTTGGGCGAACGTAGTTATCGCGCCCGGCAAATCGCGGAGGCGGTATACCAGCAGCGGGTGGGCGCGGTCGAAGAGATATCGACTCTTTCACAGCAGCTGCGGGGGAAGCTCGAGGAAAAAGGCGTCTCCATCGGTCTGCCGCGGATCGAGCAGCGCTTCGTGTCACAGGATGGGACAGTGCGCTATCTGATTGCATTTGCCGACGGGCAGAGCGTCGAGACTGTCTGGATGCCGGAGGGGGATGGCGGAGAAGCCGGAGATGGAAGCGAGGCTGGGGAACAGGCCGAACGGTTGGTAGCGCAGAATCCCTCAGGGGCTGAAGCCCGGTTAGAAAGCGGGGAGTCGATTGCAGCGCTGAAGCGCTGCGCCACCCAAAAGCATGCGCCGGGTCAGCGGCTGAACACCAACCCGAGTCAAGGGCAGAATCAGGGGCGGTCGACGATTTGCATTTCCAGCCAGGTGGGATGCGCTGTCGACTGCCAGTTCTGCCTGACGGCGCTGCTGGGGGTGAAGCGCAATCTGACCGCGGGCGAGATCGTGGGTCAGGTTTGCGCCGTGCTCAAGGATCAAAACGTTTCGCCGCCCGAGGATCGCATCAACCTGGTTTTTATGGGCATGGGCGAGCCCTTCCTGAACTACGAAAATTTCGTGAAGGCGGCGCGCCTGCTGGTGGAAGAAGTTGGCATCGCCGAGCGGCGGATGACGGTGTCGACGGCGGGAATCGTGCCACGGATTCATGACTTCGGCGGAGAAAAGATCCGGCCCAAACTGGCGATTTCATTGAATGCTTCAAACGATGCGCTGCGCACCCGGCTGATGCCGCTGAATAAGAAATGGAATCTGGAAATGCTCATCGCGGCGGCCCGGGCGTATCCGCTCCGGCCCCGCGAGTGGATCACATTCGAGTACGTTATGCTCGGCGGCGTCAACGACGGGCCAGAAAATGCCAGGGAAGTAGTGGAGTTGCTGCAGGGGATGCGGTGCAAGGTGAACTTGATTGCGCTGAATCCGGGGCCGGGAATTGAATTTACGACCCCTGGCGGGGAGCGGGTCGCTGAGTTTCAGACGATTTTGCGGGAGGCTGGGATTCCGGCTTTCGTGCGGCGTCCGCGCGGGCGGGACATTTATGCGGCGTGCGGCCAACTCAAGCGTACGGTTGAGATTGCCACATCACCGGCACTGTCGAAACCTTCGGTTTGACCGGTGCAGACTCGGTGATGGGGAGTTCCACCCGCAATAGCATGGCTCCATCTTCGCGCCGCTCTTGTGCGATGTGACCCTGATGCTCCTGCAGGATGCCTTGGCATGCGCTCAGTCCCAGACTGTCTTCGATATCGAACGGAGCCGACGCCGGGTCGCCGGCCGAGGGCGCGACGGGTATAGATTCTGTCGCGATTTGAAGCACGGACATGCCCGCTTGCGATTCGGTGCTGACGGTCAGAACGCGTCCGCCGCGCTCGTTCAGCACGTGCAGGCAGTTAGCCACCAGTTGCAGGCAAACTTGCAGCAGCTGATTGGAGTCGCCCAAAACTTTCGGCAATGCCGGATCAAACTCGGTTCGCACCTCGATGCCCAGAGTCTTCCACTGGGGTTCGGTTAACTTAACAGCTGTTCGGGCCAGGGTATTGAGGTCGACTGGCCCCTTGGGCGCGGACGCCTGCCGGGCAAAGCTGATGAGACTGGCCACCAGAGACTTTGTGCGGCGAACGTACTGTCCAATCTTGGCCGCCAGGGTTAGCTGATCTGCCGTGAGTTTTGTGCTGAGCAGCATGTCGGAATAACCCAGCATGGCGGTGATGGGATTGTTGAGTTCGTGGGCCGCGCCGCCGACCAACTGACCAATCGAAGCCAGCTTTTCCGACTGCAGGATCTGGGCCTGCAGGCGTTGCAGATTATCAAAAGATTCCCGCGACTGGTTCAGCAACCGGATCAGTTCGCGATCCAGCAGATGCTGGCGCGCGAAAACCATCAGTCCCATCAGGAATGCGGCCGCCAGAGTCAGCGCCAGCCGGAACACCCGAATGCGAGGCGAGACTGCGCTGTCCGACATGGCCCAGGCGGCGAACAGGGGCAGAGAAAACACCGCAATCATGCTGCACCGCGCGACCCACACACCGTAGACGGTGGAGGCTTCACGGGGGTCGGCCTGCGGCTCTTCAGCCTTCGTGCTCAGGCCGATCCAGGTGAGCCACGCCATCGAAATCGCCAGAGGAATGTCGTAAAAACTGCCGGTGTAATAAGTGCGCCTCGAGAGCGCCCAATTGGCCAGCGTGGAGCCCAGGGTGTAACACAAGCTCATGCCGAAAAAGCCGGCGTAGAGAGTCCTCCAGTGACCCTTGCTGGCGATCCAGCAGGCGAACAGGCCCACCAGAAACGCCAAATTCTCCGACAGATAGACCGCGTTCAGGTTGCGGTCATAGGCCGCAACGTCGGCCACGACATATTGCCAGGGCACGACGATCAAGAAATAGAGATAAAACCACCACACCAGCAGAAGCGCGAAATCGAGCCGACCCAACCGCGCGGCGTATTCATCCCGAGGCGCGTGCGGACGAAGCGCCAGAGCGGCCATCAACGGAACCAGGTGCAGGAAGAGCACGACGTCGCCGATGCAAAGATCGGGCACCTCGCGGCGCAGCACTATTTCGTAGTAAGTCCAAAAAACTTGATAGCCAAACCAGAGAGTAAGGCCGAGAGGGATGAGCGACCAGAACATCCGCATGCGGCCGCGCGAGCGTAACGCCAAAGGAATAAAGGCAGCCGCGCCCGAAGCCAACAGGAGACAGTCGATGACATCGGACAAAGCAGTCAGGCCAAAGGATCTGGGCACGACGAGGGCAGCGAAAACTCGAATCGCTAATAGTCCCGCGACCGCCCCCAGCCACACTTTGTTTCGCTTGCTCAAGACAGTCCTCTCTCGGCATTTTAGATGGGATCTGGAGGTGACGCTGGTTACTGTAGTAACCCGGGTGTGGGTTTTGTGGACAGAAAGCGTGCCCGGCCCACCGGGGGTGTACTCCAACCCTCACTTGCCGGTAAGCTTTTCTTATTCAATAATATGCAGCAAAGCCGCCACCGTCCGTGGAGTGGACGCGATTGAATCCTCTGCTAGAGCGCTACCAACATTCCTGGAGACTGAGAATCCCCCCTGATCCGGGGGAAACGCGCCGGATTGAGCGCTGGCTGGCGACCGCCAGGGTTATCCTCGCCGTATCCGCGCTCGTCGCGATTCGCATGGACCCGACGGAACTGGGCCATTCCCGGGCGGCCTACGGGCTGTTCGTGTTTTACATGGCGAATGGCATTCTGATCATGATGCTGCTGCGGCGACGGCAGCAGTCCACCGCCGCCTTTCGTCTCATGGTCCACACCGGGGATATTGTCTGGCCGGCGCTCATCTCAATCTTCTCGGAAGGTCCACGCACTCCTTTCTTCCTCTTTTTCGTTTTTGTCCTGGCGGCGGCGGCCTACCGCTGGGGTTTGTGGGAGACGCTGGGGACGGCGGCCGCGGAAGTTGCCCTGCTGTGGGTGGAAAGCTTTGTGCTGCTGCACCTGCCGTTGGGACCGGGCGGCACGCTGCCCTGGCCCGTGCTGAACGGGCTGCGGGTGAACGTGCCTGAGTTCGAGCCCGAGCGGCTGTTCATGCTGTCGGTCTACTTGCTGGTGATGGGCTTGTTGCTGGGATATCTGGCCGAGCAGCAGAAGCATCTGCGGGCGGAGAAAGCGGTCATCACCGGGACTCTGTCGCGGGTGCGAGTGGAAGCCGGCCTGACCGGGACGATTGAGCAGATATTCCAGGAAGCCATGTTGATGTACGGGGCGTCGCGGGTGCTGGTGGCATCGCAGGAAGCTCACAGCCATCGCGTTTTTGTAGGAGAGTTGAACGCGGCGAAAGCCCGCGGGCCCTCCGAATTCCACTGGCTGGAATCGGGCTTGCGCGACGCCAAGATTTATCTGGAGGATTTCCCCGGGGACGTGTGTTACGCCTCGGTCAAAGGCGATCGATGGACCACGCTGGCGTTGGATGCCACTGGTCATGCGGTTCCGGTATTGAACCTGGCGTCCATTTCTCAGTTGCGGGATGTCCAGCCGTTCGATTCGATGCTCACCGTTTCATTCCTCTTTGGAGGGGAGTGGAGAGGCCGAGTATTTCTCTTCAACCCGGTGTGGCGGGGCGAGAAGCAAGAGGAACTGCGTTTTCTGCTGGATCTGGTCCGCCAGGTTGGCCCCGCAATCTACAATGTTTACCTTTTGCACCGGCTGCGGCGCCGGGCGGGAGCGGCCGAGCGGGCGCGCTTTGCGCGCGAACTGCACGATGGCGCGGTACAGTCGCTGATTGCGGTGGAAATGCAGGTCGACGTGTTGCGCCGGCAATCCGACGCCGGCAAGCCGATCGGCTCGGAATTGGGCCGTATTCAGGGGCTGCTGCGCGAGGAAGTGCTGAAGCTGCGCGAACTGATGCAGCAGATGAAAGCCATCGATGTGGATGCGCAACGGCTGCTTGGGGTTTTGAACGACACGGTCGAACGCTTCCAACGGGAGACCGGGATCCAGGCGCGGTTCGTCACCGACCTCGAGGAATTGGATATGCCGCAACGCGTCTGTCGCGAGATCCTGCGCATTGTGCAGGAAGGACTGGTCAATGTGAGAAAACACAGCGGAGCGCGCCACGCGCTGGTACGCTTGGCATCGAGCGCCGACCAATGGAGTCTGACGATCGAGGACGACGGGAAGGGTTTTCCCTTTTCGGGCCGTTATAACCAGGATCAGATGGAAGAAGCGGGCAAAGGGCCTATGATCATAAAGGAACGGGTGCGTTTGCTGGCCGGGAGACTCACGGTAGAATCAAATCCCGGGCAGGGAACACGCCTGGAAATCAGCGTGCCTCGGAGCGGGGAAGTGCCTCATGAATTTTAGAAAAACGCAGCCGGTTCGTCTCGTCATTGCCGATGACCATCCCATTTTCCGCGATGGTCTGCGGCGGTTGCTGGAAGCCGAGGCCGACCTTAAGGTTCTAGGCGAAGCCTCGGACGGCGCCGAAGCGGTGAAACTGGCGCGGCAATTGAAGCCCGATATTCTCCTGCTCGATCTGGCCATGCCCAAGCATCCGGGTCTGGAAGCCCTGCGGGAATTGAGCATGCCGGCGAATGCGACTCCAGTGCGCGTGATTCTGCTGACCGCCGCGGCGGAGAAAAGCCAGATCGTCGAGGCGCTGCAGCTTGGCGCCCGCGGCGTGGTGCTCAAGGATTCCGCCACCCAGTTGCTTTTGAAAGCGATCCACACCGTGATGGCCGGCGAGTACTGGGTGGGACGCGAGAGCGTCTCCAACCTGGTGCAGTACCTGCGCACCTTGATGCAGTCTTCGCATGACGAGGCGCGGCAGAAAAAATTCGGCCTGACGCCGCGCGAACTGGAGATCGTTTCAGCCGTGGTGGCGGGGTACTCTAACAAGGAAATAGCCGAATACTTCAAGATCAGCGAAGATACGGTCAAGCACCATCTCAGCAACATTTTTGACAAACTGGGCGTCTCGACCCGTCTGGAACTGGCGCTATTTGCCGTAAATCAGGCCCTGCCCTTGAAGAGCATCGCCTGAGCCGAGCGTCTTTGCCTGCAGAAGTCGAAGCGTGATGGCGTTAAGTGGCACTTCCGTGCCATTGGCTGAGGGATAGTTTGAATACTACAATTCCGTTACAGATCAGCCTTGGAAACTGTGGGTAGGGTAAGTGTGAGCAGGGTTGCCCTGTTGGACTGGGGGCACAGTCATCATAAGAATCAGAAAGTGACTCGGAAAGTGAGAAAGAGGAGCCCCGTGGCGAATCGGTTAAAGCAGCTCTGGAACGATGAGCGTGGACAGGACATTGCGGAATACGCGGTGATGTTGGCTGTGATTCTGGTGATCGTCGTGGGCACGATCCGGCTCATCGGCTCGAACGCGAACAACGTGTTTTCACAAGTCGGCAGCGCCATTCAATAAGCGACTGCGGCTGGTTAGAAACAAACGGCGAAGTCTGCGATGTGCGGGCCCTCTGCTGTCCGCTTGCGCAAGTTGTTCCGCCCTCCCGTCTTTCCCCGCGACTTTCCCCAACGAAGTTTATTTCTGCTCAGTCTGTGAGGGCGCAGCCGTGGTGACCGCGACCTTTTCCGTGCCGTTGGCGGATAGCCGCGTGAGGTAAGGGAAGAACGGAGTGATTTCAAATTCCATCTTCTCCCGCGTCGAGGTTAGCGCCACCGGCTTGGCCTTGGAGAGTTCCACCTGATCGGTCCAGGGATCGACTTTGATGCGGCCGCCTAGGGGCAGAGCCGCAATCTGGTCGAGCCGCTTCTCGTCAAGGTTCGGAGCCGAGGCCAGCAGGGCCTCCATGCGGACGTTATTCTTATCGGCAAAGCTGTTTCCCAGGTGAGGACGGATCAGGTGCTGCAGTTCCGGCGCCTTTTCCTGCAAAGCTTTTAAGAATAATCCGGCGTTGCCCAGCTTGTCTTTGTAGGGCGAGTTCTTCAGCAGTTCCAGAGCCTTCGTGTCTGCGGCTGCCTCTTCCGTCGGGTTGCGCTTGAAGTCGAGGCGCTGGAAGGACTCCTCATCGGGGAAGAACATCTTGTCGTTGAAAGCCAGCTTGGTGTCGAGGCGATGTCCCAGCACGATATGGCTGAGTTCATGGGCCAGCACCATGGCCAGGGACGCTTCGTCGGGAAGTACGTCGAGCAGGCCGCGGCTGATGACGATGGTGTGGCCGATGGTGAACGACTCCAGAGGCGCAGTCAATAAAATGCGGCAGCGCACGTCTCCCTGCAGGTCAATGTTGTTGGTGACCAGCAGATTGTTGACCACGGTCGCCAGAATCTTGTCGAGTTCGCCGGGCGGCGCCAGCAATCCAACCTTCTGCAGCCGGTCGACCGCGTTCTCCTCGGCCTGCAGTTCCCACATGCGCTCGGCCACGACCGGCGTGGCATCGGCCGCGGTGGGGCTCTGGTCGTTCACCGACTGCGGAGAATCGATGAGAATCTGGGTGAACTCCTCACTCTTGCCCAGATTCTTCAGGTCATAGCCCCAGAGCCGGGTCTGCGCTTTGAAGTGCAGCGTCTTGGTCAGTCCGGTTTTGAGGTTCGATTCTTCGGTGTAGACGTAGGCGGGAAGCCACGTTCCCGGACGCATGTTCAGGCGCCAGCTGTCGAAGTGGAAAAAGAAATTGATCTTGGGTTGCGGGTAGTAGCTTCCATTAAAGCGGACGATGTTGTAATCCTGATCTTCGACCCAAATCCTGCCCACGAAGCGCGAAACCTTCTGGCCTTCCTTGGGCTGAATATCGATCACGAGGCAGCGGACTTCGCCCAGAAACTCCCGCCGCACGAAGGTGAAGTTGTAATATTTTTTCTGAAAATCGGAGTCCAGCACCACCATCTGGGCAAAGCCCATGGGAAGGAAGTGCAGGGAATACACTCCGGTCAGCTTCGCGACCATGCGATGACCGAATCCCGGTTTCCCGACGAAGGAAACATCCTCGGGGCCAAACGCCATGTCGAGCCGGCCGAGAAAATACTGGTCTCTTATGGGAGTCGTGTTCCCGTCTTTATCGTCTTTCAGGTCCTGCAGATAGGTCTCGATCATGGGATGCATGTGACGCATCTGCGCCATGAACAAGTGCTCGCGCTGCACCACGCGATCGAGCACGTCATTGAGCGTGGCCGCGGCCGGAGGCGCTGCCTCGGTACCTGCAGCGGGCGCGCTGCGAGCGGGCACGGTGGAGGGTGCGGTCGTTTTAGTATCAGTACTCACCGCCGGTTGCCCGG
This sequence comes from uncultured Acidobacteriota bacterium, assembly GCA_963800405.1. GTDB lineage: Bacteria > Acidobacteriota > Terriglobia > Terriglobales > Acidobacteriaceae > Sulfotelmatobacter. Next base: position 19,190 of record CAWDBW010000060.1, read on the forward strand.
CGGAAGCGGAAGAAGAATCTTGCGCGGTGGCGGCGAAAGCGCAGACCAGCACCATAAGAAACAACTTCGATCCCGAACCAACAATCTGCATAGGAACCTTCTGGGAGTTGATCACGCTAATTGAAAAACCACGTGTAGAACGGCCGTATAGTCCGAGGGCTGGCCATCTTTCAGGGCTGGCTTGAATTGCATGTGCTCGGCAGCTTGTACCGCTGCTTCGTCCAGACCGTGCCCCAGTCCGCGAACTACTCTCAAGACGCGCAATTTACCGCTGGCTTCAAAAACGACCTCGAGCAGCACCTCACCCTCGATGTGCTGGGCTTTGGCTTCTTCACTGTAGACGGGTTTTGGCTTGGCAAGGATGTCCGGAAGAACAATTTTCGCTGCCGCCTGGGCCGCCGGATGAGACTGAACCGTGGGAGGCGCGGGAACGTCATCGCCGAATCCCGCCGAGCGCACTACGCCGCGAGTCGCATGCGGGTCGCTAGTGGCAACGCCGCCGCCGAATCCCGTGCTGGCCACTACGCCGCGCGCCCCTTTGGCCCCGCCGCTCCCATTGCCATAGCCGGGTCCGGTGGGCAGGTCGAAGCCGCCCGCCTGCGCGATGTTGACGGCCCTGGTCTGAGTCGTTCTTGCGGGAACGCCGTTAGGATCGCCGAAGCCGCCCGTCTGCACCTTCTCAGGAGCGCGCTCAATAGTTTGCGGCGCCGAACTGCCGGTCGAGAAGGTGCCGGTGGCTACGATTTTCTTGGGAATGACCGGCGCCGTCGAAGGCGGCAGGTCCAGCTTCTTTTCCGCAATCTTCACTTCCGGAGCGGGTGCATCTTCCACTTTCGGTTTGGGCCGGCGTTCAGGAGCGGGCAGGCGCAAGGCCGCCGACGGAGGATCGAGCTCAGCCACTAGCACCGGCTTCGGAAGCTGCCGCTGCGGCGTGTGGTTGACCGGAACCGGGGTCGGAACCAACTCGATCGCATGGTAATCCTTTTTCGGGCCTTCCATGATTTCGGGATGAAGGACCGGAATCCAAACCAGAATCGCGATGACAACGGCCTGTACGCCATAGCTGCATACCAGCTCAGACCAAGGCATCTTCCACGCCGGCAGCGGGGTGAACAGGTTTGATTCGTTGGAAGGCAACGGCATAATCAACTCTGATGGTACAGGTCTGATGGTACAGGTCTAATGATACAAAGATTAAAAACGCCCAACCGGTCAAAACCGCTCAACGTTCCAAGGTTTCTCGCAACGGTTCAAACCCCGTGGACAGTGTAAAAGTTTTCCTGCCTGTTCGAACGCTGGGAGAGTGGGACGGCAGGACCACTTAAAGTGTACTATCCCGCCTTATGTTATGCACGATACAGGCCATTTCGACCGCCCCGGGGAAACGACCAAAACCCGTAGCATCAGTCGGTTACGAGATATTGGCAACGACCCGTCGGGAAGCCGGGATGGGAGGATGCACGAAAGTACACCCTATGTGGACAGATTTCCCGCCGGGCTAGCTGCCCGGCCTATCTTTAGCAACGGACGATTTTGTCGCTGGCAATTCCCCGGGTGGCGTTGCGCGTGTCGACCACCAGTTTGGCCTGCTCCACGATGTTGCGATAGTCGTAATCGGAATGGTCGGTGACGATGACGATGCAGTCATATTGCCCCAGATCTTTCAACTCCGCGCGCTTCATCTGCAGATCGTATTTCCGGCCTTTGCCAATGACCGGGAAGTAGGGATCGTGATAGCTGACCTGGGCTCCATCTTTTTGCAGAAGTTCGATGATGGTGAGCGCCGGCGACTCCCGTAAATCGTCGATGTCTTTCTTGTAGGCCACGCCCAGAATCAGGACCCGCGCGCCATTCACCGACTTCTTGTGGCCGTTGAGCGCGCCCGCCACGGACGACAGAACATGGTAGGGCATGTTGTTGTTGATCTCCCCAGCCAGTTCAATGAAGCGGGTGCGGAAATCAAATTCTTTGGCTTTCCACGAGAGATAAAAGGGATCAATCGGAATGCAATGGCCGCCCAGACCCGGCCCGGGATAAAAAGGATGGAAGCCGAAAGGCTTGGTGGACGCGGCTTCGATCACTTCCCAGATGTCGATGCCCATGCGCAGGCACAGCAGCTTGAGTTCGTTGACCAGCGCGATGTTGACGCAGCGGTAGATGTTCTCCAGCAATTTCGTCATTTCCGCGGCCGCGGGCGACGAGACCGGAACCGTGCGCGTAAAGATAGAACCGTAGAGGGCGCGGGCCAGTTCCGACGCCTGCGGATTTAAGCCTCCGACCACCTTCGGAATATCGTGGCGCGCCACCGTGGTGTTGCCCGGATCTTCGCGTTCGGGCGAGAAGGCAACAAAGAATTCCTTTCCCGTGGAAGGCTCGCTGCGCGCGGCTTTCAGGCCGGCGCGATTTTCCTTTTCGAGGATCGGAATCATCACTTCTTCGGTGGTGCCGGGATAGGTCGTACTCTCCAGAACGACTAGCTGTCCGGCGCGCAAATGCGGCGCGATGGAATGAGTCGTGCCGGTGATGTAGCTGAGGTCGGGTTCGTGGTATTCATTCAGAGGGGTGGGGACGCAGATGATAATGGCGTCCATCTCGGTGAGTTTGGAATAATCCGCGGTCGCGGAAAAACCCTGCGCCTGGGCGGACTGGATTTCCTGGGCCGCGATGCGGTAGATGTAGGAACCGCCCTTGGCCAGAGTGTCGATCTTGCGCGGGTCAATGTCGAAGCCCGTCACCCGGAACTTTTGTTCGCTGTAGAGCAAAGCCAGGGGAAGTCCAACGTACCCCAGGCCGATGATGCCAATGCGGGCCTCGCGCTGCTGGATGCGGGTCTTGAACTGATCAAAAGACGTTTCGGCGGCAGAGTAGGTCGTCATGAGATGTTTTCGGAATGAGCCTTTAGATGTACAGCATGAGAGCCACTTAAATTCTAGCACCAAGAAGCGGGGCGGCTTTTGCGGCCACTGCGCAAGCAGCTATTGGCGGGGCTTCAAGGAGCTGAGAGAGAGTTGATCCTTTGACCGTTGATCCGTTAATCGTCGATCCGTTGACCAGAGATCTTAGCCAGAAGCGAAGAAGAAAACGACTTTGGATCGTCGCCGTGGTGTTGGCCGCGTTGCTGCTGTTGTTCGCGGCGAATGCAGGCCGGTTGCTGGTGGTGGATGCTCCGCAGCCTTCCGATGTCATTCTGGTTCTGGCGGGAGAGACGGATCATCGTCCGGCGCGCGCTCTTGAATTATTGCAGCAGGGCTATGCCCCCCGCATCGTGATCGACGTTCCCGCAGAGTCCATGATCTTTGGATCGACCGAACTGCAACTGGCTCAGAAGTACGTGCAGGATCTTCCGCAGGCGTCGGCGATCCGGATCTGTTCCATTTCGGGACTCTCGACGCGGGACGAAACTCACGATGCGGAAAAATGTCTGGCGGTCGAACCGGGCAATCGGATCCTGTTGGTCACTTCGGAATTCCATACGCGGCGCGCGCTGAGCATCTTTCGCCACGAGCTTCGTGGGAAATCTTTCTCGGTAACGGTGGCTCGTGATGAGGCAGAGTTTGGAACCCATTGGTGGACGCATCGGGAGTGGGCCAAGACTTGCTTGAACGAGTGGGAGAAACTGCTCTGGTGGACGGTTGTGGAGCAGTGGAAATAGACAGATCGCTTGCCCAGAGCGGAAAGAGCCGCGGAACTGCCGATAAGTTTTCCACCGCAAAACGATTTCCTAAGCACAAAAGGCATTGACTGGCAACAACGAGGAGGGTACGATTCAGAACAAGGTCACCAAAACAGTTATTAACGGAGTGTGGGAATGGGTAAGTCCGCGTTTCGCGGTATGGTTAGTTGCGTGCTCATGATTCTGTTCCCCGGTTCGTTGTTTGCCGCCGATTCCAATGCAGCCATGCTCTACACGAACGGCGCCGCCTGGGTGAATGGCGTGCACGTGCCTCGTTCGTCTTCCGCAATTTTCTCCGGCGATCTTCTCCAAACCCGCTCTGATTCCGTAGCCAATATCAACGAGTCCGGTTCCGCCATCACCGTGCTCTCCGACTCCCTGGTGCAGTTCCAGGGGGTGTCGGTGGATATCGAACACGGCGGCGTCACCGTCTCGACCTCCAAAGAAATTGCGGCCACCGCGGGAGATGTGAAAGTGATTCCTGCGTCCAACGCGTGGACGGAATTCAACGTCACCGATATCGATGGAACGGTCAGAATCTTTGCGCGCAAGGGCTCCCTGACCATCGACGACGGCAAGAATGTAGTGACACTAGCCCAAGGTCAGGACACGACTCGCCCTGAAATCACTGACAACCCAGACAACGACAAGACGAAGGACACCAAGAAGAAGAAAGACAGAAAGCGGATGGCTGGTGCGGTTCCGGCAGCGGGCGGAGGGATTTTGAGTTCTCCTTACGCGATCGGCATCGGCGCGGGAGCTATCGCAGGTGTCACGACCTGGGTGCTGATTAAGAACGATAACCCGGCTAGTCCGACCGTGCCCTAGCCCGGTCGCCGGCCGTTGCGCGATACTTCATCATCCCACCGCAGTGCTACGTCGGCCCACAGAGTTGTCTTGGGGCCGCTGTTTTCGTGAGCGCAATCTCCGAGCGCTCGTTTCCAGAGCGACAAACCCATTCTTGCCCGGCTACGGTCTGGCTGGACTTAGCGCGGCTAGACCACTTCTGAAGCCGGCATAGCCTGTTCTTGCTCCGTGGTTGCGGGCTTGCGTTTGCGGGAGCGCTGGAGCAACGGCGGGGCGGCCGCGAGGGTGCAGAACACGTAAAAAAGAGCGGCGTTGGCGGGAATCTGCAAGTTGAAGTCGAGCAGGCTGTGGACCAGGAGCCCGGTGAAGCCCAGGGTGCAAGCCAGAGTTACCGCGCTGCTCACGTCCGACGTCCAGTTTCCGATCTGGCGCAGGGCCGTGCGGTAAAGCACGATCAGAAACCAGACCATGGTTCCGAACCCGAGCAGTCCCATCTCGCACAGCAACTGCAGATAGTCGTTGTGTGCTTCATTCACAAAGAAGTTGGTATAGAAGCTGCGGTACTGCGGGTAAATCACGGGGAAGGTTCCGAGGCCCCAGCCCAGTACGGGCTTGCTCCGGAACATGCGGAGGGCATCGCGGTCAATGGAGAGGCGCATCCCGCCAGAAAGCTCAGTGCGGGCTTCGGTGGAGATGCTGGAAACGCGGGAAGTCAGCTCCTTGCCACCCAGCCAGGTCAACAAGCTGACCAGCAGAACGGCAAACGCAACCACGCTGACCGCGATCCGAACAGTTTTTCTCTGGCGCAGCAGGATTCCCGCAAAAACAGCCAGCTCGACGAAAATGGCGAGCATGCCTCCACGCGAGCCCGAAAGAAAAATCGTCCCCACCATGATGGCTGCGGCCACACCTGCCGTCACCCGTTCCTTTTCGCCGACCAGTCGCGTCAGCGACAGAACCAGCGGAATGGGCACCAGCAGTTCCATGAGCCCGGCGTAGTGGTTGTGGTTTACATAGGGCCCGTAGATCGCGCCTCCCATGCTGGGTTGGCGAATCCAATAGAGCTTGCCGTTGGGCGCGATGCCCTGCAGCAAGGCGAGCGCCGCGATGGCGAAACCGTAGAGGGCCAGCATCCCTCCGATCTTGCGCGCTTGTGAGCTCCGCAACAGGGTCTGCGCGGCCACAAAACAGAGCATGGCATAGGCGCAATACAACAGGGCTCCGGAGATGGTGTCGTGGAGGTAGGCGCTGGCGCCGAAAACGATTTGTACGAGAATCAGAAAGCCGAACCCCGCCATGGGAAGAAACAGCGGATTCCATTCGATGGACAATTGACCGTCGAGGAATTGCCTGCTAAGCCACAGACCGGTAAGCAGCAGGGCGCCGGCTTCGAGGATGAAAGTTGACCAGGGCTCGACCGCGCCGAAGGCGACCGGACCGAACATCAGCAATCCGAAGGTTCCGTAAAGCAGGATATTTTCAATCTTCGCCGATGTCGCCTGCGGATTGAATTGCTTCGGTTTTTTTCTGTGAACACGCATGAAAAGTCGCTGCTTATCCTCGGCTTGTCCGTTCCCTAGGACGGTTTTCTGGTGAGATGAAAGTCGTCGATCCAGAGCTTACCACGGATGGGACTGCCGGCCGGAAGCCGGCGGAGGTGCAGGACAACCAGTTTGCAATCCGGTCCGGTGGTGAAGTCGCCTTCCGCCGATTTCCAGAAACCCGCGTCGGTCAACGCATCACTCTCGTAATAAATCGCCTGGGTATACATGTCTTGAATGGTGAAATGCGGGCCGCCGGCGCCCTCCATCTCAACGTTCTTGTAATACGCCGAGAATTGGTAGGTAGTGCTGGGCTGCACCGCAACCAGCTGATAAATGCCGGCGTCGCTGATTCCGGGCCCGTCAAAGGTAATGGTCAGCGACTGCCGGCCGGCGTGAGAGTCGGTGGGATCGAGTTCCAGTTTGACGCCGGCCTGGCTCTGATGTTGCCAGTCAAAGCCCGCATTCAGCACATTCAGACTGAAGTTGCCATTCACGATCAGATTGCCCGGGGATGGCAAATACGAAGTAAGTCCGAAGCGAGCCGCCGTCTGTTGCCAGACCAGCACGGCCTGATCGACATCTTTGTGCTGAATCAAATAGCGGAAGTACTGGTCGGCATGGCGCCGTTCGAAGGGCTGGTGGGTCTGCATCAATGCGCTCCAGACCTTGGCCGTGCCGACGGTCTCTTCCCTGGTTTCGAGCAGGTTCAGGAACGCCGTATAAGCGTCGTTGCGCGGAGGAACGACGTCGCGCAGGAGCACATCGACATCCGGTTCGATGCGCCAGCAGAACTGAATGGCAGTCTCTGCCAGGGAAGGGTCGTTGGCCAGCACGACGCGAAACTCGCGCATCGCTTTGTCGTTTTCGCCCTGCACCAGGTAGAGATTGGCGGCTTCCCAGGCCACGTCGGGCGTCATGGCATCCGCCTGGATGGCGCGTTCCAACGCGGCCGTCTGGTTAGCCGTATCTCCTAAAACCTGATACGCGCTGGCCAAGTCAAACCAGAAACGTGCGGAATGAGGATTGAGGGCCACGGCCTCTTTGTACGGTCCCACCGACGAGGCGGGGTCCCGCGTGACCAGATCGTAAAATCGGCCTAAATGATTGCGGTAATCGGCATTCCCTGGATCGAGCCAGACGGCCCTCTTGAGGCTGGTGAGCTGGACGCGGCTTCCCAACCAGGAGGCCGCGAACCGGCTCGCGGCCAAGCCCATATAGACGATGGCCAGCACGACGGCAATAGCCGCGACCAGCCGCTTGCGAGCCGGACTGTGCAAAGGAATCTTCATGTTGTATGGCTGGAAAACTCGCTGCGCTGCTCGTTCTTACGCACTGCTTGTGGTTACGCACTGCTTGACGACGGGGAGATTTCGTCCACTTCGTCACTTTCCTCATCGTCGTGCCCGGCCGAATTCTCCTCGCGGTAGTAGCGGGCATACTTGCCCTGGTATTCGTAATAGTAATAGTAGTCGGGAGAACTCAGGTCGACCGCATTGAGCAGCACTCCCACGACCTTGGCGTTGACCTGCATCAGAATATCGCGCGAGCGCCGCAGCGCGTTCTTCGTAGTATGGCCAGATCGGATCACGAGCACGACCGCATCGGCGCGCGGCGAGAGCACGACCGCGTCCGTTACCGACAGCGACGGAGGCGTGTCAATCACAATGTGGTCGTATTCTTCGCGCAACTGAGCCAGCACGTCTCTCATATTGGCCGAGGCCAACAGTTCGGCGGGATTGGGCGGCGGCGTTCCGGCAGTCAGCACAAATAAGTTAGGCAGGACTGCGGTGCGGGTGATGGCCTGCTCCAGCGTGGTGCTGCCGGTCAACACGTTGCTCAATCCGCTGTGCGGCCCCATACCCAGCGTCTTGTGAATGCTGGGCCGGCGCAAATCGGCGTCAATCAGCAGGACTCGTACCCCTTTCTGAGCCAGTACGACGGCACAATTGATGCTGGTCGTGGTCTTGCCTTCCTGGGGCAGGGCACTGGTCACCATAATGACCTTAGGAGGAGCTCCTAGGTTGGAGAGCAGCAGTGAGGTACGCAGAGCGCGGTACGATTCCGCCATTTGCGACTGCGGACGGACCTGCGTCACCAGCTCCACCGCTTCCTTGGAGGTAGCGATGACGAGACGCTTGGGATTGGGGCCTTCCCGCGCCGACTTGGAACCCAGAGGAATCATGCCCAGCGACGCCAGGCCCGAAATCATTTGCGCCTGTTCTGTGGTGCGCACGGTGTTGTCGACGCCTTCCAGCAGAAAAGCCAGTCCCACCCCGGATGCCAGTCCGAGGACCAGGGCAAAGAGCAGGTTTCGCGGGACGTTGGGCTCAATGGGCACGGAGGGCTGGGCAGCCCGGTCCACGATGCGGAAATTGTTGGACTTTAATCCCGCCGAAACGCCCGCTTCCTTCAGCTTCTGCAGCAGGCCTTCATAGAGCGTGCGGTAAGTCTCCGAATCGCGCTTGATGATGTTGTACTCGATGGCGCTCTCGTTGAGTTTATTGGCTTCCTGCTTCTGCTTTTCGAGCGCGTCGTGCAGCATGCTTTCGCGCTGCAGTGCCGTCGTGTATTGACCGCGAACCTTGCTCGCGATCTTCTTCATCTCAACCTGAATCTGGGAATCGATTTCTTTCAGCTGATTGTTCAACTGCGTCAGCTTGGGATAAGACGGGCCGAACTGAGTGCTCAAATCCGCAGCCTGAATTTTGAGATCGGCCTGCTTGCTCCGCAGATTCTCCAGCAGTTGTGAGGCAGACTGGGTGCCGGAAGAAGAGGAGTCTTCGATGCCACCGGAACTGGAGGCGATCGCGTCCGGATCTCCCGACTCCACCATGCGGTAGAGAGCCTCCTTGTCCATGCGCTCACTTTCGGCCACAGTGAGTTCCTTGTTGAGTTCGTCCAACTTCGCCATTGTGATGTTCTGTTTCTCGTCGATGCCCAGAATCTCGTGCTCTTTCTGATAGCGCACCAGCTTTTCCTGGGAGGCTTCCACTTTCATCTGCAGATCAACCAGCTGTCGCTGCAGCCAGTCAGAGGCCTGCATCGTGGAATCGAAACGGGCCTTGAAGTTGTTCTCGACATACGTCTGCATCAGAGTGTTCACGACATTGGCAGCCTTCTGCGGGTCAGGGCTGCGGTAGTGGACTTCAATGATGCGGGTGTTCGGAACCAGGGCGACGCGCAGGTTTCCCTTGAAGCTGCCCACCATCGCCGCGGCGTGCGAGGGATCAGTCTGTAGCGGGTCAGGGGCGAGATCGAGACTAGGAGGAGCCGGCGCCTGACCGGCGAACTCCGCACCCCGGTCCAGGTGCAGCTCCTGGATGACCTGCAGAGCCAGAAGATCGCTCTGCAGAATCTTGATATCGGTCTCCAGTTCAGTGGGGTCGAAATAATCCAGACTGAACGAGGCAGAATTTTGAAAGTTTAAACTGGCATCGGGCTTATTGATCTCAATGGTGCCGCCGGCTTCATAAACGGGCGTCATCTTCAGGCTGGCAATCGCCACCACCGAGAAGATTGTTACCAGGCACACGATGACGACCCACTTGCGTTTCTGCAAGACCCGAATCGAGTCCCCGATGGCGGATTCGTGCTGGGGAATACTTGGATAAAGGTGCGGCCCCGAAAGCCGCGCCGGGTCCAAGCCTGGGTTCGGCTGTAATTCGCGAATGATGGGGTTACTCGCCTGCACCAGGGGTCCTGAATCCATGCCTGCTCCTCAACGATTTTGTAAACGCTTCAAGAGCCCGAACCGGGCTACATCCTGCACACTACCGCTAGGTCCCGGGTCGAAGAGGCTGGTTCGTCGCGCAGGAAATTTGCTTCGCACTGAGTAACGGAAGAGTTCGTCGACATTCTAGCATTGATCGGCAAAAACCAACGCCAATTTTCGGCAGCGGCCGCGAGGGCTTGATGACGCGCCGATTTCCGCCAAAGTCCGTTATACTAGCCGCAACGTTGAGACCCAGCCCGTGGCCTTTTCAGAAATATTTCTTGGATGGCCGTTGCTTATGGAAATGACGAGAGGGGTTCGAACGGTTTCGCCGCAGGTTATCTGATCTTATGAACGAGGCGGATGGGATGAATTGGTCGGAACAGGCCGTGCTGGTGACGGGCGGGACCGGGTCTTTCGGCAAGAAATTTGTTGAGATCATGCTGAAAGAGTACCGGCCGAAGCGCCTGGTCATCTTCAGCCGCGACGAACTCAAGCAGCATGACATGCGCGCCGCGGGGCTGGACCATCCCAGCCTGCGATATTTCCTGGGCGATGTTCGAGACTTGGCGCGTCTGGAGCGGGCTTTCGCCGGAATTACGATCGTGGTTCACGCCGCCGCTCTTAAGCAGGTGCCGGCCTGCGAGTACAACCCGTTCGAGGCCATTCAGACCAACATCATGGGCGGGCGCAACGTGATCGATGCCGCCATCAATCAGGGTGTGCGGCGCGTTCTGGCGCTGAGTACCGATAAAGCCGTCAACCCCATCAACCTCTATGGCGCCACGAAACTTTGCGCCGAGAAAATGTTTGTGCAGGCCAACGCCTATGCCGGCGCCCAGGAGTCACGCTTCAGTTGTGCGCGCTACGGGAATGTGGTGGGCAGCCGGGGAAGCGTGATTCCGGTTTTTCAGGAGCAGAAGCTGCGCGGGCGCATTACGCTGACCGACGCGCGCATGACCCGCTTCTGGCTCACCCTGGAGCAGGGAGTGCGCTTCGTGGTGAGCAGCATCGAGCAGATGCACGGTGGAGAAATTTTTGTGCCCAAGATTCCCAGCATGCGGCTGGTCGATCTGGCGGAAACGATTGCGCCGGGATGCGAGATCGAGACTATCGGGATCCGTCCCGGAGAAAAGTTGCACGAGGTGCTGGTGTCGGAAGACGAGGCGCGGAATACTCTGGAAGTCGACGACCGCTACATCATTCAGCCGTCGCATCCGTGGTGGCGGCGCGAGAACTGGGTGCAGGGGCGGCCGCTGCCGGAAGGATTCCGCTATGCCAGCGACACCAATGAGCACTGGCTCACGAACCGCGAACTACAGGAATTGATTTCGCCGGCTGCGTCGGAAGAACTGCCAGTCCCGGCACGCGTTCCAGCCTAGGCGATCATCATGAGTTCAATCACGGTCAGCCCGCAGGCCCTTGCCATCCATGGAGGAGCGCCCGTGCGCGCAACTTTCCTGCCTTACGGGCGACAGTCGGTGGACGAGGCCGATATTGCGGCGGTTGTCGAGGTGCTGCGTTCGGATTGGCTGACGACCGGACCCAAAGTCTCCGAATTTGAAGAAGCCTTCGCGGCGCGCGTTGGAGCCGCTGATGCTGTGAGTTTCAGTTCCGGCACCGCGGCCTTGCATGCGGCCGCGTTCGCGGCTGGACTCAAGTCCGGCGAGGAAGCGATTACCACGCCGATGACGTTCGCCGCCACGGCGAACTGCGTTTTGTATCAGGGCGCGACTCCTGTGTTTGCCGACGTCCGCCGGGACACGCTCAATCTTGATCCCGAGCAGATCGAAAAGAGAATCTCGTCGCAGACCAAGGCCATTCTTCCGGTGGACTACGCGGGGCACCCGGCGGAACTGGGGCCGATCCTCGAGATCGCGCGGCGGCACGGACTCATCGTGATTGAAGACGCGTGTCACGCCCTGGGTGCCGAGTACGGCGGACGGCGCGTGGGAAGCATCGCCGATATGACGGTGTTCAGCTTCCACCCCGTGAAGCACATTACGACCGGCGAAGGCGGTATGGTCGCCACGAATAATCCGCGGCTTGCCGAGACGTTGCGGCGCTTCCGCAATCATGGAATTTCAAGCGATGCGCGCCAGCGGCAGAGCACCGGGCAATGGCACTATGAGATGGTTCTGCTGGGGTTCAACTACCGTCTGCCCGATATTGTGTGCGCGCTCGGAATTCAGCAGCTGAAAAGGCTCGACGCGAATCTGGCCAGGCGGCGGGAAATTGCGGCGCGCTATTCGGCGGCATTCCGGAAAACTTCCGGCGTGATTCCTCCCGCGGTGCGCCCCGAGGTAAATCCGGCATGGCACCTGTATGCCATTCGGCTGGATCTGGAGAAGCTCACGGCGGACCGGGCGCAGATTTTCCGCGCGCTGCGCGCCGAAAACATCGGCGTGAATGTGCATTACATTCCCGTGCACCTGCACCCTTACTATCGCGAACGGTTTGGCTATAAGGGCGGGGAATTTCCTGTAGCCGAAGACGGTTATGCCCGCCTCATCAGCCTGCCGATGTTTCACGGCATGAACGATCGCGACGTGGAGGACGTGATCCGAGCCGTGAGGAAAGTTGTAGGGCATTACTTCGAATGAGCAGCATAGACGATAAGGAAGCCGGTTCCCCTGCGTGGCCTGAAACCGCGCAGTCCGCAACGTGGAAGAGCGATTTCGGCCGCGAGTACACTGATCGCAACACGTTCGACCCCGAGGGGGTGGACGATCTCTGCCGCGGGAACTACGGCGTCGCTAGAGCCGAGATCAATGAAGTATCTCTGCGTGACATCCCGAAGGACGCCAGCTTTCTGGAAGTCGGCTGCAATACGGGCAACCAACTTCTATTGCTGCGCCAGATGGGATACTCGAATCTCTCTGGCGTCGAGCTGCAACCGTATGCGCTGGAAATCGCGCGCCGGCGCCTGCCAGGCGTTTCCCTGAAGCTTGGATCGGCCCTGGCTCTTCCCCATGAAAATTCGTCCTTTGATGTTGTCTTTACTTCCGGGGTACTGATCCATATTTCCCCCAGCGATCTTCCTCGCGCGCTGGACGAAATCCATCGTTGCAGCAGAGAGTACATCTGGGGCGTGGAGTACTACGCGCCCGAGCCCACCGAGCTGAACTACCGGAGTCGCGGCGGACTTTTGTGGAAGATGGATTACGCGCGGCGCTATCTCGATCGCTTCCCCGATCTGGAGTTGGTGGGGGAACAGAAGCTTCCGTATCTGGCTAACGCGAACGTCGACACCGTGTTTCTTCTGAGAAAGAAGAATTGAATGCCCGATCGGATTGATGGAAGCCGGTTGAAGATAGTCGCCATTATTCAGGCTCGCATGGGGAGCACGCGGCTTCCCGGAAAAGTGCTCAAAGACCTTGAGGGCGAAACTGTACTGGCCCGCGTGGTGAATCGCCTGCGGCGCGCCCGCCTGGTCGATGAAGTGTTGGTTGCCACCACGGATCGCGCGCCAGACGATGCCATTGTGGCAGAGTGCCGCAGGCTCTCGGCTGCGGTCTCCCGCGGAGCTCAGGACGATGTGCTCGACCGCTATTTCCGGGCGGCGCAGCTGGCCGGGGCGGATGTCGTGGTGAGGATCACTTCCGATTGTCCGCTGATCGACCCCGAAATTACTGACAAGACCATTGCGGCATTTATGGAAGCGCGTCCCGACTATGCTTCCAACGCGCTGGCGCGCACTTACCCGCGCGGCCTGGATACGGAAATAATGTCGGCTGCAGCGCTGGGGCGGGCCTGGCAGGAAGCGCGAAAGCCTCACGAGCGCGAACATGTCACGCCCTATTTTTACGAGCATCCGGCAGAATTCAAACTCTTGTCGGTAACCGGGGACGCAGATTACAGTGCGCATCGCTGGACCGTTGATACCGCGGAGGATTTGGCGCTGATGCAGGCCATTTACGCGCGGCTCAAAGACCGTCCGATGTTTCTGTGGCGCGATGTTCTTGACCTTCTCGATCGGGAGCCGGGGCTGGTGGAGTTGAACGGTTCCGTTATGCAGAAGGCCCTACACGAAGGCTAATGATTGCAGCCACGTTACTGATTCGGGCGGACGCCAGTATCACGATTGGCACGGGTCACGTAATGCGCTGCCTGGCGCTGGCGCAAGCCTGGCAGGATGCGGGCGGGCACGCGGTATTCGCCATGGCGGAGTCCACTCCCGCAATCCAGACGAGGCTGGCGTCTGAGTCGTGCTCTGCTTTTTCGATTTCAGCTCGGACAGGAAGCACGGAAGATGCGGAGCAAACGATCGACCTGGCCGGAGGACAGCGTGCGGAATGGCTCGTGGTGGACGGTTATCAGTTTAACGCTGACTATCAGAGGGCGTTAAAGGAGGCAGGACTCAAGCTGCTCTTTCTCGATGATTACGGGCACGCTCGGCAGTATCCGGCAGACGTGATTTTGAATCAGAATGTGAGCGCCAGCGACGAGCTCTATCAGAACAGAGAGCCGCAGACTCGGCTTTTGCTGGGTCCTCGCTATTGCCTGCTGCGGCGCGAGTTCGCGGCCTGGCGCGAATGGAGCCGAGAAGTCCCGCCTATCGGCCGTCGGCTCCTGGTGATGATGGGAGGTAGCGATCCTGAGAAGCTCACGGCGCGCGTGCTCGAGGCTCTGGCGTCCGGCGAGTTCGCGGATCTGGAGACCATGGTCGTGGTTGGCGGCAGCAATCCGCATTTCGCCATGCTTCAGGGCTTAGCGGTGCAGAGTGGACGGCGAATTACCGTGCGGAACGACGTCTCGAACGTGGCGGAGTTGATGGCCGCGGCGGACGTTGCGGTTTCCGCCGCAGGAACGACCTGCTGGGAGCTCTGTTTGCTCGGACTTCCGGCATTGCTGTTTGACGTAGCCGCCAACCAGACGGCAGTCGCCAGGGAACTGGATCGAAGGGGATGCGCCGTCCATGTGGGGAACCAGCGTGTCGCCGCCGAGTCCATTGTCGATCAACTCGCGCGGGTATTGCGGTCCTGCGAGCTCAGGCGCTCTCTCTCAATCAGTTGCAGGCAATTAGTGGACGGTGACGGCGCCGGACGGGTAGTCTCGATTCTGCGTGGCGCGGAAGGCTTTCGACTACGGCGGGCGCGAACTGAGGATAGCGATCTCTTGTGGAAATGGGCGAACGACCCCGGCGTGCGGGCCGCATCATTCTCGACTGCTCCGATTCCTTGGGAAACTCACGTCGCCTGGCTTACGGAGAAGCTTGCTTCGGATAAGAGCCTCCTATTAATTGCCGAGGATGAACGGGCGATTCCGTTTGCCCAGATCCGCTTTGATTTTAGGCAAAACGGCGAGGCAGACTTGAATATCAGCCTTGCAAAAGAGAAGCGGGGATGCGGGCTGGCGGTTCCGGTGATTCGAGCGGGAGTCCGCGAATTGTTGGCGAGCTCCGAGTGTGGACGAGTACATGCCTTCGTGAAGCCGGAGAACGTTGCTTCGGCGAAGGCATTTGAGAGAGCGAGTTTTGTTCGAGTGGGACTGGAGCGGGTCGGTGAACATCCCGCACTGCACTTTATCTGTGACCGCAGCTGACATCGATGTCCGCGGAAATCAAAATCGGGGCGCGAACCATCGGCACCGGGCGACCGGTCTATGTGATCGCTGAGGTCTCGGCCAATCATCATCAGAATTTCGAACAGGCCGTCAACATCCTTCGCGCGGCCAAGCAGGCGGGCGCGGATGCGGTGAAGCTGCAGACTTACACGCCGGACACCATCACCATTCGCAGCGATCGAGAAGGCTTTCGAATCGGGGGAGGAACTCTGTGGGACGGGCGCACGCTCTATGAGCTCTACGGAGAAGCGTACACTCCGTGGGAATGGCAGCCGAGATTGAAGCAGGTTGCCGATGATCTTGGCATGGATTTGTTTGCCAGCGCCTTCGACGCGACCGCAGTCGATTTTCTGGAAGAAATGCATGTGCCGGCGCACAAGCTGGCGTCTTGTGAACTGGTAGACATTCCGCTGATTCAGAAGATGGCGCGAACCGGCAAGCCGCTCATCATGTCCACGGGGATGGCTACGGTGGATGAGATTCAGGAGGCGGTGCAGGCGGCGCGGCAGGCGGGGGCGGCGCAGATCGCGTTGCTGAAGTGCACGAGCGCGTATCCGGCGCCGGCGGAGGAGATGAATCTGCGCACCATCCCGGAACTGGAGCGGCGTTTCGGCGTGCCCGCGGGACTTTCGGATCATACCCTTCCTGATCACGGGATGGGGATCGCCGTTCCGGTGGCGGCGGTTGCTCTGGGCGCATGCATCATCGAGAAGCACCTCACGCTGTCGCGGTCGGAGCCCGGTCCCGACAGCGCGTTCTCCCTGGAGCCGCAGGAATTCAAGGCGCTGGTGGATGCGGTTCGTGTGACCGAGAAGGCTTTGGGTAAAGTTTATTTCGGATGCAGCGCGAAAGAGGCGAGCAGCCGGGTGTTCCGGCGCTCGTTATTCGTGGCGCGGGATGTGAAACGAGGCGAGCTATTCACGACCGAGAATGTGCGATCGATTCGCCCCGGACATGGATTGCATACCCGGCATCTTCCGGAAGTATTGGGACGGCACGCCGCCTGCGACATTGAGCGCGGAACGCCGCTGAACTGGGAACTCGTCGAACTAGTAAAACCGGTCAATCCGGTCAAACCGCAATGAAGATTGTCAGTCCCTTCCTGAAGAAGGTGGTCTATCCCGCGTTATCGATGGCTGGAGTTTTTCATCGCACTTCTGCTCGGGGGCTGGCGATCGTTACCTACCACGGCGTGCTTCCGGAAGGATACGAACCGGTCGATTCGGCGCTTGACGGGAACCTCATCGCCGCGGAAATGCTGGGCCGCCAGTTGCGTTTGCTGAAGGCGCATTACAACGTGATTTCGCCAGAGGATGCGCTGGCCTGGCGCGAAGGGCAGCGTGAACTGCCGCCGCGGGCGGTCCTGCTCACCTGTGATGACGGGCTGCTCAACTGCCTGACTGACATGTTGCCGGTTCTGCAGCGAGAAAAGGTGAGTTGTCTGTTCTTCGTAACCGGGGCTTCCACCGAAGAATGGCGCACGATGCTGTGGTATGAAGAACTTTTTCTGCTGTTCCTCCGCGCCCCGGCGGGGCCCTTTGAGATTTCATCCGAAGGAATTCTGATTCAGGGCGATGCGGGATCCCGTGAGCAACGACGCGCGCTCTGGTGGAATTCGGTGAAGCGGCTCTCGCAAGTTGACTCGGGAGCACGCGCATCATTTCTACACGCCGCACGGATGCAACTTGCAGGAGATGGGAAGCGGGAGTTCGAACGAAACTTGGTTTCCTGCCGCCGCTTTGGATTGCTGACACGCAACGAACTTCAGGAGTTGGCGTCGGCGGGTATGACGATTGGCGCTCACACCCTCAGCCATCCCATGCTGTCGCAGTTGCCGCCTGAGTTGGCTTACGGCGAAATCTCCGAGAGCCGGACCAGACTTGAGTCCGTTTTCGCGAAACCAGTATGGGCGCTGGCATATCCCTTCGGCGACCCGCAGTCGGTCAACTCGCAGGCGCTGGCGATGGCGGAACAGGCTGGATTCCAAGCCGCGTTCCTCAACTTTGGCGGTGGACTGGGCACTGCTCTTCCGCCCTATGCGTTGCCGCGCGCGCACATTACGGCGCGAATGAGTCTGGCCGAGTTCGAGGCCCATGTGTCCGGCTTCTACGCACGACTGCAGCGGGCCGCGGGCGGCGATGCGCACAGGGTTGCGACGACCCAAGGGCAGGCCTCGCAATGACTGGCCGCAGCACAGCTACGAATCTTCAGACGTATGACGCCCCGGAAGTAGCCGCCCACTACGCGACGCTGGATTATTTGACGCCTTGTGAGCGAGTGCTATTTGAGGCGTACATTCCAGAGGGCAGTGCGATTCTCGATCTTGGCGTGGGCGGCGGACGTACTACGCCGTATCTCGCGAACCGGGCGGGGCGCTACGTCGGCATCGATTATGCGCCCGCGATGGTCAAGGCTTGCGAGGCGAAGTTTCCGGGCCTGGAATTTAAGGAAGCGGATGCGGCAGACCTGTCGCTTTTTCCCGATGCTTCCTTCGACGTTGTCGTCTTTGCGTTCAACGGCATCGACTATGTGCTTCCCGAGCAATCCCGGCGAAGTTGTTTCGGGCATGTTCACCGCGTGCTCAAAGCCAAGGGCGTCGTCATTTTCTCATCGCACAATGCGCGCGCAGTGCTGGTGCGGCCGCGGTGGAACCGGCAGCGGCTAGAACAGACTGCGCGACGATTCTCGGCCGATTCAAAAATTCTGTACTGGTTATGGTTGACTCCTCTAATGCTCGCGCGATCGGCATTGGCCTTTGCACAAGCGGCCGGAGCCACCCTGCTGCGCATCTTCAAGAGAATTCCCTCCGGCACGTTCTGGCGCGGCGAGGGGAGCCTGGTCGATTCCGCCCATGGTGGGCTGCTTACCCACTATTGCATCGCAAGTCGCGTGATCACCGAGATGGATGCTTTGCATTTCCGCCCCGAACGCATCCTTGGCGACGACTATCCTGAAGCCAGCCATCCTTACGCCACGGATTGGTACTATTACGTATTCGCCAAACCTTGCGAGAAGTGCATCGAGAAGTGAATCGAACCTTGCGACTCGTCCTGCTGCAAGAAATTCCCGAGGATACCAACCTGCGCCAGCAGTGGAATGCGCTGGTGCAGCGTGCGGAGCGGCCCCAGGTTTTCTATACCTTCGAGTGGTCGCTGGCAGTACAACGGGCGTACCACGCCACGCTGCAGCCCCTGCTTTTTCTGGCCTATGACGAGAGTCAATGCCTGTGCGGAGTCGTTTCGCTGGCCGCCAGCGCGGACGGGCACCGCGTGTCTTTTCTTTGCGCCACCACCGGAGACTATTGCGATTTTATCGCCCTGCCTGAAGACAAACCTGCCTTCGTCGCGGGAGTGTTGGCCGAGTTGAAGAAGGAAGGCATGGGCGAGATTACACTCACGAACCTGCCGGCCGATTCCGCTACGGTTGCCGCTATCGAGAAAGCGTCAGCGCGGAACGGCTACCTTTTTTACGCGCGCACGGCATACCACTGCGCTCAGGTTTCCCTGGCCCAACTCGAGCGCCGTCCGGGGGAACACAAGCCCGTATTGCCGCGGAAGAAAATGCTGCGGCGATTTCTGAATGCGATGGGGCGCGAAGCGCCGGTGCGGTTGGATCACGCGCGTTCCTGGGATGCGATCGAGCCGCTGTTGCCCCACTTCATCCAGTCTCACGTAGCAAGGTTTCTCGCGACTGGGCGGATCAGCAACATGGCGCGCCTGGAGCGCCGCGTATTTCTGGAGGAGTTGGCAAAATTGCTTTGCGCGTCCGGCTGGCTGGCGCTGACGCGCATGATGTCGGGAGAGAACTCTTTTGCCTGGAACTACGGGTTTGAGTTTCAGGACACCTGGTTCTGGTACCAGCCCACTTTCGACAGTGTCCTGGAAAAATACTCTCCCGGCTTTTGTCTGCTGGCGAAGCTGATCGAAGAAGCGGCGGATAATCCTGCCCTGAGAACTATTGATCTCGGGCTGGGAGCCGAGGAGTATAAGGAACGATTCGCTAATCAGAGCCGGGAAACGCTGTATGTGACTTTGAGAACATCCCCGGTGCAGCACGCGCGCGAAATTCTGCGATACCACGCGGCGGAAATCATCAAGACGTCTCCTCGGCTGGAGGCGGGTGCGCGGGCGATCACCGCGCGCTGGCGTCAAGTGAAAGAGAACGTGGACCGCGACGGTCTTGCTACCACATTCCTGCGGCTGGTCAGGCGAGCCGGTGCATTCCTGTGGTCGGAAGAGGAAATTTGTTTTCTTGAATGGAGCGGTGTCGTTGTTCCTGATTCAAACGCAACTCTCGATCCCCTTAATTTGAACCACCTGGCCTCGGCGACGTCGCAATATGTCGACGACCCATCAACCCTCGCATACTTGCTGCGCTCTGCCGCGCGTCTGCGGGAGGGAAACGCGGAAGGTTTTGGATTGGTGGATGCAGATGGGGAGCTTTTGCATTTTGCATGGATCACTGCCTTCGACCAGTTTTTTCTCGCGGAGCTAGATGACAAAGTGGACGGGCCGTCGGCGGGCTGTGTGATGATTTTCGACTGCTGGACTCCGGCCCCCAAGCGCGGCCACGCATATTATGGAGAAACGGTGAGCCGGATCGCCAAGCGCCTGCGGGACGAGGGGAAGAACCCCTGGATTTTCAGCGCAGCCCGCAACGTCGCGTCGGTTCGAGGTTTGGAAAAAGCTGGATTTCAAAAACGCTACTCGCTGGTTCGGCAGCGGGTTCTGGGTTGGCAGAGGATTAAGGGCGAAACGCCAAATCTCAATGACTCACCAGCCAGGGAGGTGTCGGCGCGCGTTTGACGGAGCGGCCGGCTGGCATGATGCGAGTTCTCCTATTGCAGCCCGAAGATTCGCCAGAACGAGGGCCCTGGTCACGGCAGCGCTGGGATCTCATCGTCGACTTAGGAAAGTCTTCTCTGTTCTCCGAGGAAAGGTGGACCCGGCAGTTTGGCTGCCGGGTGTTGCGCGCCGATAGGTTCCGGCATGGCATTGCCGACGCGAAACATGTGCGCGAAATATTCTCCGCCGGGCGCGGCCGGCTGGTCGATGAAGAAGGAATCGACTGGTGGGACCTGATGTCGTTGCTGGTGGCACCTTACGCACTAGCCCTGCCTGCGCTGCTGTCGTTGGCGAAAGAAATTGGTCCGTCCGGGGAACTCTGGGCGACGCGCTCGGGAGGGGTTGCAGAAATTGTGGCGCTCGCGTTGCGCAGCTCACTGCAAACTTTTCAACCGAATGGTCTTTCACGGTTCGCTGCCCGCGCCATGCATTATGCCGGGCTGACTCGACGTTTCCCGGCGGCCCAGTTGACAGAGATTTTTCTCGATAAATACGATGCTGGCTACCGGTGGCGGTCTCGGCTTGCCGTGCGCCAGCCGCGTTGCGACAAACCGGTGGTCCTGTTGCCCAGCGCTTACGGGAACGTATCGCGCATGGCCGCTGCTTACGCGCGCCTGCTTCCGGAGCAGCCTTTCCTGATGGTTGCGACCCGGCGGAGCGCCCGGCAGTTCGCCGCTCCCCCGAACCTTCGAGTCCGTGACCTGGCGGCTTATGCGAAGGCCGATTCCGCCGCTGCAGAAACCATGCCCTTGACGGAACGCTGGATGAAGTTGAGGGCAGACTTGTGCGAATCTCAGGAAGAGTTGCGAGTGCTCGTGCAAGCTGGTTTTCTCGACTCGTTTCCGGATTGGATTCGCGATGGTGTGCGGGCGCGCAATGCCTGGCGCGAAGTGCTGGAGCGCGAACCGGTCGAAGGAGTTCTGTGCGGCGACGACAGCAACTTGTATACCCGGCTGCCCGTGTTGCTCGCGGCCCGGAGAAAGATAAAGACCGTGGATTTTCATCACGGGGCGTTCGATGGCCGGTATGCGCTGAAGGACCTACCCTGCGATCGGTACCTGGCGAAGAATGAAATGGAACGCGACTATCT
This sequence comes from uncultured Acidobacteriota bacterium, assembly GCA_963800405.1. GTDB lineage: Bacteria > Acidobacteriota > Terriglobia > Terriglobales > Acidobacteriaceae > Sulfotelmatobacter. The sequence goes on from CAWDBW010000060.1 coordinate 40,425, forward strand.
TCTGCGGGTCTGCGGCCTTCCGGCAGGGAAAGTCATCCTTGGGGCACCGCCGGCGGGGAACGCTCCTTTGGCGATTGCAGCAGAAAGCCCCTCCCAGTCTTCGGCCATTTTGTTTTCTGAGCCCTACGAACAGGCCGGCCTGCGTGCCGACGAAGTCTACGGCGAACTGCTGCCGTCGCTGTGTCGTGTGGCCCGCCAGAGCGGGCGTGGAGTCATTATCAAGCTGCATCCGTTCGAAAGCCTTTCCCAGCGCCGCAGGATGGTTCGCGGCATTCTCACTCCCGAGGATTTCAATCTGGTGAGTGTGGTGGATGGTCCCCTCACTTCTGAGCTCATAGCGCGGGCGTGGTTCGGCGTCACCGTCGAATCGACCACCGTCATCGACTGTTTGCGCAATGGCGTTTGTTGCTTCCTCTGTGGCTGGCTCGCGCTGTCGTCGTATGAGTACGGGCAGCAGTATGCCCGCTTTGGGGTGGGAGAGGTGCTGCAGGACGCGCAGCAGCTTTTGGAAATTCCAATCCGCCTGGAGGAATTTCAGAAGCGGCCGCCGCTGAAGTTGAATCTCTCGGTGACCGCCGATCCGGCGATGTTGCAACGCTGGTTGACCCAATCTTACGATGACGCGAGACCGGTCGCATGAACGATCCAATCCTGAATCCGGTGGACATTCAAGACTCGGTGGAGAACCTGGCCGCTCGCACCCAGCAATTCCGTTCTCAAGTGGGAAACATTTCGCGCCAGTCGGGAGTCTTTTTCGCGGGAACAATTTTCACGACCGCCTTCGGCTATGTCTTCAAGGTGTATCTGGCTCGAGTACTGGGAGCTGAGGCACTGGGCATCTACGCCCTGGGCATGACCGTGGTGGGCCTGGTGGGAATTTTCGGAGGCCTGGGATTGACCTGGGCCGCTTCGCGATTTCCGCCCGCGTATTGCAGCACCGGCCGGCTCGAGGACCTGCGCTCCTTTCTGGCGTGGAGCGTCCTGAGTCTCATCGGCGTGAATGGCCTGTTCGCGCTCGCTGTGATCGCTGCCCGTCACTGGATTGCGACCAGGGTCTATCACACTCCCGCGCTGGCGAGTTATCTCTCGTTGTTTGCCCTCATCATGTTTCTGGGCGCGCTCACGACGTTCTTCGCGCAACTGCTCACCGGATACAAGGAAGTCGCCAAGCGGACCCTGATCACAAATATTGGCGCCAGCCTCCTGACCATGCTTTTCACCGTGGTGCTGGTCGAACTGGGAACCGCTCTTTGGGGATACATCTTCGCCCAGGTGGCGAGCGCAGTCGTGGTCCTGATCGTGCTGGTATGGGTAGCGCGCCGGCTCACTCCCATTGGCGCCCGCTTTTCTTTCCGGGCGATTCAGCCTCCGCCGCGTGAAATGTTTTCGTTCGCGTCGGCGGCTTTTGCCATGGATATCGTGGGTTTCCTCTATTCACAGACCGATAAGGTCGTTCTGGGGTTCTACCTCAATGCTCGCTCGGTCGGTATTTACGCGGTCGCGGCGACTATCGTTGCCTTTCTGCCCATCGCGCTGCAGTCGGTGAATCAGATTTTTTCACCCACGATCGCCGATCTCCATGCCCGCGGCGAGTCGGCCATGTTGAACCGGCTCTATCAGATTCTGACGAAATGGATCTTTGGCTTGACGCTGCCGCTGGCGGCTGTAGTGGTGGTTTTCTCGCGGGTATTCATGCGGATTTTTGGCCACGATTTCGAAGCCGGCTGGGTGATCCTCGTCATCGGTGCTGCCGGGCAACTGGTAAACTGTGCTGTCGGTTCCGTCGGATACCTGCTGCTCATGTCGGGCAACGAAAAGAGACTGGTCCGAATCCAGTTGGTCGCCGCAGTCGTCACCGTGAGTTTTTGCTTCGTACTCGTGCCCCGGTGGGGGATTGCCGGTGCGGCCGTAGCTGCGGCGCTGGGCAATGCTGGAACGAACATCTGGTGTCTGTGGGAGGTCAAGAAGGTGCTCGGATTGTTTCCGTATAACCGTGGTTACTGGCGCCTGTTGATCCCGGCCGGGGCGGCGCTCGCCACCACTGTTGGATTGCGCATTGCCCTGCGACCGGCCCGTCCGGACATCCTGGTGGTAATCGTTGCAACCTTGGTCGTCTATGCAGTGTTCACCGGAGTAGTTCTGCTGTCCGGTCTGGAAGCCGATGATCGCCTTATCGCTGCCGCGATCTGGGCGCGCGTTCGCGGGATATTTCCCGGTTCGCAAGCGGAGGTGGCATGAACACCCCCTCGCGCCAAGTATCGTTGCCTGAACCGCTGTGCGCCGCGGTTGAGCGCAAGTTTGGTAATCTGGAATCGTTCCTTTCGTTTGTGATGGGCGAAGTTCTACGGGACGACGCCGCTATCCTCGATCAGAACGAACAGCGCCTGGTGGAAGAACGCCTGCGGGAGCTTGGCTATCTCTAAGAATCGATCGAGAATAGGTCGACACTAGAACAAAATTGACCGAAGTACTGCTTAAGCCCACGATCCAAAGGCCGGATGCAAGATAATCATTCACGCGAAGAACTCTTGAAGCTTGCCCGGGCGCGGCTGTATCCCTCGCTGACCAATCCCAGCTATCTGGTGCAGCGCAGGCGGCGGCAAATTCTGACCGATTGGATCAATCGAATCCCCGGCAACCAGTTGGCCGTTCTCGACGTCGGCGGCCGTTATCAGCCTTATCGGCCCGTTCTCGATAATCGGATCAGCCGTTATGTGGCTCTGGACGTGCTGAGTACTGTGTTGGTGGATGTCGTCGGCAAGGGGCAACAACTTCCATTCAAGTCTGACGCATTTGACCTGGTCATCGCCACCGGGGTTTTTGAATTTTTCCCGGAGCCCCGCGTGGCGGCCGAGGAGATCCACCGTGTGCTGAAGCCCGGCGGACACCTCATCATGAGCGTCGCCTCGGTGTATCCGAGGGTGAATGATGGCGAGCACTGGCGCTATATGCCGGCCGGGTTGAAGTTTGTGCTGGCGCCGTTCGCGAAGAGCGAAATCGTACCCGAGGTCGCGAGTGTTGGGGGCTTCCTGCGGGTAACGGCCTCTTCGCTGAGCATTTCTGCGAAGTACGGTTTCGTGCGGCAGGTTCTGCACCATACGATCGTGCCCGTCCTGAATATCGCCGGGGTGCTCCTTGACCGGCCAAGCATTTCGACCAATGACCAGATCGCAGGCAACTACTGCGCCCTCGCGCAAAAGTAAGTTCGACTTCGACGCACGACGAAACTTCCGTTTCCGCAGGGCGAAGGTAGACTTCAAGTGACATTCGCTGGAAAACTCTGGCAGCGTGGCCTCGACCTGCTTCCGGTCGCTGGTTTTCATTTTGACCGGCCGCTGGTGTTGCTGCAAAGCGATGACTGGGGCCGGGTTGGTTTACGTGATCAGCCAGGATTGGAGCAACTGCGCGCTGCGGGTCTCGAACTCGGCGAGCGTCCCTCCGATTTCTACACGTTGGAGACCGCGGAAGATGTGACGAGTCTTGCTGCCACCTTGAAGAGGCATCGGGACTCCTGCGGCCGTCATCCTTGCATCGAAATGAATTTCATTCTGGCGAATCTCGACTTCGCCAAAATGAGCGCCGACGGTTTTCGGCAGATTCATCTTCTGCCTCTGGCTGAGGGGCTTCCCTTGGGATGGACGCGTGCGGGGCGAATGGAATCGTTGCGCGAGGGAATTGCCGACGGAGTGTTCTACCCGGCGCTGCACGGAACCACACACTTCTCCCGTTCGGCGGTTGAACGCAATTTGAGTGGGGAAGGCGAACGAGCTAGTCTTTTGCGGTCACTCTGGCGGGCCGGGACGCCCTACATTCACTGGCGCATGCCGTGGATCGGTTATGAATACTGGGATCCGGAGTTGCCGGAAGACGAACGATTTCTCTCCGGGGAAAGACAGATCGAGTTGATCGGCCAGACGGTGGGGGCGTTTGCCAAGCTGTTCACCACCCTGCCGCGATCGGCCTGTGCTCCCGGCTACCGCGCCAATGACGATACTCACCGGGCGTGGGCGCGACATGGAATCCGGGTGGCGCAGAATGGTCCGGGAGCGCTGGTTCCCCCGCACTTCGATCGCCGAGACATTCTGCAGCTCGCTCGCACGGTGGAGTTTGAGCCTGCGACCGATGCAGCATTCTCGGTCGAGGCCTGTCTGCAACAGGCGGAGGGTTGTTTTGCACGCGGTATCCCGGCGATTGTCTCGGTGCATTCCATCAATTTTCATTCGACGGTGAAGGATTTTCGCAGCCGTACGCTGTCTCTACTCGACGAATTCCTTACGGCGCTCGAGTCGAAGCACGCCGATCTGCTGTATCTTCACGATCAGGATCTGCACGAGTTGGTGACCCAAGGTTCGTATGAAACAGCGGGAGGCGGCCCGAAGGTGAAGGTGATCCGGAAGAACTTCACGAAGTCCCAGGTGTCGCCGCGGGATGAAACTTAGATGACAAAGAAATCGATCGTGCTGGTGACGGTGGATTGCTTGCGGGCCGACCATGCCGGCTTCATGGGCTACGAGCGCCCCACCACGCCGTTTCTGGACTCACTCGCCGCCGAGAGCTTTGTGGTTCCATCTGCGATCGTGGCCGGAGCGCCGACTTACTATTCGTTTCCGGCGATCCTGGCCTCGCGCTATCCGCTGGCGCTGGGGCGCGACGTGCTGGGTCTGGGCCCGGACGAGCCGACGCTCGCTTCCGCGCTGAAGCAGGCTGGGTATGCCACCGCTTCGTTCGGCGCAGCCAATCCGTACATTTCTGCGCGTTTTGGCTACGAACATGGGTTCGACACGTTCCGCGATTTTCTGGAAAACGAACCAGCGCCGCTTCTGGAGGAGAAGGCGACTGCCGCAACCGGCGACGGTTGGGCGAGTCGGTTGAACCGGAGACTGCAGAAAATTCGTCCCGCGCTGGGACCTCTGGGAATCATTTACGACGAGCTTTACTTTGAGTACTGCCAGCGCGTGACGCCGGTCGCGGATTCGCTCGATGCCCTGCGCCGATTTCCCGCAGCCGACGTGATTGTCGATCATGCCTGCACCTGGCTCGCGTCTGTTGGCGACGAGCCGTTCTTTCTTTGGCTGCATCTGATGGACCCGCACTCGCCTTATTATCCGAAAGACGCCGCGTTAACGCTTATGGGACAACGGCCGCTTAGGCCCTATCGAGCGCGCTACTTGAACTCCTACTGGAACCGCTCCGATCTTGGACCGCGGCGTTTTGCGCGGCATCGCAAGGAAGCGATCGCGCTGTACGATGCGGGCGTGCGCTGGGTCGACGTGCAGATGTCGCGCTTGATCGAAACCCTGCGAGGGTCGAAGCGCTGGGACAACTGCATCTTCGCCTTCACCGCCGATCACGGAGAGGAGTTCCTGGATCACGGCGGCCGCTATCATCCGCCGTCGCGGCTGATGGAAGAACTGATTCACGTGCCGCTGCTGGTGCGCGTACCTGGAAGTGCGAAACGAGAGGTGGCGAAATCTCCGTTCAGCATGTTGCATCTTGCGCCCACGCTCTTGGATGCAGCGCAACTGCCCGTGCCCGCAAGCTTCGAGGGCCGCAGCCATTGGCAACAGTTGCGGCAGGGCGAAAGTTTCGACGGGGTCGCGATCTCAGAGTGCGTGGCGGGCTGCACCAATCCCTTTCGTTCGGGGAACCGCATGGGGCCGCGCGTGTTGTCGGTCCGGGAATCGCGTTACAAACTCGTGCTTCATTTTGATCCTCCGGCGGAGAATCTCTTTGATCTCGATGCGGACCCGGGCGAACGGGCGCCGCTCGCCCCGGCGGCTGAGAAACCGGCGCGGCGGCGCTTGCTCGAGATCGCGCGCGAGCATTTGCGGCGATCGAGCGAGCAGCGCGATTCGCGGACGCGCGTGCAGGCGCGTCTCCGCGAACTTCAGCTAGAATGGGAAAAACCAGCAGACCACGCTTCGCCAGTGGCTCCCTAGCTTGCAAGCGCATATCTTTCATCGCGGAATGATTACGATTTTTACCCCGTCGTTCGCCGACGAAGCCGATACCAACGCGCAAAATCTTTCCGTGAAAGAAATCGTGGCGCGCCTCGATCCGGATCGAGCGGCGGTAACGATGCTGTATGAGGGCGCGGTCGATCCTCGCATCGCATCGCGGCCGAATACGACGCTGTTCCGTTGGCGGCAGCATGGGAACACGCGGCGCACGGTCTGGCAGATTTTGAAAAGAGTGCCGGATGTTTATTTCTTCCCGCGCGAAGGCCCGTTGGATGCCGCGTTTCTGCGCATGCGGCGCTACTTTCGATGGCAGACTGCGGTGGTCACTCCAGTGGTTTCCGGCGGCCTGTATTCGCAGCCCTACCCGCCCGCGCGCCTCAGAAATATTCGTGAGTCAGATGCGGTCTTTGCCAACAACGAATACCTGGCGCAATTGGTAAGGGAAAAACTCGGGGTGAATGCGGGCACGATTCATAACGGGATCGACCGCCGCTATTTTTTTCCTCCCGAATCAGGGCGGGCGGCGCGCCAGCCGGTGACCGTGTTGTACGCGGGATCGATGCGTCCTTACAAACGCGTGCCCGTGGTTGTGCAGCAAGCCGTGCGCTGGCCCGAAGTGAAGTTTCGCATTGCCGGAATAGGCGAGGAAGAGCAACTCTGCAAGAATCTTGCAGTGGAACTCAAATGCGCAAACGTGGATTTCCTGGGGCATCTGTCGCTGCGCCAACTTGGCTACGAAATGCGAGGCGCCGACATTTTTCTTTTTCCCAGCGTGATTGAGGGCCATCCGCAGGTGTTGGGACAGGCGGCAGCGGGTGGGCTTCCCGCTGTGGCGATGGGAGTTTATCGCCCTGACTACGTGGTCAACGGCACGACCGGATTCCTTGTCGACAACGACGATGAGCTCGCGGAGAAGTTAGACTTGTTGATTCGAGAGCCACAATTGAGGCGATCCATGGGAGAAGCGGCAGTCGCTCATGCGCACAAATTCGATTGGGATGTGATTGCCAAGGAGTGGCAACACGTATTTGAAGAGGCGGTAGCCAGGCGGCGCAAACACTGAGATGTGTGGAATCTACGGAGTCTTCGATCCTTCGTCGCGTCTTGATGACGGCATGCGAGCGTGGGCGCAGCGGGCTCAGGAATTGCTGCGTCATCGCGGGCCGGATGATCAGGGATGCGAAGAACGGCTGCAGGGGCACTGCCTGCTGGGCCACACGCGCTTGTCGATCATCGACATTGAAGGCGGAAAGCAGCCGCTGCGCAATGAAGACGAAACAGTCTGGGTAATCTGCAACGGAGAGATTTACAACTATCTCGAACTGCGCGCGCAACTCATCGAAAAGGGGCACCGCTTTCGTACACACAGCGATTGCGAAGTTCTGGTGCACCTGTATGAAGAGAAGGGTCCGGCGTTACTCGACGACCTCGTGGGGATGTTCGCATTTGTTTTGCTGGACGAAAAAAACAAACGGCTACTGGCGGCCCGCGATCGCTTTGGCGAGAAGCCGCTGTACTGGGCACCGGTCGGAAGGCAAGGCATAGCCTTTGCGTCGGAGATGAAGGCTTTGATGCCGCTGCCGCAGCTGGATCGCCGCCTCGAAATCGCCGCGGTAGCTCAGTTTCTGGCCGTCCGCTATGTCCCCGCTCCGCGCACGCATCTGCAAGGCGTCCGCAAGCTGATGGCTGGCGAAGCGCTGACCATCGACGCCGAATCGGGCATGCGGCGCTGGCGCTACTGGGAGCCGGAGTGGCCGCTCACCGTCACGGGCAAGCCTCCGAGTAAAGCCGAGGCGGTGGAAGAGATTCGTCACCGCCTGCGGGAATCGATGCGGCTGCGTTTGCGCAGTGATGTTCCGCTCGCGGCGTTTCTCTCAGGCGGAATCGATTCCACGTTCGTGGTGGCTGCCATGCGGGAATTGATGCCCGGCACAAAATTCAGCACGTTCTGCGGATCGTTCGATGATGAGGAGCTCGATGAAGCGCCGTATGCCCGAATGGTCGCCGAGCGCATCGGTTCCGATCATCACGAAGTTCATTTCACCTCCGAGCAAGTGCTGAGTTCGTTCGATTCGCTGATTGATCATTACGACGAGCCGTTTGCCGACGCTTCCATGTTCCCCACATTCGCCGTCTGCCGCGAGGCGCGGGAGCACGGTAAGGTTATGCTGTCGGGGGATGGAGGAGATGAGTGTTTTGCGGGCTATCGCGAGTTCTTTCGTTATTATTCGCTGCACGGGCTGAGACGATTTCCCGGGATAAACGCCGCGGCCGGAGCGGTGTTGCCGCACTGGAAAAATTCGTGGCGAGGGATTGGTCCGTTATCGTTTCTCGCGCGGTCAGACTGGGAACTGCTCTATCCAGAGGCGCAGCGAAATGAGCTCCTGAAAATGTTTCACGCTCCGGGTTCAGCGGCGGCCGCGGAGGGGTTGGAAGAGTTACGTACCGGAGCATTGCATCATGCCCGCCTTCCCTACCCGAAATCGATGATCGAAGCGGTGACTGAGGGATATCTTCCCGAGCAGATTCTGGTGAAGGTGGATCGGGCCAGCATGAAATCCGCCCTGGAATGCCGCACTCCGTTTCTGGATCGCGATCTGATGGACTTCGTGCGCAATCTGCCGGAGGAGTACCACTTCGAACGCGGGCTGGGAAAGGCGCTACTGCGCCGGGCGCTGCCGGAGTGGGTGCCCGATCAGATACGATGGCGCGAAAAGAGGGGATTCACCCCGCCGCTGGCTACCTGGCTGCGGACCAGCCTTCGACCGCAGATGGAGCAAGCTCTGCTGGACTTTCCGGAAGTGTTACGAAACGTCGTCGATACTGCGCCGGCGTGGCAACTGTTTCACGAGCACCAGGCGGGCGCCGATCGCAGCGACATTCTTTTCCGTTGGCTGGTGTTGAGCCGCCGCTGCCGGGAGGCCGAGCCCGCGTGACTCAAAAACCACAACTCCCTCCCGTTCTAAGGCAGGCGAGCAAGCAGCCCGGAAGGCCGCTTCACGTTCTCACGCTGACCCCCTTCTACCCGAGCGAGCGTGACGATGGCGCTGGTTGTTTTGTTGCGGAACCGCTCAACGCTCTTGCTCAAGTTGGAGTGGTAAATATCGTCTTCGCAGTGCTGCCTCTGTACCGAGGAAAGCTGCGCGCGAGGGAATCCGGCGTGCCGGCGCGATGGCTGCGCTATCTCTCTTTGCCGGGAGGTTTTGGACTTCCAACTGCCGGAGCGTTTGTCTTTGCCAGGGTTGTGGGGCAGGTGCGTGAGTTGCAAAATTCGCAGCGCATCGACCTTATCCATGCGCACGGGCCTTTGCCATGCGGGCATGCCGCCATGCTATTGAGCAAGGAACTGGGAGTGCCGTATGTGGTCTCGGTGCACGGTCTGGACGCTTTCGCGACGGAGCAGGTTAGCGGGCGAACCGGGGAATGGTGCCGCCGCATTTCGCAGCGCGTATATCGATCTTCGGGCCGCGTGATCTGCATCAGCGAACGCGTGCGCGAGCAGGTGTTGGCCGGCACCGGGCCCGGGTGCCGGACCTCAGTTGTGTACAACGGTGTGGATCCCGAGTTGTTTTCACCGGGCGCCGAGCCTGCTTTCGGCGGTCCGAGCGTGCTCTGCGTGGGTAACCTGCTGCCGATCAAGGGGCACGAAGTGCTCGTCCGCGCCATTGCGGCGCTCGTTCCCGAGTTTCCTGGGCTGAGTCTTGAAATCATCGGGCACGGTCCGGAGCAGTCGCGCCTTCAGGCTCTGGCCCAGCAACTTAAAATTACGGAGCGCGTGCGCTTCCTTGGGCGCCAGTCGCGGCGGCAAGTGGCGGCGGCTATGCAGCGGTGCACCGTGTTCGCACTGCCCAGTCGATACGAAGGCCTGGGTTGCGTCTACCTGGAAGCCATGTCCGTGGGCAAGCCTGTGATTGGCTGCCGGGGGCAGGGAATTGCCGAGATCATTCAACACGGCTCCAACGGCTTTCTGGTGGGACCCGATAATGAGAGAGAATTGACGCTGGCGCTGGGCATGCTTTTGCGTGACGAGCCGCGTCGGCACAATCTCGGCGCCGCCGCACGCGACACGATCATCGAGAGACTCACACTGGCCCAACAAGCGGAAACCCTGGCACGAATCTACCGGGAGTCGGCGGCATGAAGCGCCGCCTGGTGATTCTGACGGAGATCATCTCGCCTTATCGCATCCCGCTGTTTAATGCGCTGGCACAGCATGCGGAGTTGGATCTGCATGTAATCTTCCTGGCTGAGACCGACCCGAGCCTGCGCCAGTGGAAAATTCCCAAGAAAGAAATCGGGTTCTCGTATGAGGTGCTGCCTTCGTGGCGAAGGCGGGTGGGCCGGTACAACGCGTTGCTGAATCGGGGCGTGGGCCGCGCGCTGGCCAAAGCAATGCCCGACGTGATTCTTTGTGGTGGCTACAACTATGTTGCCTCCTGGCAATCCCTGCTGTGGGCGCGGATTCACAAGATTCCCTTTTTTCTCTGGTCGGAGAGCAACGTGCAGGATCTGCGCCGCGGTCACACGCTGGTGGAGTCCCTCAAAACCGGGTTCCTGAATAAGTGCAGCGGATTCGTCGTACCAGGGCAGTCGGCGCTGGAATACCTTCGCGTCCACCAGGTCGACGAGGACCGTGTGTGCGTCGCACCGAACGCGGTCGACAATGATTTTTTCGCAGCGGCCGCAGCGGCCGCTCGGCCGGACGCGGCCAGTTGGCGTCGAGAGTTGGCTTTGCCCGAGCGCTACTTTCTTTTTGTGGGGCGGTTGGTGCGGGAAAAAGGTGTGTTTGAATTGCTGTCAGCCTATGCCAAACTGGATGAATCGATGCGCCGGCAGGTGGGACTCGTGTTCGTAGGGGATGGCGCGGTTCGATCGCAACTGGAGTTGCAGGCGGCCTCCGTCGCGCCGGGAATGATAAGATTCGCTGGCTTTGCCCAGCGAGAGCGGCTAGCGATCTATTATGCCCTCGCGGAAATGGTGATTCTGCCCACGTATACTGATACTTGGGGATTGGTTGTGAATGAAGCCATGGCGTGCGGCTTGCCTGTGATTGTCAGCCAAATCGCCGGATGCGCGGCCGATCTGGTGAAGGAGAACTGGAACGGATTGCTGGTTGCGCCGAGGGATGTGGCGTCGTTAACGTCGGCGATGAGAAGCCTTGCCGATCAACCAGACCTTCGGGCCGCGATGGGCGCAAACAGTATGCAACACATTTCGGGCTACTCACCGCAGGAATGGTCCGCGGGCGTTGCCCGAATGGTGCAGGCGGCGGGAGGAACGCGTGGCTGAGCAGACTTCGAAGATTATCGTGATCGCCGCAGCCGTACTGGGTCTTCTGATTCTGGCTTTTCTCGCTTACTCGCGGCCTGGCTTTTTCGGCAGCAACTCCCTGGGAAGTATTCTTCTCCTCGAACTTCTGGCGGTGGCCGTCTGGATGTACCGGCGAGTCTTCTTCACCCTCGTGATTGTGTCCTTTCTTTTTGCCGGAGTGGAATTGCCGGTCGGTACAATCTGGACGGCTGCGCGCTGGGCGATACTTGGCATGGGAGGGTTGGTGGGGTCGGTCATCATGCTCAGAGACCGCGGCCATCGCATCGGCTGGTTTCATGTCCTGGCGTTGTTTGCCGCTCTGGCAGCTTTGGTGTCGGCGGCAGTTTCTCGCTACTCGAGCCTGTCTTTTTTGAAGGTGCTCAGTCTGTTGGGTTTGTTCGTATATGCCGGCACGGGAGCGAGAGTGGCGGCCACGGGACGGGAGAACCGCTTCTTCGCTGGGCTCTTAACCGGCTGTGAAATCTTTGTGGCAGCGGTCGGGGCGGCTTACGCCGTCGGTATTGAAGTCATGGGCAACCCCAATTCGCTGGGCGCCGTGATGGGCGTGGCGGGAGCTCCGATTCTGCTGTGGGGCGTATTGGTCAGCGATGGAGCATTCGCTCGCCGCAGGCGGACAGTGCTGTTCGCCGTGGCCTTGTACCTGACCTTCGCAAGTCACGCGCGCGCCAGCATGGCCGCGGCTTTCATCGCTTGCGGATTGCTTCTTGTCACTTTGCGCAAGTACCGGATGCTCATCAATGGCGTTGTGGTGATCGCCATCGTCGTCGCCGCCGCCGCGATCTTCCAGCCGGAGGAATTTGCCCAGACGGCTGACGCGTTGACCTCCTCCGTGATATTTAAGGGCAAAGATCCCAGCGCGGGTCTGCTGGCATCCCGGCAGTCCCCCTGGCAGGATGCGATCGATTCGATTCACAAACACTTCTGGTTCGGAGCCGGCTTCGGAACCTCTGACAACGGGCAGGACGCGACTGAAAATCTGGGAAAGTTTTCGACCGTCGTCGCCGCATCCTCCGAGCACGGCAGCAGTTATCTGGCGATCCTTAGCTGGGTCGGGGTGGTCGGAGTGTTGCCGTTCGTGCTGTTGCTGCTGGTTCTGTTGCGCAAGATTGTTGAAACCGTGTTGTGGATGCGCCGGACCGGGAATCCCTGACCACGCCGCCATTCCTCTGGCCATGGTGCTGCTCGCCGGAATGTTGCACGCCGGCCTGGAAGACTGGTTGTTTGCTCCAGGTTATTACCTGTGTGTTTTTTACTGGAGCATGGCATTTATTTTCGTGGATTTAGCTCCGTCCTCGCGCGTTCCCGGACTGGCGTTGCAGTGGCCGCCAAATGTAGCCGCGATCAGCAAACGGTTGATGCCTACAGCTTAGGCTTCGCGATGAATCTGCGCGTCCCTTGCAGTTTGCGCATCATTCAGGTCGTAACGGATGTTGAATCTTAGATTGTCGGCGGTCTGAAGCTCCTAAAACGTGATCCAATCAGCCGGTGGCAAGAACTTCGTTGGTTTGGATTGCGGGACGATCGTAGGCAAAATATCGCTTCAACCTTAGAATCCTGCTTTCAAAGAAGTACCACGAAGCCCATCCCGCCATGTATGACAGGGCAATGCCTGCAAAGAAAACAACAAATCCCCGTAAGGGGCTCGGAGCTCTTGAATAAACGTGGAAGGCCAGAGACAGGATGGGAGCGTGGAGAACGTAGATCGCGTAACTGTATTTGCCGAATCGTCGAAGCCAACCGGACCGAAGCAGACGCGACGAGACCGCAGCACTTCCTGCGCGCTTCACGACTGCCTGCACAAACCCCGCGCAAGCCAACGCTACCAGCGTCAGGCCGTAGATCCCCATGATCCGACCCTGCGCCCCAACCGTAGCGTCGATGGCGAGAACTCCGACTGCCGCAGGAACCGCTAACCAAGGCAATACGCGAATCCCTTGAGCCAGGGCAATCAAGCAGCCTAGCGCAAGCGCCTCCGTTCTACACATTGTCATTCCTTGGGTTAGCACGGAGTAGTGGAACACGCCCATCAAAAGGAATCGCAAACTCAGGGGCAGCACCACCAGCAAAATGCATAGGCGTTGCAGGTTCCTGCGGGAAATCGCGAAGACCACGCTCGGCCATATCAAGTAAAACTGTTCTTCGATCGACAATGACCAGAGGTGGGTCAGGCTTCCATGGAGCCCATTATGCCAGTTGGCAAGAAATGCCCAATACCACAGCTGATCATATCCATTTCGGTCCAGGTCATAGCCAAAATGATGGGCCAGAGGCAGGGCAATCCAGAAGTAGACCGCCAGAAATGCGAAGGCCAAGGGGAAGATTCGGAGAATTCTTCGACCATAGAAGCTTACGAAATAGCTTCGGTTTTCTCGGGTGGCCCACAGAATCCGTGTGATCAAGTAGCCGGAAAGAACAAAGAAAAGGTCTACTCCCGTCCAGCCCAACTCCAATAGTACCCTTCCGGTATGAGGCAAAATGCGGCCGAAGTGGAACGCGAGGACGAGCAGGATTGCGACGCCACGGATACCATCCAACTCAGGAATAATGGTCAGTTCAGTTTGGGCCTGCCGGGTCAACGCCGCCGCCATTCTTTGTGCCGTGGTGATCGCGTCCCTCAAAATAGCAGAAGCGGATCGCGATTGGAAGCCAGGCCCTCCCTGCCGATGTGCCGTTCTGACGCGCCAGCGCTCCCTGCCTGAGATTGAAATCCACGCGACGAAGAACCATTGTAGAATACCCGTTCTAAGTCTCTGGAGAAGGAATGAGCTCTGGGGGCCTGGGCGATGTGGCCAAGTCTGAGCGACGTCGCGCCGAGCCGATAATGCATTTGTTCATCAACTCCCTCGCCGCCAGCGCGGGTGGAGGACTTACCTACATTCGCAATGTGCTTCCGCATCTGGCAGCCCGGCCAGAAGTGCGGATCACCCTGGCTTTGCCCCCCGGCCTCAAGGAAGAATTTTGCAGCTTTGCCCAGGTAGACTTCGTGGAGTTGGCGTGTTCTTCCGCTCGCCGCTTCTGGTACGAGCAGTCGGCTCTCGCTGGCGTGATTCGGCGGTGCCGCGCCGAGGTTCTTCTTTCTACTGGAAACTTCGCTCTCAGAAAGTCGCCGGTACCCCAAATCCTGCTCTCGCGCAATTCGATTTACACTTCGCCCGACTATTATCGCGACCTGCGCTCTCGCCATGAGTACCGTGCGTGGCTGGATACTTGCCTGCGGGCCGCGCTGGCCAGGAAATCGATTCGGTGGGCCGGGGTCGCGGTTGCGCCGAGCGAGGCGTTTGCCGCCGAATTACGCCGCTGGACCGGAGCGCCGGTGCTGGCCATTCATCATGGATTCGATCTGGAGACTTTCACCCGCGACTCCAGCCCACTTTCGTCAGAGGTCGAGCAACAGCTGCAAGCAGCACAGGATTGTTTCAAACTGCTCTTTGTCAGTCACTACAATTATTACCGGAATTTCGAGACCCTGATTCGGGCTCTACCTCTGCTGCGCAATCGCATGGCAGGCACGCCGATCAAACTGCTGTTGACCTGCAACCTGGCTGCCGGGAAGAATCCGGGCGCGTATCGCCCGGAGACGGCCGCTGCACTGGTAAGAAAGCTCGGCGTCTCGGATATGGTTCTCGAACTGGGAGCGATCCCTTACCGGCAGCTTCATCGGTTGTATACGCGAGCTAATGTCTACGTGACGCCGGCCTACACTGAAACCTTCGCGCATCCCCTGGTGGAAGCGATGGCCAGCGGGCTCCCGGTGGTCGCCTCCGACCTGGCCGTGCATCGAGAAATCTCCGCCGAGGCAGCGCTTTATTTTGAACGATTCTCCGCACTGGCGCTGGCGGAGACGGTAATGCACGTTGCCCGTTCACCGGAGGCATCGAAACGCATGGCTGCCGCCGGCATAGCGCGGGCGCGTCAGTTCTCCTGGAAAACGCACGTGGAAAAAATCCTTGAATTGTCCCGCACCATGCTCGATTCCAGGCATCCGGCGCCCATGATTGAGCTCGCAACCTGAGCGGCGGATGCGGTGATTCTGATGTGCTAAGATGCTTTCATTGTTGCAGATTTCTGTGGAAGCATGGCCTGCGAATGGTCCTTCCTTTCCGCAATGCCCATGAGGATTATTGTCAACGCCGATGACCTCGGGATCAGCGAACCGGTAAACGAGGCGATATTCCAGGGGATGCAGCGCGGGACAATCACATCGGCAACCGTGCTCTCGAACGGTCCCGCCGTGAAAGCTGCGACACAAAAATTGCATTTGTTCCCTAACTGCTCTTTTGGCGTGCACCTGAATCTGACTGAGTTCGAACCGCTCTGCCCGGGCAGCGTCGCCGGCCTGGCCAGCATTCTTGACCAGAGCCGGTGCTTCAACGGCAATTCGATTCGCGAGGTCAGGATTGGTGCGCCGATGCTCCGGGCGATTTTTCGGGAGTGGTGCTTCCAGATCGAAAATTTGATGCGGCTGGGTGTGGAACCTTCGCATCTGGACGCGCACCATCATATCCACACGATTCCACAGTTGCTTCCGGTGCTGGCCGCTCTGCGCCGCCGCTACAAGATCAACAAGGTGAGAATCAGTCGAAATATGTACGATGACTCGGAACGTCCGGGCCGGCTGCTGCTGGCAAAGAAACGGCTCTTCAATGCGGCCTTAAGGACGATTGGATTTCGAACCACGCGCATTTTCACCGACCTGGTGACCTTCATCAAATTATGCGCAGTGCGTCCGCCGGGACGGGCGACCGTGGAACTCATGACTCATCCCGGATCCACACCCCGCGACGAAGAGGCAAGTCTGCTGGAAAGTGATTGGCCGGACAGGCTCGCCTACCAGGCGACTCTGGTCAGCTACAACAACTTGTAAGCCGAACTGATCGTAAGCAGGACTGGCAGATGTGGCAGACCGATTGGGCTGAAAGGCCCCGACAAACCGCCGACCTCGAAGCGCCGCAGGTTTCCACCCTGGAGCCAGAGGCCGTCAGCTCCGCCTATCTTCTTTCATGGACCGAGCACTGTACCGAGTGCGCCGTCCCGGATTGTTATGCGCTCTGTCCGCTTTATGTTCGCCGGCGCGATCGCAAGTGCGCGCGCTTCAAGAACGGCATTACCCCCAATCCGAAATATCCGGGATTGCTTCCGTACGGTGCCGAAGTCGAATTCCGCAGGTGGGGCAAACTTGAATCCACTTTCGGATTTGGTTCCGTGAAGCCGTTGCAGGCTCGTTTGCTGGACCGGATTGATCGCGCTTTCCTGCGATGCATCCGTCCAGTTTCTGCTTTGTTCCGCGGAATGAGCCCATATCTCAGGATCAATGGCGCCTACGCCGTGTACCGCGAACGCCTGCTGAAAGCCATTACGCGAGATCGGAGCGAGCAGTTTGACGAATTCGTGATTGAAGTCTGGAATCTTCAGCCTCAGCCGGTCCGGCTGGTTCTTGAGACCTGGCAGCAAGGGCCGAAGTTTCGCACTTCCATCCTGCTCGAACCTGGCAGAACCATCCAGCGCATTCCGGCTGCATCGATGAATGTCGATCTTTACGGGGCGCCGGGAGATGTCCGAGTGTATCCCGACAATGACGCCGAAGCTCACGTGGTCTTCTCCTGGCTTGATTTTGTAAGCTACCGGCGCCGCGCGGAACTCAAGGCCGGAGAAGGCAACTCTGGCGGCACAGTGAAATGCGTCATATGGGATCTAGACCAGACCGTGTGGGACGGAATCCTCGCGGAACAAGATGCGGACAGAGTTGCACTCCGGCCGGAAGTGTTGCAAACAATGAAGAGGTTGGACGAGCGGGGTATTCTGCAGAGCATCGCCAGCAAGAACGATTACGACCATGCCTGGCGCGTGCTCGAGCGGCTTGGTGTGGCGCATTTGTTCCTCTACCCACAAATCAACTGGGAACCAAAGAGTGCCAACATCCAGCGAATTGCGTCGGCGCTGAATATTGGAGTCGACAGTTGCGCCTTCATCGACGATTCTCCTTTTGAACGCGCGGAGGTTGCTCACGAGTTGCCGGGAGTGCGAGTGTTAGCCGACTCCGACATTTCTGCGCTGCTCGAACGGCCCGAATTCGATGTTCCGGTCACGGAGGAGAGCATACAGCGACGGGCGTTCTACCGCGCCGAAGCAGAGCGCAAGCAGCACGCCGTGCACTACGGTGACCGCTATGAAGCGTTCCTGAAAACCTGCAAAATGGAAGCGGCACTTTTCCGGCCCACCGAGCCCGCGCACATCGAGCGCTGCCTGGAATTGCTGCATCGCTCGAATCAGCTCAATCTGTCAACTCATCGCTACGCGCGCGAGGAACTATTGCAGCTTCTCGAGCGGCAAGACGTGATGTGCATCTGCACTTCCTGTCGCGACCGTTTTGGCGAGTATGGCATTGTGGGGTTCGCTTCGTTAATCACCTCGAAAGAGGGCGCGGTGCTCAGAGACTTCGTGTTGTCCTGCCGTGTGGCGCAGAAAAAAATTGAGAACGCGTGGTTTCGATGGCTGGCCGGGGTTGCCGGAACTTCCGGCTACAGCCAGATTCGTGCTCCGTATGGAAAGACTTCGCGCAACGGAGTGCTGCTGAAAGCCTTGCTGGAAGCGGGATTCGTGGAGACGATGAAAAACGATGCGGGCTCGCTGCTGGAACTCGATTGTGAGGTTACCCCTCCGGCATCCGACATCGTGTCGATCGTGGCTCAAGGCCTCGAACTGCCGCCGGCGGCCGATTTCTCGTTCAAATCCCACGGCCCAGCTTTGGGCGGCGTCGGCGAGCCAAGCCAGGCGGCGTCTTAGTCGACCGTCTTTTTGTCGATCATATTTTAGGCGATCATATTTAGCATCAAGGATTCTCATGCTCAGAGAAGCTTCGCGTTTCTTAGGACCGTTGCGCCCGCTGGCCAAGCGCTCGACACGGTTTTTCTTTCCTCGCTACTCGTGGTTCCTCGACCGCCTCAATTGGGAAGCCCGCCTGAATTCGAAGGTAAGAGAGTTCGCGTCCGCCGTCGAACTGAGGTCGCGAGAAGACCTGTATCGCTACGTTAGCGAAACGCTCGCCGGGAGCGACAAGGCAATTGACTACCTCGAATTCGGAGTGTTTGAGGGAGCCAGCATCAGACAGTGGTGCGCTCTGAACCAGAACGCCGGCAGCCGTTTCTTTGGCTTCGATTCTTTCGAGGGACTGCCCGAAGACTGGCACGCGGGAAAACGCCGCGGAGCATTCAGCACGGGTGGAAAGCTTCCGGAAATTGCGGACGCTCGCGTGAGTTTTGTGGCTGGCTGGTTTCAGCAGTCGCTCCGCGGCTTTGTGGCCTCATACCGTCCGCAGCGCCAGCTCGTGATTCATGTGGATTGCGATCTGTATTCGTCCACGCTGTATTGTCTGACCACCTTGGATCCGGTGCTTGCGCCGGGCACCCTGATTGTGCTCGACGACTTTTTCGACGCGCTGCACGTGTTTCGGGGATTGGCGGACTACTGCTCAGCCTATATGAGGCAATATAAAATCGTCGCCCGCACGCATGAACTGGGGCAGGCCGCGATCGTCATGCTTTAGAAGCGCTGGAGTGAATTCCTTCCTCAGACTGATCAGCGCTGTCCAGATTAATCCCGTAGAGCAACACCAGACATAGCAGTAACAGGATCCAGCTCTCGTGAGGCATCAGTACGCGATCCCACCACCAGGCGTGTACGATCGCGTCAGGAATTCGGCCGTGCGCGGCGATCTGCTGCAGAAATGCCGTGCCAGGGGCGAGGAAGGGAATCATCAAGAGCAACGCGAGCGTGGCGACCCGCTTGGTTCGCCGTGCAGGAAGCAAGCACCAGCACAGCGGCACCACCAGAAGTCCAGCATCGTAGAACCGATGATAGACAGGCAATAAGGCGATGATCGAGATGGCTGCCAGCGACAGCAATTCCGGTGCGCGCCCACGGCTTCGGACAACCAGATAAATCCAGGCGCAAACCAAGATTCCGCCGACGGCCAGCGCGAGCAGGTTTGCCGCTTTCGACTGCCCCGTCATCGAGAAAAACGGGACCTGCAGGTTGATCAGGGTAAAGCGAATGGGGTTGGCCGCTGAGAAGTCGTCAATACTGTTGGCCGTGACGAATCCTTTGGCGTTGTTCAGATAGTCCAGCATCCAGGAAGCACCTCGGATCCACAGATACAAAACCGCTACCGCGACCAGCGCGCCCGTGCTGGCGACCGCAGTGAAGAACAGTTTCCAGCGGCGTTGTATCAGATAGTACAGAACCAGAAATGCCCCGATCTGCGGCTTCACGCCGCACGCCACTCCGAACAAGATCCCGGCTGTGATGTCGTTGTGACGATGTGCCGCCCATATCGCCACGGCGCATAGTCCAATCACGAGGATGCTAGTGTTTCCACTGGCGATTCCGGTTTGGAAAGGGGCAAGCGCGAAGCAAGCGGCAATGAAAGCCACAGTTCGAAGGTTATCCTCACGCCAACGAAACCCTCCGGCCAGCGCCAGCGCCCACACCATCGCCGCGAACGAGCTCAGCAACACCACGAGCCAAAGAATCTTCGCGGCCTTCCACGGGAAGGCTGCAATTGGCGCCAATACGACCAGTCCACCCAGCGGCGGGGCGAGATGAGTCCGTATGTCCGTAAGGTCCAAGCGGCTGCCGGCTTCGCGCTTCCAGAGGACAGAAAAATTTCTGGGATCCGAGGGACTTTGCCCGTTCAGCCAAAGCTTCGAGGCCGTGTAGTTTTGCGAGAGATCATTCCAGTTGGTCGGTTCGCGCAGGAATCTCACCGGCCCGCGCATGACGAACTCGGTAGCGGCCAGGAAAAGCAAGATCCACAGAATGATTTTCAGGTTTCGCGTAGTGAAAACTCTGTCAGGCTGGGGTTGGGTCGTGGCTTCCATCACCCTTGATTCCTGAGTGCGTCGCGAAGGGCAGATGCGACCTGGCTCTGTTGTCCTTCTGTCATTTGGGAAAACAGCGGCAGGATCACTCCTTCTCTTTGGGCCCGCTCGCTTTCGGCGAGGTTGGGGCAGCTGCCGCGGGGTTTACATTCAACTTTCGCGCAGCGCCACGTCGTAGGATCGCGGTAAGCGGGCTCGAGGTGCGCGCACATGATTCCCCTGCGGGTTGCGATGCCCTCATCGAGCATCTTCTGCATCACGTGTCGCTGGTCTGTGTTTGCGGGCAGGCGCACGCAAAAACTTTGCCAGTTTGTGCGTGCCCAGTCCGGCTCGGTGGGAAGAACTAGTCCGGGGATATCCCCGAGCAGATCGCGGTAACCAGCGGCCAGTTGCCGCCGGCGGGCGATGGCTTCGGGAATCCGCTTGAGTTGCTCGCGGCCGATGGCCGCCTGAATGTCGGTCAAGCGGTAGTTGAAGCCGAGCTCTGGATACGATTCAAAAACCACCTCGGGCGACGAGTGCCGTACCGAGTCCGGCAGGCTCATGCCGTGCTGCCGCCAGAGGCGGAACTTGCGATCGGTTGCCCCGTCAGCCGTGGTCAACATACCGCCGTCGCCCGTGGTCAGCAGTTTGCGCGGGTGAAATGAAAAGCACGCCACGTCGGCGTGCGGCTTGCCGATCTTTTCCCACTGGCCTTGCCACTGAATCTCGCTCCCGACGGCGCAGGCAGCATCTTCTACGACGGGGATCGTGTGCTGGCGTGCGATCTCGAGAATCGCTTTCAGGTCGCACGGCATGCCCATCTGGTGAACGCAGAGAATCGCACGCGTGCGCTCGCCGATGGCTGGCTCGATTTGCCGCGGATCAATATTGAAAGTTTCCGGATCAATATCCACAAAAACCGGCCGGGCCCCGCAGTAGCGAATGCTGTTGGCGGTGGCGATGTAGGAATGGCTGACGGTGATGACTTCATCCCCCGGGCGCACGCCCACGGCCAGCAGTGCCAGGTGCAGAGCGGTCGTGCCACTCGAAACCGCGCAGGCGTACGGCGCGCCCACGAAGCCGGCGAACTCGCGCTCAAACGCAGCCACCTCCGGGCCCTGCGTGACCCAGCCTGACAGGAGGGCTCTTTCCGCAGCCGAAACTTCTTCCTGCCCGAGATTTGGCCGCGCCACTGGGACAAAGTCTTTAGGCATGAGCGATTGCGTCCCCGTGCTTCCATTCGCAGCTAAGGATTCGCGATGGGTCAGAGGCAGACTGCGGATCAAACATGAGTGGCCTCGTTGGCCATGCGTTCCGCCTGCCACCATGCCACCAGTCGCCGCAGACCCTCTTCGATCGAGACGGTGGCTTGAAACTCCAACAACTGCCGCGCTTTAGAAACGTCAGCCAGACGGCGTGGGACGGCGTTCACTTTTCGTTCCGGCCCATATTCCAACGGTGCATCTGATCCCATGACGCGCAACAGAATGTGTGCGAGATCGTTGAGGCTGGTCTCGGTGCCGCTGGCGACGTTGAATACTTCGTCGGAGACCGCAGCCTCGGCCGCCGCCAGGTTGGCGCGCGCGATATCTTCGGCGAAAACGAAATCCATGGTCTGCCGGCCATCACCGAAGATGAGCGGGCCCTTGCCGGCTGCGATGCGCTCCATCCAGCGGATGAGGACTTCCGTATACACGCCGAAAATATCCATGCGCGGGCCGTAGACATTGAAGTAGCGCAGCATCACATAGTTCAGGCCATACATCTCATGGAAGCTGCGCAGGATGCCTTCGTTGAAAATCTTGGAAGCGCCGTAGAAGGTTCGGTTGTGGTAGGGGTGATGCCGCTCCGTGGTGGGAAATTCGTCGGCCATTCCGTAGACCGAAGCCGACGACGCCGCCACGATTTTCGACACCTTCGACTTCACCGCCTGCTCCGCCACGTTGAAGGTGCCGTCCACCAGGACCTCGAGCGCCAGCCGCGGTTCTTCGGCGCATTGCGTGATGCGAATCGCTGCCTGGTGAAATACCAAGTTGATGCCCTGCATCACTTCGGCCAGTAGCTTGCGATCACGGATATCGCCTTCGACAATCGTGACATGACCGCCCGCCAAGGCGCGCGAGAGATTCTCCCGGCGTCCGCGGACGAAGTTATCGAGCACCACGATCTCGTGGACGCCGCGTTCTACCAGCAGATCGGCAATGTGAGAGCCGATCAATCCCGCGCCACCTGTGATCAGAACCCGCTGGTTCTGCATTCAACTTACCTCCACAACGAGTGAAAGACGAGCAATAATTGGAAGCATGATTCTATCAAGTTGAGTGAATTACCTCGACGGCTGAATCCTGGATGCCGGCTCGACCTCCAAACGATTCCGGAGTTGTGCCAGGCTGATACCCTTGACGGCGAGCAGGCAAATCCCCATCACGATATTGGCCACAAACACCCAGGCGTGAATCACGACCGTGAGCGCCAGCGCGCTGCTGGCTGGGATGCCGACTAACTTGAAGGCCTCTGTCCCGAACAGTTCATAGGTGCCCAAGCCACCGGGAGCGGCGGGAATCATCAGACCCAGACCCAGAACAGCCGAGGCCACCACAGCCGACTTCAACGACACACCGAGCCCCAGAGCTGCAGCCAGTCCCCAGATCGAACCGGCTTCGGTGATCCAGATTGCCGCGGTCAGCAGCAGCAAAGTCAGCATCTGTCCTGCGGAACTCACTGCGCTGAGTCCGTCGGCAAATGAAGTCAGCAGGCCGTCGAACTTTTCCTCGAGCGAGGAGAGATGCACCAGGCGGAAGCCGCGCCGCATCGAGTCAATGAGTGCGCGCGTTCGATAGCGAAGGGCCACGAGGAGAGCCAGTGCTCCTCCGAAAATCAAAATCGCGACCCGCAACAGTTCGAGCACCCAATGCGGCGGATGCAAAGCCCAAGCGGCGAACAGGACCATGCCCACCAGAGCCAGGCCATCTAGAACTTTTTCGACTGCGAGAGTCGCCAGAGTCCGGCTGGTGTCGGTGAGCGAGTCCCCACGCCCCAACAGAACGCAGCGAGCCAAGTCTCCGGCCCGACCGGGCAACAGAAAGTTTGCCATATTGCCGATGCCGAGAACCGTCAGGCAGGCGCCCAGTCCGGGACGCCGTGAGGAGGGAAAAATCAACTGCCAGCGCCAGGCCCGCAGCGGCAGATTCAGAAAAAATACAGCCACGGGAACCAGCAGATACGGCCCGTTCAGCCGCCCCAGCGCGCTCCAGGATTGTCTGAGGTCGACTTGCCGCAGGAGGATTGCAACACAACCCAGCCCGATGAGAATGCCCACCACGGCCGACTGGACGCGGAACCTACGTCCCAAAGCGCCGCTCCACTTCCTGTGGCTGCGTGGCCGCGCCGGCATCCACCTCGGACGTTTCTTCCAGGAAATAAATCGGACGTTGTCGAGCGGCCTCCAGCGTCCTCCACAAATATTCGCCCAGAATCCCCAGCATCATCATTTGAACGCCACCGAGCACGAGCACCACCACAATTAACGATGCCCAGCCCTGCACCGGCGTACGCGTCATCAGGCGCAAGATGATGACTACGAGCGCGTAGGCAAAGCCCAGGAAGCTGAACAGCATGCCCAGGTACGACATGGCCCGCAAAGGCGCGTAAGAAAAAGAGACGAACGCGTCCGCGAACGCCTTCAACTTGCTCTTGAACGTCCACTTGGAGCCGCCGGCGGCTCGTTTTTCCTTGGCATAAGTGATTTGTGCCGCAGAGAATCCCAGCCGTGCGATCTCGCCGCCGATACTCGGATTGCTGCCCGCCGACTTCAACAGAGCGTCCGTCACCTTCCGATCGAGAAGCGCAAAATCAGAGCCTCGCGGCGGCAGGTTCACTTCTCCCAGAAGATTCAGTAAACGGTAGAAAGTGTTAGCCAGGAACAAATCCGCTCGCGATATACCCTCACGCTCTTCCCGAACAGCCCACACGACATGATGACCAGCGCGCCACAAATCGAGCATCTGCAAAATCAGTTCGGGCGGATCCTGCAGATCGGCGGCCAGGAAAACCGAGCACTCTCCGCGCGCCCTGGCCAAGCCGGCAAGGATTGCCACATGACTCCCACTATTCTTTGCGAGCCGGGCGTAGCGGAATCTGGAATCTTGCAGGCACAGCTCTTTGATCAGTTCCGGGGAACGATCGGCGGAATGATCGTCGACCAGAATGATCTCGGTAACCAGCGGCGCAGCCGGTCCGCGAACGAGCGCAAACGTTCCACCAGGGCCGGAAGTACAGCCTCTTCGTTGAAGACCGGGATGACGATGCTCAGTTCGGGTCTGGCCATTCTGTTCCAGCAACTTCGGTTCTAGTGTAGCGGAGTCAGGACGCAAACCGGTCGGCATTTCTGAGCAGACTGTCCGCGCCTTTCTGACCCACTGCTGGTCGACGGTATGGTCCACCCACAGGTTGACGATCCGTCGGGCGAATTGGTCGGCATTGGGGCAACGGTCTCCAGGCCGGAAGAAATCGTTCACCGGCCAGTACAAGTTTGACACGTGAAAACCGTCGCGCCGCACCGACTCACTGAAATCGACAAGCTTCTCCGGAAAATTTACCAACAACGAATAACGCCAGCAAACACCGCTCTGTTGCCACTGGCTGAGTCGTCTCCAACTTCCCTCTGCGAGGACTTCGTCATACTGCTGCGCATTGCGATAACGATGCTGGAGGATCTGCTGCAATTGTGCCCAAGCGCCGGCCAGTGCGGCAGGGTTCTTCATGTGGCGCAGATAGATCCTCAAAATGCAGGCTGCAATTTCAGAAATGCGCTCGATACTTCTTCAACTGCTCGCGTCCGCAACAGCCCCACCAGCGAGTGATGAAGATTACGGTAGCTGAGAGCCAGCGTTCTGGCTTGTGCCTCGTCAATTTCCGGCGGCAAGGGATCAGGCTCGGCCAATTCGCGGCAGACGGATACCAGCTTCTGAGACCGGATCAGCAACGCTCCGCCACCACATTCCAGAATTTTGGTGGGGTTGAAGCTGTAGACCGACAGGTCGCCGACCGAGCCTGCAGCCGTGCCGTCCGGCAAACGAGCGCCCAGAGCCTGCGCCAGATCTTCGATCAGAAGAACGTTCCTGGTGCGGCACCATGCGGCCAGGGGGCGCAAGTCAGCGGTCTGCCCGTAGAGATGAATGAAGACGACGGCGCAGGTTTGCGGAGTCCAGCGTTCCTCAATGGTTTCCAGCGTCGGCATGCCCGTGCTGGATCGACATCGGCAAATCGCGGTGCAACGCCAGCCAGCAGGGCAGTATTGGCCGGGGTTGCGCAGGAAATCGAAGGCAGAATTACTTCCGCTTCGTGGGCTTTCGCGCCAGCCAGCTTTCGAGCGACAGAGTACGCCCGGTAGAGCGCAGTCGCGGCCCTGCCATACCATTCAATCGCTGCGCCGCCGGTTTCGCGCAGCAGGTCGGCCTCGACCGGCTGCAGGATATCGTTCTCGTTCGTTTCCGCTTTTTCGAGCAGTGAACTCATGCACTCAGCCGTTGCTGATGGTTCCTCCAGCGCTGCGCCGCATCCGTGATGGTTGCCCACTCAAAGTCATGCCCCAAGCGCCCCAGGCTATCCGCGATAGAGATCAGATTCGCATACAACGCCTGCGTTGACCGGGCGTAAAGCGCGTCCTCCGCCAGCGTGGCCAGCACTTCGTCGGGATGAAAGATCATGACCCAGATATACAAACCGGCGGTCAGAATGGGCGCAAGCATTCTCCCAGTTCTTCAGGGCGTTTGCAAAGAGATGCGGATGCACCGCAGGATTCATATACCGCACCCGCGGGGCGTCGTCGTGCGGCGCCTGCAAGCGCCAAGTGTTCATGGGAAGCTCCATCATGGAGCGCTCTGGGCCGGGCTTGCAAAGGTCACCCGCAGCAGGGAAGTAGGGCCGGTTCGGAGCGCCGGTCCAATTCATGGGATGCCCGGGGCCCCTGCGACCAGGAATCGCGGTGGAATCGCAGCGGAATCCGAGCTGCTCGACAGTGGCGTACGTCTCGGGCGTGTGCCAGCCTTCTCCGTTGCGAAAGGCTGTCGGGGCAAGGATTGTCTTCAGATTGCTCCACAGCCGCTCAAGCTCGTCCTGCGCTTGGAGCGGATCGGCAATGATGACCGCTGGGTCTTCCGGCTTTTTCTGACAATAAAGATGCGGATGCCAGCCTAGTTCATCGCCGGCCTTCTTCACTTTCGCCCAGAAGGCCTCGTACGTTTCCAGCAGGTAGGCAGCGCTTCCGAGG
>CAWDBW010000061.1:0-10761 GCA_963800405.1 uncultured Acidobacteriota bacterium
CCACGCCAGTGGGTCGAGCGATGGCCGGTCTCTTGGCTGTGTTCGCAGATTATGCGGAGCGCGCGATTATGCAAAGCCAGCGCGTTCAAGTGACGCTGTAGCCGGCATGTCGGTGATGTGGGACTCCGCATAAAAACGAGGGGTTCAGCACCCTGCGATTCGAATGCACCATCCATCGCCGCTGGTAGCTTCAGTCTCATTCAAAGTGAGACTGAAGTATGTTGGAAACACATTTAAGTTCACCTATAACTCGGCAGCGACTCCGAACCGGTGCCGCTGCTGAACACATTGACGCCTTCGCCGACTGGCTTCACCTCAACGGCTACAAGCCGACCTCTATCCACAACGGTCTCACCTCCCTAGCCGCTTGGACAGATTGGATGTTGACCGCCGGGTTCACCGCACACGACCTCCTGTCGGGTTTCGAAGCATGCAAGTTGGCAGTCAGCAAAGAGCAGAGGGTTTGTTACAGTCGCGGACCCAATCAGCAATCGATTACGGCCGCTTCGTTATTCATTCGGTTCCTCCGACTGCGAGGCGAGCTTCCGCAGCCCGTAGCCGAGCCATCCGCTACAGAACGATGGCCCATCCTGGGAGAATTCCGTTCGTGGATGTGCACACACCGTGGACTGACTGAGACGACGCTCGATGTCTATCAGGGAATCCTTGTGGGACTTCTCGATGCTGTTGGTGATGACACTCGCGCTTATTCCCCGGAGACTTTGCGGGCCTTCGTCCTCGATCGAGCGCGCCCTCACGGGATCGAGCGTGCCAAGAGCATAGTCGTCGCCGTCCGTGCGTTCATGCGCTTTCTCAGTGCTACTGGGCGATGTCCGGCTGGCATGGAATATGCGCTTCCTGGTTTCGCCTCATGGCGCCTCTCATCAGTTCCCCGGTTCCTGCGGATTCCGACGATGTGAATAACCGATTCCGGGCTGATGTGAATAATTTCTGAGGTCGCGGCGCCGACAGTTTTGATGATGCTGAAATTATTCACATGAGTCAAGCGGCGGAGCCGCCGGAGGCGGTCGGTTTCTTGATTGGGGTGTATCAAACAGCATTATTTCGTAACCTTTATTTCGTCTGATTTGGCGGGGACCTCGAAACCGCCCCACTGACGTTCGGTGTCCCGAACCCGGCGTTCGACATGCACCCAATAGCCTGGCGAGATGTCCTGCTTGACCTCTTCGAAGAGTGCGGCGAAGTAGCGCAAGCTGGTGATCGGCGTGCCGCGTCCATTGTTGATCAGCGCAACGTACTTCCGTAGCGACCCCAACAGAATCGCGTGTTCGGCATCCGTGATGGACACGCCGGTGTGGAAAAGCTCGGTGGCGATTTTCTCATCCGCGGCAGTGAAAGCGCTCCGGACACAACGCCGTTCCAGAAAGGCGCGCTTTAGCTGGCTGATATAGGTACCAAGCTTTTCTCCCTGCTGGCCAGTTGGCGCGCGCTCGTAGGGCCAGTAGCGATCCGCAATCCGAATGGCTCCGTCCGCGGTTGGCTGACCTATTTCAGCCTGAAATAGGTCTCGCAGATTGATGCCGATCTCGGCTTCCGTCTTACCCAAAACACGAGCGACTTCATTCGGTTCGACCCGGATTGCGCCGAGGCCGCGGTCGGCGTTCAGGCAGATCCACATAAACAGCTTAAAAGCACCGTCGGACAGCAGGCTGAGTGCTTGCGCGACCTCCCTTCCGGCGGCGAACCAACCGGTTGGCTGTTTGAGGCGTAGCTGTGACCCCGTCATTGAGGTTGCTCCTCGCGGGGTTTTCGGCCGCGCACCTTGCGGATCGATTCACCGTTCAGTTCGACCCGGTAGGCATTGTGAACCACACGGTCGAGAATACTATCGGCGACAGTGGGATCACCAATCTGTTCGTGCCAGTGAGCCGTCGACAACTGAGAAGTCAGAATCATGGAGCGGCGTTGATAACGGTCATCACAGATTTCCAGAATGTCGCGGCGCTCGGAGT
The DNA here is from genome assembly GCA_963800405.1 of uncultured Acidobacteriota bacterium. GTDB lineage: Bacteria > Acidobacteriota > Terriglobia > Terriglobales > Acidobacteriaceae > Sulfotelmatobacter. The sequence goes on from CAWDBW010000061.1 coordinate 1,974, forward strand.
CCTTTAGCGGAGCCATGGCGAAGTCGTCCAGCACCAGAACATCGATACGGGAGAGCTTCTGCAGAACTCGCCCGATGCTGCCGTCCACATGGGCGACCGCTAGTTCGCGGAACAGTTCGGTGGTTCTCTTGTGCAACACAGAGAAGCCGTCGCGGCAGGCTTTCTGCGCCAGCGCGCACCCGAGCCAGGTCTTTCCGATGCCAGTGGGTCCAATCAGCAGAATATTCTGGTGCTGACGGACCCACTCGGAGTTCGCCAGAGTCCGCATCAGTTTTCGATCCAAGCCGCGAGGGTGCTGGTAGTCGATATCTTCCAGGACGCCCCGCTCCTTCAAACGGGCCGAGCGAAGGCGGTGGGCCAGGGCGCGGTTCTCTTTCCACAGCCACTGTTGATCGACGAGCATGCCAAAGCGCTCCTCGAAAGCCAGTTGGCTCATGTCGGTGGTTTCCAGTTGAGCGCGGAAGGCCTCGGCCATTCCGTGCAGTTTCATAGTGTTCAGTTTTTCAATCGTTGGTTGATTCAGCATGGTTCTCTCCGTGTGGTGGTTGGTTTTACTGCAGCAGCGTTGTGGGCGGGTCATAATAATGAGCGCCGCGAACGTTTTCATGTTTCGGGCCGGACCGGTCAGGTTCCAGTGCGAGGGTGGTCTGTCGGTCCAGCCCGCGTTTCAGAATCGACTTCAGGCTTTGGTAGGAGCAGGCTTGCAACTGGAGTGCGCGCTGGCTGGCCGCTTCGAGCCGCGAATGGGTGTATGTTTTGCCGAGACTCATGATGCCCAGACAAGCCCGGTAGCCCATCTCGGGATGAGGTCTGCTTTCCAGAATCGTGCGTACCACCTGCGCGGTGGCCTCGCCCACCGCGGTTTCAGCCCAGTGAATCAGCCGTGACGGGGTCCACTCTAAATGGGCCTGGTGGCTCTTGGGCATATGTTCCCGATTCACGGTGTGCTGGTAGGGAGCAGAGCTTCGCCGGTGCGAGGCAACGCGTTTGCCGAGATGGAAGATTTCAACCGTCGTGCCGGTGAATCGCGCCTCCATTTGCTGACCGGCGAGTTGATAGGGAACGCTGTAGTAATGACGGTCGACTTCGACGTGGTAATCGATGTTGGCGCGGACGGTTTTCCAACTGGCGATCAGATATCTTTCGGCGGGCAGAGGCTGGAGAGCGGGTTGATCCACTGCGACAAACAGCGAGGTGCGAGTGCCCTCCCGTTTGCGAAAGGGACGAAGGTTCAGTTTTTCGAGCAACTGCCCGATGGCCCCGTTCAGTTCCGCCAGCGTGAAGAACCGGTGGTGCCGCAGGGCTGCCAAGATCCAGCGCTCCACCAGGAGGACGGCATTTTCGACCTTGGCTTTGTCTCTCGGTTTATAAGGTCGCGCGGGCATGACGGCGACGCCGTAGTGCTCGGCCATCTCGTGATAGGTGCGATTCAGATCCGGCTCATAGCGGCAGGCGCGGTCGACGCCGGTCCGCGGGTTATCCGGGACGATTAACTTGGTGGTTCCGTTGAAATACTCGAAGGCGGCAATGTGGCAAGCGACCCAGTTTTGCAGGTCCTGGCTCCAGGTGGCTTGCGCGAAGGTGTAAGTGCTGGCGCCCAGCACGGCCACAAACAGAGAGGCCGGCGTGATATTGCTGGTCAGGCGATCGTAGATGGGCACAGTGGGGCCGGCCCAATCGACGAACATCTTTTCGCCCGGGCGATGTTCCTGCCGCATCACCACGCTGTGGTCGCGATGCCACCTCTGGTACAACTCGCAGAAACGACTGTAGCCGTAGCCGTCCGGTTGAGTTTCGCGATACTCTTCCCAGAGCAACTGCAGAGTCACATGTTTGTGACCTTTCAGTTGGCGGTGAATTTCGGCGAAATCGACGGCAGCCCGGGGCTGATGAGCTGGGCCATTGGGGCGCGACGGAAATAGCAACTCATTGAGTTGCCGGTCGTCACAGTCCGCCGGCAACGGCCAACTCAGGCCGGCGGCGGCGTATCGTTCGAGGTATCGATGGACGGTCGCCTGACCGATTGAGCAACTGCGGGCGATCTGGTCTTGTCGCAGACCGAGATCGAACCGTAGACGTAGAACTTCCTTTACTTTGCGCATAGACAATCCTTCCTGGGGCACTTCAGTTCCCTCCACTTGTCAGTGGAGACAACCGGCACCCCCTGTTGTCCAGCGCCGCGCTCAGATGAAGATCTTTTAAGAAATCGATTCCGGGATGTGAATAAAGATTCCGGGAAGGGCGAAGTTTTCATTCACTTGGCCCCGGAATCGATTATTCACATCAGCCCGGAATCCGTTATTCACATCCCCGGAATGATTATTCACATGCCCCGGAATACGCAGTTGCGCCTCGCCGCGGAGGATGTAGAGCGGGTGGTCGACTCCTGCACCGGCCACGTTTTCGAACTGCGAGATAGAGCCGTGCTTTTGCTTTTGGCCCGACTCGCGTTGCGTGCCAGCGAGGTCGCTCAGTTGAAATTCTCCGATATCGACTGGCATAAAAGTGAAATCAGCGTCTGCGGAAAAGGTCGTCGTCACGAATCGCTTCCACTACCGCAAGAGGTTGGCAACGCGATTCTGCTTTACGTGAATGAGGGCAGGCCATCGTTGCATGCACCCGAGGTGTTCACTACCGTACTTGCTCCGTTTCACCCGATAACACGAGCTGCCGTTACCCATATCGTACGCGCGGCGTTGCGTCGGGCCGGGATTAAAGCGCCCATTAATGGTGCACACGTCCTGCGTCACTATCTACCCTTCCGGATTATGTCTCGTACTGGTTCGGCAGCCTAATATTTGCTGCCTCCTGGGCGATGCACGATCAACATAGTATTGACTCCTCGCGTCAGTATGTGCAGGGAGAGTAGTTGACCGTGAAGTATTTCATCGGCAAGCGAATAGTTCTAGCCCAAACGCCGGAAGGCCCTCTTGCACCGCATATCGGGCCGTTTGCGGAGTCACTGCGTGAGCAGGGATATGCCCTGGCATCGATTCACCGACACGTTCTGCTCGCTGCGTGTTTTAGCCGCTGGCTTCAGCAGCGGGGAGTCTCTTTGCGAAGCATCACATCGGATCATCCGCCGCGCTATCTGCGATACCGTATGCGGAAAGTCCAGCGGGGCCGTGGCGACCTTGCTGCGCTTGGTCACCTACTCGCCTTTCTGCACTGCGAGCGTCTGGTCCCGGCTGAGAGGATTCCATCGCGCCGGTTAACCTCAGCGGAGCGCTGTGCTCAAGCGTATGAGCGTTACTTGCGGGAAATACGCGGCTTGGCTAAAGCAACGATCGTCAACTACGTTCCGTTCATTCGCAGTTTTCTGAAGGATTGTTTCGATGATGGACCCGTCATGCTGTCACGTCTCTGTGCCAGCGACGTCGTGAGATTTGTACAGCGCCAGGCGGCGCATTTGCACCAGAAGCGGGCGAAACTCCTGACCTGTGCGCTACGCTCTTTCCTGCGGTATGTGCGCTATCTCGGCAAGACAAAGCTGGACTTAGCCGCTGCTGTACCGATCGTGGCTAACTGGTCGATGTCATCGATTCCCCGAGCGATTACCGAGGAACAAGTCCGTCACTTATTAAGTAGCGTCGATCGGCGAACCGCCATGGGCCGTCGCGACTACGCCATCTTAATCCTGCTGGCACGCCTAGGTTTACGTTCAGGTGAGGTCGCGTCTTTGGAACTCGGCGATATTGACTGGAAGACAGGACAGTTGAGCGTTCGTGGCAAGACTGGCCAGCGCAGTGAACTACCCTTGACCGCTGAGGTTGGCAAAGTGATAGCCGCCTATCTGCGACGCGGACGACCACACAGCACCAGTCGGCGTGTATTTCTGCGAGCTAAAGCTCCTGTCCGCGGTTTTCGCGGCGCGAGTGGCGTTGGATCTATTGTTCGGCATCGCCTCCAGCGCGCCGGCATTGACGCCCCAACTCTTGGCGCTCATCAGTTTCGACATGGATTGGCTTCGAGTCTATTGCGGCATGGTGCCTCCCTCAGTGAGATCGGCGAGTTGTTGGGTCACCACAATCCCGAGACCACCAAAATCTACATCAAAGTGGATCTCGACGCCCTGCGTACTCTTGCCAGCAATACGTAAATCTTCCTGCATCTTACTGGTTAGTTTGCATCTGCTCTACAGCGGCTTCAACTGACTGACGATTACTGTCCCTTCGGTTCCGCCTTCAGCACTGCGGACTGGAAATGAAGGGCCAGTAGCGGTCGGCGAGCGTCGGCCTATTGACGAGTGGCCGTATCGTCCCAAAAAATCTCGATTGGGCGGCCATCATCTCCCCCTTCATCAAGGCGACCAGGTCATCGTAATATCAGTACCTGCACTTTAATATCTGATCGCGCGTAATCTCCAACTCGAACCGCTTTCCACGCCCATCTTGCGGCAGAAAGACGGCAAAATTGTCCTTGGAGTGAACTGGATCGGAGGCCAAGTCCTTGTTTTCAAATCGGGACTGCGCATCTGCATGGTCCATCCGCGATTCAATTACGTAGTGCGCGACCTGGACCAGATCGTTCTTGTTGCAGGCCGGGTAGGATTCGTAGTAGCGGCGAAGGTAGTCGCCGCCCGTCCAGAGCATGGAGCCGCGCATCGAGATACTTCAGGTCGCGAGCGGCCGACTTGGGATCAGCTCTCTCCAGGTAGGAAGCCAGCAGCAGTTCCGCGGCGAAGAGCGCAGTTCCAATTCTTCCGGCGGCTGGAATCGCGAAAGGACGGGTTGAGCCGGAATTGATCGGAGAACGGCCAGGACCTTGCGGCCGTCGGCAGGGGCGATCCTTTCAGGACAAGCACTTTGGCCACCTGATCCATGAGGGTCGCCGCTCGGCATCGCGCCCAGCACCTGACGCGTGTCGGCGTCCAAGGCGTTGAGGGCCGTCCCGCGCAGACTTGCTGCCCGTAGGCGTCCACGATGGCCAGCTTGCAACCCGCCACGAACGAATCGCTCGTCGTCCGCCGTAGCACGGCCACTTTAAGTAGTACTCCGCCGCCAGCGGGGAGCCGTAGCGTTTCCCTCCGAGGGCGGCTCCGCTATGAGTTCGCAATCGGCCAGGCATGCCTGAAATCGCCAACCGCTCGCGGAGATGGCTTCGCTGCTCTCCTGGTCTGACGTTCTGCCTCGTCGAGGAGAGCCTGCACTTCATGAACAACCGCTTTGAAGGTTCTGCGGGCCGCATCGAGGTGCAGGGTCAACGGGACGCCATCGCGATGCCGTGGCGATGGTGGACATCAGCCCGCGGCGAGGGATCTTCTTCTTGTTCGTCAAGCGGATGTTATAGGCGTCCTGGAACTGCTGCGGCCGCCTCCTCGACACTGCCACTGGTCCATCAGGCTCCAGGCGTAGCGTTCGGCGACCTGCGCCGCCAGTGGATGGCTGCGTGGGTCCACTTCTTGGAGGCATCGAAGAAATCCGTCTGGGCGGCCGTCGAAGCGAAGATCTTCGTAGCTCGCGCGGAATGGTCGCATGGCCCGAACCGGCCTCGGCGAGCGCAGGCGGTGAGCAGTGTCGATGACATGAAACAAGCGGCAGATATCGCACGGCGGCCAGGGCACTTCGTCCAAGCGATTTTCTGGCTCTCCTTCGAAATCGTCGAACGCGTCGGAGCACAAAGGCAGCCGAATCGGCCAGGCAAAGCGGCGCGCAGTCGGCGCGGGGGTATTCGTTTGCCTGAGCGTAGGCCCATGCTCCTGTTCGTAGCTATTCTTCGGGTCGCAGCGGCCAAGGAACGGTTGTTCGTCCTGCCGCAGCGATCTCGTGCTGTGAGCAGTGCCCCAGTATGGCGATCGGCGGCCGGCCAGTCGCCCTCTTCATGCTCGCCATGCGGTCCTTGCCGAGCCACCGCGTCGCGGCGACATTGTGTAAGGCTGCGCGTTGGCCCGGCCGCTTGCGTATCGTCAGGTTCTCGTCGGAAAGCGATTTGAGCTCGTCGTTAGTCGAACTGTTCCGGCGGACAAATCTCCGCGACATCGTCCGGCAACTTCCCACAGCCACTTCTCCGCCTCGGCCGTATTGGGATCGAGATACCGGTGCGGGTGCTCGCCGAGCACCATGGCCGGATCGTGCGAGCAGCTTCGCGGCAATCGCCTGCCGCACAAAGGGCGTCAGCCAGGGCGTTTCTTCGAACCACCAGGGACCGTTTAGTCCAGGCAGCAGCGCCAGGTCGGCGGCAATCGCCTCTCGATTCCCGGCTCCCCTGGCCTTTGTCCCCGCTCGCAACTGCCTTTCCCCGCTCCCTGTTCCATTCTCCCCGCTTCCTGCTCCCTGCTCCTGCTCGCCTGCCCCGCGTCCAGCGCGCGACCTCGGCCGCGTTCCATGCAACCAGGAGGCCGAGATCACGGCCAGCAGCGATCCGATGACAGCCCATTGCACATTCCGCCGAAACCGCTGCCGCGAAATTCGCCGGCTCGCCGTGCGGCGGCGGCCGTTGGTCCCCACGATCCGGCGCCGTTTTTTTGCCTAGTGGCCTCAGGGCTGCGAAGATCGAGCTTGCGGGCTGCATCCCACGCAATCCTCTTTGGCCATGGCGGTGACAACCTCGGCCAGCATCCTCGTCGGCAAATTCGGCTATCGCCTCGGCAACTTCCGCCGGAGTCGCATAGCGCTCGCGCGGATCCTTGGCCAGCATCGTCTCGTAAACCTCTTCCAAATCCTGAGGGCAGTCGTGGCAAGCTTCGGCCAGCAACGGGATCGGCGCTACCGCGTGGGCCATCAGCTTCTTGCGGCTGGTGTCATAGGCGGTCGCCGTAGGGAGTTTTCCCTGTGAGCAGGTAGAAGAGCGTGCAGCCGAGGCTGTAGATATCGGCGCGGATGTCGGCCGTTGCGGAGTTCTCCCATTGCTCGGGCGCCATGTAGTCGATCGTGCCCATGGTTACGCCCGGTTGTGTCAGCCCGCGCTGGCGGCGCGTCGGCGCGCCGCTCGGCGTGGAACTTGGCCAGCCCCAGGTCCAATAGCTTCACCTGGCCATTGCGGCAAAGCATCAGATTGGCCGGTTTGATGTCGCGATGCACCAAATGATGCTCATGGGCGTGCTGCAAGCCCAGTGCCGCCTGGCGGATGATTTCACACGCCGCGCCGAGCTTGAGCGGACCGCCGGGCGGCTTGCCCATGCCGACGAACTGCTGCAGGTTGATGCCGTCGACAAACTCCATGACGAGGAACTGGACGCCGCCCGCCTCGCCCGCGTTGAAGGCCCGCACGATGTTCGGATGGTCCAGCCCTCCGATCGATTGCATCTCGCGGCGGAAACGGCTGAGCGCCTGGGAATCATCAAGGTAGCGGTGCGGCAGGATTTTCAGAGCGACCGTCTGGTTGAGATAGACTTGGCGGGCCTTATAGACGACGCCCATGCCGCCGCAGCCGAGTTCCTCCAGCAGTTCGTAGTCGCCGAGGCGGCGGGTCTTGACGACGCGGCGGAAGACGCTTTCGACCAGGTCGGCACTCTCGGGAAATCGGCCGCGATACTCTTCCAACTGCAGGAAGGCGCCGCCCCGCTGCCGGAAGTCGAGTTCGATTTCGAGCAATTCCGCAAGCAGCCGGTCTTGTTCGCTTGGGGGAGCCTGGAGCAGAACCTCTTCGATCAGCGGCGGACGGCCCGCCTGACATGCCTTTTCAAACTGATCGCACATTAGATCGATGCGGCCAGTTGACGACACCGGCGGTTGCGTTGGTTCACGGCTTCCGGGCTGGCTCACGGCGGCAGCTTTCCTGGAGAATTGTTGTCATGCTGGTTATCCCACCTTTCTGGCTAACCATCCAATCATAGCCGATTTTCGCATGCTGGGCAACGGTTCGGCCGGCGTCTCATGCCGGAAATGGGTTGCTCCCCGGTTGTCGGATCGATCCCTCGTGAGTAGTATGAGAGATTCGGAATCGGCCCGTTGTTGGCCCCATCGTTTTTGAGGATGGAGATTGACGTGTGCTTGTCGACTTCAGCATGTGCATGATTGCAGATCAGGAAACTACTTCCCGCATCTCGCACCAGGTCAGTCCGATTCTTATTGCGATGACGCAAGGGACGGCCGGCTTGCCAGCTTCCACAAGTACGTGTCAGGGCGGCTCGTTCGTGCAATCGATTACGTAGATGGTGAGGTAACAACGCAAGGAGCCCCGGTTCCCGAAGAATCCGGGATCGACGTAACTGATCTTTATGACGAAGAACTTGAACGGCTGTGGCAGAGATACGGCCTGTCGGATTACTGTTCAACTCGAAGAAGTCCAACATCATTGCCCGACATATCCTGGACCGTCGGGAACGGCGGCGGATCGACGACAAGGGAGACGAACGTTCTGCCCGGCGGATCAAGAAATGCTGGTGGCAACGGTGGAGTGGAATGCTACCTGTGCTACCACGACATCCGTCGAATTCCGTCTACGACATCGAAATGCGAATCCTGGCTGACAACCGAAAGGTTGTGCTGCCTGGCCAATGCCGCGATCCAAATATCGTTATCGGGGAGAGGTCGCCCTTTCTGTTTCAACTCAAAACGAATCTGGGCGTACGTCTCTCCGGTATGCACATCAACTTCGAGGAGAAAGGACTCGCCAATCAGCTTTTGAAAGAGTGAGTTGAGCCTTCTTCGATCGACAGAACCAAACAACCCAAACAAATACTCACCGATCACAATTACGGGAAGGTGATGCATTTCTGCATTCGCTAGCACGTCCTGATACTCGCATCACCGCCAAGTAGCGCCAAACAGCATTCGTGTCGAGAATCATTTCCAGTCTTTCGGATCGATCTTGGAGAACTCTCGTCGATAATCCGCTGACTTCGGCT
>CAWDBW010000062.1:0-45490 GCA_963800405.1 uncultured Acidobacteriota bacterium
TGCCGCCGGAGTCGCGGGTGTGCGCACACATAGTCGAAGCGCCGCCGCAGTGGAACAGCAAGTCCACGCACGCGTAAGCCTGGACGCTATTCCGCTTGGCTTCGAAGCTAACCAGGGACAGACCGACCCGGCCGTGAAGTACATGGCACGGGGCAGCGGGTACACGGTATTCCTCACGGAAAACGAAGCCGTCTTCGCCCTCAAGTCCGCAACCAAGGCCACGGATCCGCAGATAACGGGCAGGCACTTCATCGGCGCAGCGCGCCCGAGCAATTCCCCAAGTGATTCGGAAGTGCGGGCAGCAGGAGCGCAGACTAACGGCGAAACGGCTGCGATTCACCTGAGCCTGCTGGGCGCGAAAGCGCAGCCGCAGATCTCCGCCAGCAACCCGTTGCCGGGACACACCAATTACTTCATCGGCAATGATCGCAGCCAATGGCAAGCCAACGTGGCGCAATACGCGCGCGTCTCCTACCGGGAAGTTTATCCGGGAGTGGACATGGCCTTCTACGGCGGGCAAAAGCAACTCGAGTTCGATTTCATCGTGGCGCCCGGCGCCAGTGCTTCGCCGATCCGGCTGGGGGTGGCGGGTGCGGACCGCATCGCGACCGACGATTCCGGCAACCTGGTGATGACCTCCGCGGCGGGCGACGTGGTGCTGCACAAACCCGCGGCTTATCAGGAAAAGGACGGCACGCGCCAGCCGGTCGACGTGCTTTTTGTCCAGCACGCCACACACCAGGTCGGCTTTGTGTTAGGCAACTACGACCACAGCCGCGAACTGGTGATTGACCCTTCCATCAGCTATGCCACGTATCTTGGAGGCGCGAGCGAAGACGAGGTTTTCGGGATCGCCGTCGATTCGTCGAACAACGTCTACCTCACCGGCGAAAGCAATTCTACGACCAAGTTCCCGGGCAGGAATGCTCCCACCGGGTATGGATTTTACGCGTTTGTCATCAAGCTGAACCCGCAGGGCACCCGCATCTACACGACGTTTCTGGGCGGCACGAAGAACGCGACCAGCACCAACAATGACAGTGGTCTGGCCATCGCCGCAGATTCGGCTGGTGCAGCCTACGTAACCGGAATCACCGAGTCGACCACGTTTCCAGTCTCGGCCAACGCACCTCAGCCTAAGAAGGGTGACGATGGCGGCAACTGTACAAACGCCAAGAGGAGCAGCACGTCGTGCAGCGACGCCTTTGCCTTCAAGCTGAACTCGACCGGCACCATGGTGTGGTCGACCTTCATCGGAGGTCAGAACGAAGATGATGGCTACGGCATCGCGCTCGATAACGCCGGAAATGTTTGGGTGGCGGGAGACACTTTCTCCAGCACTTTCGATCCCAACAATACGGCGACGAACAAACTTTCCTCGACCTTCAATAATGGCAGCGCGGTGACTCCGCCCGCCGATGATGGCTTCGTAGTCGAGATCAGCCCCGCGGGAACCGCGCCTTTCCTGTTTTCCACCTATCTGGGTGGCACCCAGGGCGACGAAATCAACGGCATTGCGGTCGACCAGACGGACAACTCGGTTTACGTGACCGGCGAAACGGATTCCTCCGACTTCCCGATTGCCGGCACGCCTTACCAGTCCAAGTGCGGGTCAGACGGCCAGTGCAATGCGAACGCGGGAAGCTATTACTACGACGGGTTTGTGACCAAAATCGCTCCCGGAGGCACCGCCCTCACCTACTCTACCTACATTGGCGGGAGTTCCGATGACTACGCCTTTGCCATCGCATTAGACGCTTCCGGCGACGCCTACGTTACCGGTGAAACCACCAACGACGACCCGACGACCACACCGGCGGTCCCCTACCCCACTACCAGCGGGGCGTTCAGCACCACTTACAGCGCCTCGGCCGGCGGGTCGAACGCTTTTGTGACGGAACTGAACCCCACCGGTTCGGCTTTGGTTTACTCGACTTTCCTCGGCGGCAACACCCAGGACTTCGGCGGAAGCATTGCCGTCGACCAGTTTAACGACGCCTACGTCACCGGAATGACCGCCTCCTCCAACTTTCCTGTAACATCCAACGCGTTTCAGGCCAAGCTCAACGGCACGGGAACCGGGAGCAATTCCGATGCCTTTGTAACGCAGGTTCTGGCGGGCGGCGCCAGCCTGGGTTTCTCCAGTTATCTGGGCGGCTCGGGGAGTGAGAATTCGAACGCCTCAGGAGCGGTCGGCACCATTGCTCTGGATTCTTCCAACGACATTTGGGTGGGTGGATCCACGAACTCGGCAACCGTGAACTCGACGACGAACTTCCCGACCACGACCGGCGCCATGGAGACCACTTACGGCGGCAATCCGTACGATGGGTTTGTAGCCGAGATTTCTTCGGCTACCGTCGCCGACTTCAACATTTCCGCGACCACACCAGCCGCCGTGAGTCCCGGAACGTCGGGCACTTCGACCGTGACGCTGACCTCCCTGTTCGGATACGACCTGCCGGTCAACTTAACCTGCAGCGCTAGCGGAACAGGCTCGCCCTTACCCGCGTGCAGCGCCTCGAGTTTCTCGACTACTCCAGTTACGCTGACCAGCAACGGCACTGCGACCTCGACCGTGACCATCACCACGACGGGTTCAACGGCGGCGTTGAAGCGTCCGGCAGGGGTCTTCTCCGCTCTCTGGCTGCCCATCGTTGGGCTCTCGCTGGTGGGTATGCATTCCACGGGGTCACGACGAAAGCGGCTCATGGGCTTCCTGCTGCTCGGCCTGATCATGGCCACGCTGGTCTTCATGCCGGCTTGCAGCAGCGGCAGCAGTAACAGCGGAGGCGGTGGAGGCGGAGGCACACCTGCGGGCAGCTACACGATTACCATCACCGGCACCGATGCGAACAACCTGTCCCACTCCACGCAGGTGACGCTCACCGTCAACTAATGGCGCACGCGGTATTGCAACGGCCGTCTGCCCGCCCGGGCGGCGGCCGTTTGTTTTTGTTCTGCAATGCGTTGGTTTGCGAACTCCGATCGGGCGCCGACCCGGCATGATGGTAGTATGGAGGATTCCGTGGGAATGAATCCGGAGGATCGCTCCTCCGGGGAACGACTTCGGAGGATAACTTCGGAGATCTGTGTCAGGCAGCCGCGGGGAAATGTCTGCGGTAAAATGTCTGCAGTAAAATGAGACGCAGATTCAGCACCGCCGCACCGGCTGCCGGGCAGCCTTTGCGTTGACTTGTGAATCGAAGCTACTTGAACCAAAACCTGCTCATGTTGAAATCCCTGTTGCCGCAGTCCGAGTGGTTGAGAACTGAACCGTTGCAATTTGAGTCTTCGAAACCGAGGCTAATCGTCCGGACTGAGCGCCCTGTCATCTCGGCGTTGTGCCTGCTGGCGGTTTTTCTGGCCTTGCCGGCGCTGGCTTCGGCGCAAAACTTCACGCTGCAGGCGCCTTCGCTGTCTGAGGTTGCGGTCGATCCCGGCGGTACATCTTCTGCGAACATTGCAGTGGGGACGGTGAACGGCTTCAGCGGCAGCGTCGATCTGACCTGCCAGGTAGCGCCGGCGCAAGCGCAGACGATCGTGGATGCCCCGGTGTGCACGGTGAGTCCGGAGAGCGTGACGCCCCCCGCCAATGCTTCGGCCACCATCACCACGATGACCGGGACAACCACCACGAGGTACGGCGTCACCATCACCGGCACTGCCGCCTCCAACAACCAGACCACGACCACGCAGCCCTTGTACATGACGGTGCTGGACGTCACGCCGCAGTTCACCATCACAGTGGAAAAGGCCGTGCAGCCGGGCAGCGTGCCGGCCGGCAATAGCGGCGTGGCGGTGATCAGCATTAATCCCATCAACGGATATGCTACCCCGGTCACCAACCCGCCGACACCAGGGGTGACGCTATCGTGTAGTTCGATCACTCCCTTGGTGACCATTCCTCCAATCTGCTCGTTCAACCCGAGCACAGTGACGGTGACCGCCGAAGGGCCTAACACCTCGCAGCTCACCATCAGTACCTCCGGCCCGGTTGTCACCACGGGATCCGTGATTCCTCCGCGAAGCTTCTCCGCACATTTCTGGGCACTCTGGCTGCCGTTGCCGATGCTGGCTCTGGCGGGCCTGGGTGCGGCGGCGGGCGGAAAGCGGTCGCGGAAGGCATGGGGGCTGCTGGCTCTGTTTGTGCTGAGCGGCACACTCCTACTAATGCCGGCATGCAGCAACGCTACTACTTCGACCTCGACACCCAACGGAGTGACTCCGAACAACGCCTACAGTTTCACCATTTCCGGCGTCGACGCGAACGGCAACGTGTCCAGCAACTCCGGTACCGGCAGCACGAATCCCACGGTCAGCCTGACGGTGACGACGCCCACTACGAACTGAGTCATGCGCCAGCCCTGGCATCGCGCAACGCGTAGCCTGGTTGTGGCGGTGGCCATCGCTTCCCTGCTGTTGCCCGGCGCAGGACACGCCGTCCCTCCTGCTCGCAAGGACAAAGAAAAGATTCCTGCCGTGCGCTGGGATGAGACGCGCCCCGGCTGCACCTTCTCGCGCAGTGCCGACGGGCACTATCAATATGGGTTGTGGTATCAGGACATTGGCATCACCATGACTGTGGATTCCCAGGAACTGGCCAAGGTTCACCATCGGCCGGAGCGATTCTTCGCCCTGCTGCTGGACGTGCGTTACCGCGGGCAGGGCTCGTTGGACCTGGAGATGGACAACATTTCTCTCGAGTTCGTGAAGCATTTCCAGGTGGTCCAGACCTCGCTCGATCCCGACAGCTTCGCCGAGAAGGTGCAGAGCGACGCCGACGAACGCGATCATCAAGTTGCGCGAGACCTGGAAAAGCATCCGGAAAAAAAGGAAGAAAAAGAGGCCTACGTAAAGGCGCTGCTGGAAGATTCGGCGGAACTGCAGGAATTTGTGGGCAAGAACAGTTTGCGGCCCGCGCTGCTGGCGCCGGGCAATCCGGAGAAAAGCGGGTGGGTGCTGTTCAGCACCGAAAGCAAGTGGATCAGCGGATGGAAGAAGCAGGAAGAATTCATCCTGCGCGTGCCGCTGGATGGGAAGGTGTTTGAATTCCCTTTCAAGCTGCCGCCGAAGCCGGGAGAAGTGCTGCTGAGGAAGCGGGAGTGAAAACGGCTTCCGGCTTTCGGCGCTCGGCTTCCGGAAGAGGAAAGTGCTTTTGGTTTCCGGAAGCCGAATAGCGGAAGCCGGAAGCCGGGGTTACGATGCGGCTTTGCGCGCCTGGCGTTCCAGTTCGGCGGCCTGGTGCATGAGGACGTCGCGCAGCGAGACTAGTCCCTTCAATTCTTTGCCGTCGACGATGGGGAGATGGCGGAATCCAAACTCGCGCATTATGAACAGGCACTCTTCGATGGTCTCGTCGGCGGGAACGGAGCGCGGGTTGGCGGTCATGACTTCGGAGACGGCGGTGGTTCCGGGAGTGCGGCCCACGGCGACTACTCGATTCATGATGTCGCGTTCCGAAAGGATGCCCACCAGTTCTCCGTTGCGCAGCACGGGCACGGCGCCGACATTGTGCTCCATCATGTAGCGGGCAGCTTCGAGCACGGTGCGGGTGGCTTCGACGGAATAGACTCGGCGGTCTTTCATCAGCACCAAATGGCGGAGAGTCGTCATGGTCACTCCTTTGGGCACAGCGGAAGTGCGAGGAATCGGCCAGCCCCCACGGCGGGCCTTTGCGGTGGGCATTACTCTATCACAGGCGGAAGCTGACCAAAAATCGCACAAAACCCCAACTGGCGGGCGAACAGACGACGCAAGATTTTGAAATCCCGTTTAGCGACAACTATCTGCAAATTGCCTATATGACGCAACACGACATGTCGTGTGATAACATATGCCCACACCTAAAGCCAGAGCACGAGACGTGACTTCAGGCGATAGGACCATCTGCACGACATTGGTTCGATTCCAGTTTCATCGAGGAGGCGGGGATGACGAGACTGAAACGGTGGGTTTCCAGAATCGCTGCCGCATTGTTCGCGTTGGTGCTGCTGGTCTTGCTCACAGGTTTCACCTACGAACAAATTGGAAGAGCAAGGGAGGCCAGTCGCCTGCCTCCACGGATTGGGGAGGCCGTCGACGTAGGCGGACACAAGCTGAATCTCTATTGTTCAGGCCAAGGCAGTCCGACGGTCGTTCTCGAAGCGGGCGGTAACGAGCCCGGATATGAATGGTCACCAGTACAGACCAAGCTTGCGAACGTCACTCGCGCCTGCTGGTACGATCGCGCAGGCGTGGGATGGAGCGACCCGCCGCCTTCGCCGAGAACCAGCGCGACAGTCACCAGCGATCTCCACGAGATGTTGAGCCGAGCAGGCGTGCCCCCGCCATATGTCCTGGTGGGTGAATCGATCGGAGGAGAATACGCACGCATTTATACCAGTCGCTATCCTCGCGATGTTGCCGGACTCGTTCTCGTGGATTCGTCCCACCCCGATCAACAAGAACCCCCATTTATGTTGTCGGCGTTCAACCTGATGTCTCCGGCCAAGCGGCGATTGATCTGCACCGCACTGCCATTTATGGCGCGCTTCGGCGTTCTTCGATTTGCAGCGAGCCGAATGGGCGGCCCCGCTCCCACGCAACCTGATCCGGAGTTCGAGATATTGGCAAAGCTCAATGCCCAGCCGACGGCGCTGAGAACGGATGCAGAGCAGACCTGCGCGGCAACCGAGGGCGGCAGATTGGTCCCCACGATCGGCACCGGCAACCCTGAACTCGACAACGCGGCACGAAATGCGGGTAGCTTGGACGATCGGCCGCTGGTGGTGCTGACGGCGGGACTGTACTGGGCTCCGCCGGGTTTGGAAAAGCAGGCCGCCGACTACCACGAAATCTGGATCCATCAGCTACAAGCCAGCCTGACAAAGCTTTCAAGACGTGGGCGGCAAGTTGTCGTGGATGCGCATCATGACATGAGCGAGGCTCCAACTGCCGTGGTGACGGCGACGCAGCAAGTGGTGGAGGAGGTTCGAAGAGAGCACGAATGACTCAAAGCTCAACTATCGATAAATCGCGATTGCGTTCATCGACACTGCTCCTAGTTGCATCTCGGCGATGCTCCCGAAGGCTAGACTCACTCCGACCACGGCTCGACGCATTCTTAGGTCTAGTGCAGAACGAGGTCGTGCTCTTCGTCGTAACTCTCGTGATCGAGAGAGTCCGGCTGGGCCTCGGGGATGTGGGGCGGAAGGACAGTCTTCGCCGGTTCACCCGTCGCTTTCGCGGCGCGCACCCGCTTGGAATACTGCAGCAGCGGCAAGAAAGCCAGCATCAGCAGGAACACAACTCCCATCACCCAAAAGGCTTCGACAAAGGCGAGCATGGAGGCGTGCTGCTGCACCATGCCATAGACTGCGCCCAGAGCTTTACGCGAAGCGGTGACGCCATCGATGCCGTGCGCCACGAAGTCCGCGCGCAGGCCCTGCAGCAGCGGGTCGCCGCGGGTTGCCCGCCCTGACGTTGGCGACCAAGTGATTCTGATGCACCTGGGCGCGCCGGGCAAGAAAGGTCGTCATGAGGGCGATGCCCACGCTGCCGCCGATGTTGCGCATCAGATTGAAGATGCTGGTGGCGTTACCCATTTTCTCGGGCGAGATGTGCGACATAGCCAGGGACATGAGCGGAATGAACAGGAAAGCGAGCGCGACTCCCTGCAAAACCTGGGCCCAGAAAATGTCCCAGAACCCGGCGTAGAGGTTGAGACCGGAGAGTTGGAACATCGTGACGGAACCGAGGACCATGCCGACCGCGAGCAGTCGGCGCGGGTCCATTTTGGTGGTCAGGTGACCGGCCAGAGGAGTAAACAGCAGCGCTCCGATACCCCGCGGAGACAGGGCCAAGCCGGAGTTGTAGGCGGGATATCCCATGAGCGTTTGTAAATACAGCGGCAGCAGGACCAGGCTGGCATAGAGCACGAAGCCCAGCATGCTGATAGAAATACTCCGGCGCTGAACGAGCGGTCGCGGAGCACGCGTAAGTCCACGACGGGATGATCGGTCATCAACTCGCGCAGATCAGCGCGACCAACCCAAAGCGCACAGTGCCGCGAAGGTGCGAATATATTGCGAGGAAAACCAATCTTTGCGCTGGCCGGTATCGAGAAGAATCTGCAGCGAGCCGATGCCGAGGGCGAGAAAACCGATTCCCCACAGATCGACGCGAGAGCCGTTGCTGCGCTTCACGTAATGGGGGTCGAAGACGAACTTGTTCATGAGGTACAGGGAAAGAACGCCGACGGGCAGATTGAGATAAAAGATCCAGCGCCAGCTGTAGTTATCGGTGATCCATCCCCCGAGCGTGGGGCCGAGGATCGGTGCCAGCAGAATGCCGATGCCAAAGGCTGCCATGGCGTGCCCGTGGCGCTCCTTGGGGAAAGTTTCCAGAAGAATGGCCTGGGCGAGCGGTTGCAGTCCGCCGCCGGTCAGGCCTTGCAGCACACGAAAAATAATCAGCTGGGTCAGCGAAGTGGCAAGGCCGCAACAGAGCGACGTGATGGTAAACCCGGCAACGCAGGTTAGCAGGAGACGCTTGCGCCCCATGTGATTGGCCAGCCAGCCGGAAATCGGCAACACAATGGCATTCGAAACCAGGTACGACGTGACCACCCACGTCCCTTCCTCGTTGGTCGAAGCCAGATTGCCGGCAATGTGGGGAATGGAGACATTGACGACGGTGGTATCGAGCACTTCCATAAAGGTCGCCAGCATCACGGAGAACGTGACGACCCACGGATTCACATAGCGTTGTGGATGGGCATCCACTTGAATCGGAGCCTACGGGCGGAAGATTCCGCACTTCGAACGCTTCAGTGTCGAAGAAAGATCGAATCCATGCTGTGACACAGATCACAGGCTCGCACCGATGAATTCTGAGAATAGCCGACGATAGAGATTGAAAACGAAAATAGCGCCGATCAGCGACCGCGCCATTCAGTGGCTTGCCGATGTCATTACTGCAGGTGATTCAGGCGGGTAGGGGTCGCGTCGGCGCTGCTGCTGTCGGAGCGCGGCCCCGCCGAGATTACGACGTAATCGCGCTCTTTACTGTCGAGGGCTTCCATGCGCAGAAGCAATTTGTCCTTCTGCAAGCGGAATTGCGCCGGCTCACCCACGGGCAGAAGCACGGAATGTTTTTCATCGCGGGGACGAATGCGGTAAACCACTCGATCGGCCTGCAACACATATTCCTGACAGAGAAGCTGCTGGGTCGGCTTGCTGGCGGAGTCGGTGCCCGGCATTTCGCCGGCGACGCTCTGAGCATCTTTTCCAGCCGTGCCACATTGCACGGAGTCCATCTGCATCAGCTTTCCGGTCTGGTAAGGCTTAGGGTCTTTGGCAAAGGCCGCGGCAGTCAAGCTCAGAACAACCCACAGTGTCCACTTCGAACGCATCGCGTTCCTCCGGAAATTAAGACAGGCTTCAAGGGAAAGCCGAACCGCGGCTAATGTTTCCCTCGGTTAGTTCATTGGTCATTCTTCTATGGCAGAGAAAGGGAAGACAGGTCACCGCAGTAATAGACCTGAAGTTACCGGCCGGCTATCGTTCGGTGACTGCTTCGAGAGTCTGAAAAAATGCCGGATAAGAAATGGCGGCCGACTCAGCGCCGCGGATCAGGGTTTCGCCCTTCGCGCGCAGAGCTGCGACGGCAAAAGCCATGGCGATGCGATGATCGCCGAAAGCGTCGAGCTCAGCACCATGCAGCGGCTGCCTTCCGGGAATCTTGAGGCCATCTTCGCGCTCTTCAACCTGCGCGCCCATCAGCCGCAGATTGGCGGCCACGGCGGCAATGCGGTCGGATTCTTTCACGCGAAGTTCGCGGGCATCGCGGACCTCAATCCCCTGCTCGGTGTAGGGAGCGATCGCGGCCAGCACGGGGATCTCGTCGATCAGCGCGGCCGAATCGGCACCCGCGATGGTCGCTCCTTTCAGGCCAGCGCCTTCGACTTGCAGCGATCCGACCAGCTCGCCGTGAATTTCATCGAGTTGGGTCACGGAGATGCGCAGTCCCATCAGCATCAGCATGTCGAGCAGGCGAGCGCGCGTGGGATTCATCAAGAGGCCGGGGACGGTCAGTTGCGATCCTGGAAACAAAGCGGCCGCACACAGAAAAAATGCGGCACTCGACAAGTCGCCGGGAATACGGGCTTCGATGCCGCGCAGGCGCTGCCCGCCACGAATGATTATTTCGTTGCCTTGACCACTACTTCTGCGATCGAGTCTTGCCCCGAACGCCCGCAGGGCAACTTCGCCGTGGTCGCGGGTGCGCAGGGGTTCTATGATGCGAGTCTCGCCGTCGGCGAACAGTCCTGCAAACAGCAAACACGATTTCACCTGCGCGCTGGCCACGGGCATCGTGTAGTCGATGGCTTTCAGCGCGCCGCCGGTGATGCGCAGCGGCGGCTTTCCGGCTTGCGAAGCGATCTGCGCGCCCATGGCGGAAAGCGGAGTGATGACGCGCTCCATAGGACGGCGAGACAACGACTCATCGCCGATCATTTCGCTGGAGAAATTCTGACCGGCGACAATCCCGCTCAACATGCGCATAGTCGAACCGGAGTTGCCACAATCGAGCGCGACGGCGGGAGCGGCGAGCGCCAGGCCACTTCCCTTCACTTCGATGGCGCCGTCCTTATCGTTATCATTTCGCTCCCACGCCACGCCCAGAGCCCGCATGCAGCCGAGCGTGCTGGCGCAGTCGGCGCCGGTCGAGTAATTCTCGATGCGGGATGGTCCCTCGGCAATGCCTGCCAGCATGGCATAGCGGTGGGAAATCGACTTGTCTCCGGGCAGCCGCACACGACCACGCACATTGCGCGCTGGACACACCGTCACCTGGGAGCCGTTTTGCATGGTGAGATTCATATTAGCGGATTGGCGTAGAAAAGAAGGTTCGACAATCCTCACTTCTCGCAAGGAACGCGCGAAATGGGGCACCCGGCGCGAAAGGGGCACCCGCATCACACCCGATGGTAGATGTGATAGGTCCGAGTCGGCACTTCCTGAATCCACTTAAAGTATCCAACGGAATATCGATTACCTTTGTTGGGCGGCCAGGGATCGTAAATCCGCAGAGTCGTGCCTTTGCCCGACTGGTCGTTGTCACCGCGAATCCCGACGACCGCGATCATGTGACCGGGGCTGGCGTGTCCCTGGACGTAGTTCGTGGTGTTCCACAGCATGTCGAATACCAGAGGCCCCTTCGATAACATCGACTTGAGAGCTGAGGGCATCCAGGACGTCGGCGGAACCACGGTCATGAAGTTAGCTTTGGCGAAGCGGGCCGGGCCCGTGATGGCGTCGTCGCTTTCGGAAAAGTTCCTCAGGCCGCCGTCCTCCATAATCAGGTCATCGGGAGTACGCCAAACCACCGTGCCGATATCGCTGCGCGTGACCATGGCGGTGGACGCCGCCCAACAACTGCTGGGCGTGCGCTGAGGGATAAATGGGACAGAATGCAGGATGGGATCGTAATCCTCAGTACCTACAAGCGCGTTCCAAGTACACGGACCCGCCTCCCCGTCCTCCACGAGCCAGTTCTCCTGCTGAAAACGCAGAACCGCATTCCGCGTGGCCGGTCCGAAGGAACCATCCGGAGTCAG
This sequence comes from uncultured Acidobacteriota bacterium, assembly GCA_963800405.1. Lineage (GTDB taxonomy): Bacteria > Acidobacteriota > Terriglobia > Terriglobales > Acidobacteriaceae > Sulfotelmatobacter. The sequence continues at coordinate 11,603 of CAWDBW010000062.1, forward strand.
GCGTGGGCTGGGAGTCAGCGCGGTGTTCAGCTGGTTCTGCAGCGCGATGACCTCATTCCCGTGGGATCCCAACTTCAAGACGGCAGCTGCCATTCTTATCCTCCACGAATCGTCAGTGGCCCATTGCGGCTAACCGACGAGCAACGGTCCTTCCCAGCCGCGGGTTCGAGGCGGAGCGGCTCAAGTCAGCGATTTGGCCTCGGCCGCGGCCTCTTTGAGAATGTTGGCGGGAACTTCTTTCAACGTGACTCCGAACTCGAACATGGGCGTCTCGGTGCCGCGGCCCCAGCGCGCGACTTCCCAGTGGGCGCGGACGAACTTCACATCGGCATGCGCGGTTAGGTCGAGCAGGAGCGGAGTCTCTCCGCAATAAAACTTCTGGGGAAATGCGGCGACCGGTTTCGCGGCCCACGCGGCGCCGTCCGCCGAACCGTAGATGCTGAGGTCGAGCGACTCCTGCTCGATGATCTTGGCGATGGCCAGAGTCACAAGGAACACGCGGCTGCCGGCGCCGCTTACGTCGACGGCGGGACCGTCGCCCTTCGCGTTCACAGTTTGCACGGCGACCAAAACTGTATCTGTCATTGTCATGGCGCAAGGATTCTAACAAATCTATTCCGCCGGGTGCGGCCCGGTGAAATCCGAGCAGCAGGGCTTCTGCACGGGCTTGAATTCCATCAATTCCACGCGCGCAAGGTCCGGATCGAAAACGTCAAGCTGCCACTTGCCGTCTTTGCCGATCTCGGCCTGCTCGTCGCCGTGCACCTTCCAGCCGTGCGATTCCATAATAGCCTGCGCTTTTTTCATGTCGGCGACGCCCAGCGAGATGTGGTTCATCACGCCGGTGAGTTGCAGGTCCATGTGCTCGGGCTGGTTCAGCATGTACTCGAGCCAGTCGGTGCCGTCAGGAACTTGCATGGCGACCCAGTCGGTTTCGCCGTCCTTCATTCCGCCGTGCCAGTAGGGGCGGAAGCCGAGAATGTCGCGATAAAAGTGGTCTTCGGCATCGCGATGGTAGACCACGAATCCGGTGTGAATCATGTGGCGCGAAACGGCCGAGGCCGCCTGGGCAACTGTGGCCGTACCTCGCTCCACGAACTCGATGCGATGTCCTTCGGGATCGTTCACGACAAAGAAAAGGCTGTGATCGGAGCGGCCTTGAATCTGTGGAACTTTGATGCCCTGCGCGGTCAGATATTTTCGCAGCGCGACGATATTGTCGGTCGTGAAAGCCACGTGATCCATGCGATCGGTGGCCTTGGGATCGGGCGCCGGGCTGTACCCGACCCACTGCTCTCCTACCATGTAGCGCACCAGGCCGCCGGATTCGACTGGGGTGGCAGCGGCCAGGCCGAGCACATCCGCGTAGAGCTTTCGCACGCCGTCGGGCGCGGTGGTGTAGAACGACACGTGGTCGATGCCGAGAATGCGGGGGCGCGGGGCGGGAGTTTGAGCATAAGCACAAATCTGAAGCGCGGCAAGAGCAAGTAAGATGGCAAGTTTTTTCATAGCGCCATCGATTGTAGATCAACTGAACCACGGGGGCTAAAGCCCAATTTCATTCGTCCCGTTACGCGGCGCTGAAGCGCCGCTCTTCCACGGTGGTGCGCGCGTTTGCGCGAGCGTCGCGTTTTCGGCGCGGGACAGGAAAGCAGGTTCCTGGCTTCGCTCGGAATGACAAGGAACACGGCGTGGGAAAGAGTTCGCGCAGCAGGGTTCGCTCCGCAGGGTTCGCTCCGCGAAGTTCACTCAGCGAAGGGCGTCCAGAAACTGGCGGAGAAGATTGGCTGCGTCTTGCGATTGCTCCCAGGGCAAGTAGTGGCCGGCTTTCGGAATCACGCACAACTGGCTGCCTGGGATGTGCTGGCGCATCAGCTCCGCTTCGTTCACTCCGGTCAGGAGGTCTTCGTCTCCGGTGACCAGCAGCGTGGAAACGTTGATGGTCTTTAAGGTCTCAACCGAGTCTTGGCGGGCGGCCATGCCGCGCTGCACCTGGGCAACGTCTTCGGGGGACATTTTGCGCATCATGCGCAGGGCGCCGTCGACCAGGTCGGGGCGCGCTTCGCGCGTGGTCTTGCCGAACAGCTTAGGAATCATGGATTCGAAAAAAGGTTCGGTGCCGCGGTCGAGCACGTCGTTGGCGGCCTGCAGGCGCCCAGCGCGAGCTTCGGGGCCATCGGCGGGCGCTTTGGTGTTGCACAATGCGAGCGCGGCGACGCGGCCGCGATGCTTCCTCCAGAACTCAAACAGCACGTAGCCCCCGATGGAGACTCCGACAAACGGAGCGCGGCCGACGTTGGCATCGTCCATGACGGCGGCGAGGTCGGCAGCGTGCTGCTCCATGGTGGCCGGGCCCTCGCCGACCCCGGACTCGCCGTGTCCGCGCAGGTCGGGCAGGATCACGCGATAGCGTGTGGCCAGAACCTCGGCTACGGGCAACCAGAATTCATGATGGGCGGGAAAAGGATGCAGCAGGACGAGGGGCGTACCGGCGCCGAGAATCCAGTAGACGATCTCAGCGTCGCCGCTCTTGATGCGCTGGGAGGGGATGCGCTCCATGCGGAGATTAGACCACAGCTTCTAGCTTTCTAGCTCTTAGCTGGTTCCGGTGACGGAGCCGTCACCGGCTGTGCATTCACGTGAACAGGAAGCAGGAATGGCTCTTCCGGCATCACGATCCAGGCGATGAGGTAAGGGATGAAACCTACGCCGGTCATGAGCGCCGTGATCAGCCACACCAGCCGCACCAGGGTGACATCGATGTCGAAGTACTCCGAGAAGCCGAGGCACACGCCCGCAATCTTGCGCCCCAGGCGCGGGCGCACGAGCCGGGTCCGGGCCAGCGAAGCGCCGACGCGAATGCCGCAGTAGGCGCAAACCGCCGCATCGTCCTGGATCACTTTGCCGCAGTAGTTGCAGTACATAGTCGTCCTCCCCGGTAGCACCTGCTCGATTGTACGGAATTGTCGGCCAAAAGTTCCCTTCATTCTCCGGCCCGCATGGCCTTCACTCCCGATAGGCTTCTTTGATGTAGCGTCGGGCCTGGTCGGCGGGGCCGGTGTTGGCGTTGCCGGCCAGCACGGTTTCGTATTTCTTCATCGCCAGGTCGCGTTTCTGCAAAAGGTCGTACATTTCTCCCGCGGCCAGGTTGGCTTTTTGCAGGATGTCGGGGTCGGGATTGGGAGCTTCGTTCACCGAGTCGTAGGCGGCGGCCGCGCCGGCCACGTCCTTCTTGGCGCGTAGCAATTCTCCCAGCCCCCAGGCGGCGAGTTCGTAATGCAGCTTGCCGTACTTGCCTTCGCGGCCGGTCTGCCACACTTTGCGATAGGCGGCCTCGGCTTCGTCGAGACGTCCCGCGGCGCGCTCCAGGTTGGCCACTTCGGTAGGGAACAGGTGATTGCCGGGATATTTCGCCGACAACTCGTTCATGTAGCCGATGGCCTCGTCATACTGGTGCTCACGGCGGAGAAACAGGCTGAGCACAACCTTGGCATCGACAGAGTTTTCGCCGTCGCCTTTAGCAACCTCGCGAAGATAGTCGAGACCTTTCTCCGCCGATCCGCTCAACCCGGCCAGGGCCGCGGCTACCTTCACGCTCCAAGGCAAGCGGCCGATCACATAGTTGTGGGTTCCGACAACCATTTTCGCGTCGATATACTTGGGATCGAGTTCGAGCACGTGTTCGTGATCGTGGCGCGCTCCCACGGCGTTGCGCAGGGCGGAAAACCACGCCCGCTCTACGAGTCCCGTATATACGGCAAACTGGGCGCGGGTCACGCCGCGGCAGTACAGAGCGTTCACATCCTCCGGGTTCGCCTTGAGTGCCTGCTCTTCGAGGTCCTGGGCCCGGTGAACCAGAGCCTTGATGCGGTCTTTCACCTTGGTGTCGGTGGGGCGAGGGGCGCGGCCAATGAAGCTGTCATTGGCGTAGTCGCCGGTGTTCATGGCTCCGGTGTCGTAGAGGTCGTGCATGAGCACCACGGTCAGCAGATGGTTGACCGCAAAGGGATCGTTGGGGTGCTTTTCGACGATCTTCTCCAATTGCTGAGTGGCGCGGTCGTACTGCATGTTATAGAAATCGTCGAAGGCGGCTTCGGTCTGGGGATCCTGCGGGGCGCCGTGGGTAGCGTCAGCGGCGGGTTGCACCTGGCTCAGGGCAGGAATGCGCGACGCGGTGAGCAGGCAAAGCAGGATAGGGAGCGACTGGGCACTCAGCTTAAGCTGAGTCCAGCGCTTAGTCAAAAGATTGTGCGTCTGTGCCGTCACGGGTCGATTGTCCCTAGTTTAAACCAAAGTCGAGCTGCGCTCGGCGAACGGCGTCGCCAACAATCTACGCCGGCCAAGCTGAACCAAGAACGTCATCTACGTGCCTTCGACGCCAACTGTCGCAGGCGGCGGGCGAACTTATAATTCGCGCAGCTACCAGACTGCTGCACTTTGGGGGCAGGCTCGTACAAGCAAGTGGCGCCCGGTCCGCCGAATGGAGCTCGGCGGGCCCGGTGGCGCTCTTGTTAGGATGCAGATGCAGGCTGCTGGGATCCGGTTCGTGATCAGGGGCCATCATCGGTCTGAGTTCTGAGTTTCCGTCCTTTTGCAGCGATTCACCAAGTGCAAGGGCTTTCGTAACTGGTGCATCTTTACCCGCTCTCGCGAGTAATTATTGCTTGCGCGATCATTTGCCGGCGGTGCAAAGAAATGGCAAGTATTTGTCACTGCTGTACTTAGGGTCAGGGTGGCTTTTGGCGGCTGGAGTGCCATAACGGGCCTAAGGTCTTAGCCCTGGGACAGAGCCCAATGTCGGAAGTTGTGCAAAATACGCCGCAGGAATTCTGGCGTCCTCCCCCGGTGGCGGCGGACGACATTCTCTTACCCGAAGCCGCGCCCGCCATGGCCGAGACTTGCCCGCGCTGTAGTGCCGAGTTTCTGCCGGGGGCGCGGTTTTGCCATACCTGCGGCGAGCGCCGCAGCGAAGCCATCAGTTCCACGGCCAAGGCCGATGCCGCTGTAATTGCCCGACTCTGGGAAAAGGGCGTCGCGCGTGTGTATTCGCTGGCTGCGGTATTGACGTCGCGAAAGACGTGGAGCGACCTTGGGAGCAAGGTCCCGTTCCCTGCCTGGCTGCGCTACCTGCACTTCCACGAGATCCAGAGCCGGATCGGCCTGTCGACAGCAGCGCTCGTCGCCTTCCTGATCGGCTTAGGATGCGTGGCGGGCGCGCTGCTGGTGGGATTGCTTACGGCCAAGACTCTTGTGGACTGGCAGGCCATTCAGTTCTACCGGGCAGAATGGCTGCTGGCGGCGACGGCCGCGTTTGTGGCGGGAATTCTGCTGAAGAAACCTTCCGGGCGCGACGGCGAGTAGTGTCGGCTAGAATACTCCTAAGGATCTATCCCACCAGGTTTAAACAGTTTGCTGGAAAACTCGATTTTGGGTGGCGCAGCGCTTTCAGCGCTGCGATAAAGCCTTTTTTCTCTGAGGGCTTCAGCCCTTGGGGGCATTCCGCAGCGAGTTTTTCAGCAAACTGTAAAGCCCACACGTCTTGTTCCGCTCAACGCGGCGCTAAAGCGCCGCTCTTCCACGGGGAACTCTCCTGCACCTTATTATCTGATGGATCTGATTCCGCAGTCCTGTGGTTTCCGGAGATTACGATTCGCTAGTTCCCGAGCCCGCAGCACGGCGCTGCTGGCCCATTCTATAGAGATGATGGACGGGACCGGTTCCGCGGCCTAGGGGATGTCCGTTGGCGATGGCGGCGGTGACGTAGGTCTTGGCCAGCAGGGCGGCTTCGGCCAATCCGCGATCGAGCGCCAGGTGGCAGGCCATGGCGGTGGCGAAGGCACAGCCCGTGCCGTGGGTGGAGTTGGAACGCTGGCGCTCGGCCTTGAAGATTTCCTGCTCCGGCAGACGATGTGCATCTTCCCCGGACGAGGCCTCCGGAGCTCCATTCTTTTCTTCGCTGTCCCGTTCGTCCCCGCGCCAGCTGGTGAAGCTCAGCAGGTCGATGGCTTTTTCGAGGTGCCCACCGGTAATCACGACGGCGGAGGCGCCCATCTCGTGCAGCTGAATGGCAGCGGCTTTCATTTCGTCCACATCCGTGACCTTGAGCCCGGTGATAGCCGCAGCCTCGTCGACGTTGGGAGTGACCACATCGACTAGCGGCAGCAGGCGGTCGATCATCAGCTTGGTTCCGGCGGCATCCAGCAGGTCGGCGCCGGAAGAGGACTTGAGGATGGGATCGAGCACGATATTGGGCAGGCGCGCTTTCCCGGCCACGCGGTCGGAACGGTGGCTCCCCGGCTTGGGGGAAAGGAATTCGGCTACGGCCTTGACCACCTTGCCTGATCCCAACATGCCGATGTGAACGGCGGCAATGTCGAGGTCGTTTACCAGTTCTTCCAGGATGTCGGAAATTAGGACGGGATCGGTGGGCTCGACCCGCTTAACCCCAGCGGTGGACTGCACCGTCATGGCAGTAATGCAGGCCACGCCGTAGCAGCCGTGGGCGGCAATGGTCTTAATGTCGGCGGTGACTCCAGCTCCGGAGGAGGGATCGAACCCGGCAATGGTGAGCACGATCGGTGGTTTTTCGGCCATGGACTTTCGTTCCAGCAAATCCGATAGTACCGCGTTCCAAGGCCCAGCATCTCACATAGGCGAGGCCTGGAAGTTACTTTCGGGGCCACCCGCCCAGAAAAAAAGTTCGGGGCTGACTTCCGAGTTAACGTCGTAACCACATGATTCCATGCAACTTGCCGTCGAACTACACGTAAGCCGCTGATTCCAATCGGGTTGTAATTTCTACCTTGTCTTCTCTTCCGTGCTATTTACTCAATGGTAAATGCGTAAGCTTCCTGAAATAAAGGGTCTTACCGGCATGTGCCTAAATTACCAATAGGTTACGTAAGACATCGATAACTAGTAGGTCATTGTCCGAGTGGCCAAATCGCCTTGACAGCGGTTTGGCAGGCCGATAGCATCTACAAACTGCAGTGAAACACCAGCCTAAAGGCCAAGGGCACTTTTGAGTATGCGAGGAGAACTGAATGCGAAGATGTATAGCTCGAGGACTGACGATCGCTTGTCTGGTCGTCGGCCTGGGAGCGGCTCAGGGACCGAACATCTCGGAGGCGACAGCGGCTCCAGTTAGTTCTGTTCAGATACAACCCGAAGTCCGCCAACAGGTCGTCAAGACCAAACCGTATCAAATTGGGACAGCGTCCTGGTACGGCCAGATTTTTGAGGGGAAACCCACAGCCAGCGGCGAGCCGTACGAAATGCACGATATGACGGCCGCTCACCTGACGCTTCCCATGGGAAGCTACGTGCGGGTCACGAACCTGCGCAATGGCCGGGCCGTCGTAGTCCGGGTCAATGACCGGGGACCGATCGTCCCGGGCCGGATTATCGACCTGTCGTACGGAGCTGCCCAGGCGCTGCAATTCAAGGCGCGTGGCTTGCAGCGCGTACGCCTGGATCTGGTGGATGCAGGTCCGCTCCAGGCCAGTTCCGCCTACACCAGTTCGGTCCACACCAGCCAGGCTAAGGCGAGCCCGGCCAAGCCCGTCTACCAGACGGTCGCCGTAAACCATCCTCCGGTAGCCAAACTCCCGTAAAAATCTTACACTGACGGGGATGCCAGCCCTATCCCGCATCCCGAGCGATAGTTCTGACTATCGCGGCCAAAATCTGGGCAACGATGATCCGCGCCAGCGGCTCATCGTTGCGCTCGACGTATCCACTGCCGCGGCTGCCCAGAAGATTGTGGCGGCCGTGGGAAATTCGGCGCTGACCTATAAAGTCGGCATGCAGCTCTACACGGCCGAAGGTCCCCAGGTGGTGCGCGATCTGGTGGCCTCGGGACGGCGCGTGTTTCTCGACCTGAAATACCACGACATCCCCAACACGGTGGGAGCGGCGGTGACCGAGGCCGCGAATCTGGGGGTGAGCATGCTGACCGTGCACGCCTCAGGCAGCGGCAGGATGCTGCGCGCCGCGGTGGATGCGGCGAAGGCGCGCCCGGGCCTAATGGTGCTCGCCGTCACCGTGCTCACCAGCATGGACGGCAACGACCTCGATAAGATTGGCGTCCGGGGCACCGTGGAGGAGACCGTGGTTCGGCTGGCAACGATCGCCCTGGCTAACGGCTGCCAGGGGGTGGTCGCCTCGGCGCGCGAGGCTTCCAGGCTGCGCGCGGAACTGGGCGATGGGTTCGCCATCGTCACGCCGGGCGTGCGGCCGGCAGGCAGCGCGGTCGGCGATCAGGTGCGGGTCGTCACTCCGGCGGAAGCCATCGCGTCGGGAGCGAGCCACATTGTGGTCGGACGGCCGATCACCGAGGCGGCTGATCCGGCTGCGGAAGCGCGGGCCATTCTGGGGCAGATTTCACAGTAGTTTCTCGTCTCTTCACACCGCGATTAGTGCCGGTTTTTCCGCTTTTATCCTCCAGGCCTCAGTCTGATGGCATGTTGACGTGCGTCGCAAGGACGCTCACCATAGTCTCGTCTGGCTGCTCCCGTGTGAATTGTGTTGTTCGCTTGCCCGCTTATCGGCCTTCTAAGGAGGACAAAATAATGAGAGTCCGCGTACTGGCAATCTTCGCGATTGCTTTTGCTCTAGGCAGCAGTGCGGGCGACGCGCAGACGGCCGGTCTGAACGGTCCCCAGCTGTTTGATCAGGGAATGAATGCACTGATGGGCAGCAGCGTGACGCGCAGCGACGCGAACGCGATGGAATATTTCCATCGTTCTGCTGAACTCGGGTTCGCGCCAGCGCAGGTGGTGCTGGGATATCTGTTTGAAACCGGACGCGCCACGCCGGTCAATGCGCGAGAAGCTTTTGGCTGGTACAAGAAGGCCGCGCAACAGGACGATCCGTTAGCGCAATGGCTGGCGGGACGGCTCATCTATGCCGGGTCGGTCCCGGGCCGGGATCTCAATGAGGCGAGCGCTTTTTTTCAGGGCGCGGCTGACCATGGAGACGCTTTCGGCGAATATCTGCTAGGCAAGGTCAAGTTCGACCGCCAGGACTATCCCAGCGCCGCCGCGTGGTTGGGCAAGGCTGCGCAACAAGGTTTGCCGCAGGCGCAAGAGCAACTGGCGAAGTTGCTGCGCGACGGGCAAGGGGTTGCGCAAGACAAGTTTGAGGCCTACGTCTGGATGCTGGTGAGCAACGATGGCGGGAATCGCCGCGTGGCGGGCGACGTGCAGGCGCTCGAGGCGGAGTTGGGAACAAGTCAAGTCGAACAAGCGAAGGCTAGAGCTCGCGAGATGGAACGCAGTGTTGCGCGTAGCGTCAACGCCCACGGGTGCACGGGCTGGCCGGGCGAGTTCGACGTGATTCCAGCGCTGCCTCCTCCGGATTTACAGAGGTTCTGCCGCTAGACAGGGTAGTATTCATGGTAGTATGATAGTGGTATGAAAGAGAAGACATCGGTCACACTCTCGCCCGAGGTACTGAAGGGCATCGACCGCCTGGCCGGGTCGAAGCAGTCGCGGTCGGCCTTCATCGAAACCGTATTGCAGCAGTATCTGCGCCAGAGGGCGCGGGAACAACGGGGTGCGCGCGATTTGGCCATCATCAACCGTAACGCAGAGCAACTGAATAGGGACGCATTGGACGGCTTGGAGTATCAGGCTCCGCTCGGCGACTTCCCCGAAGAGTAACACTCACTGCGACGTACTTATGAGGCGCGGCGAGATCTATCGCGTGCACAAACCGGAGGGGGATCCGAGGCGCTACCGCAGCTTCGTTGTGGTAAGCCGGCAGGAACTCATCGACTCGGCATACGCCACGGTCATTTGCGCTCCTGTATATACAAACGGGAGCGGACTGTCGACCCAAGTTGCCATCGGGCCCAGCGAGGGTCTCAAACATGATAGTTGGATCGTCTGCGACAACCTCAGAAGCTTGCCTAAAGCCGACCTCACCCAATTCATAGGGTCGCTTTCGTGGTCCAAGGTTGCGGAGTTGGATGAAGCTCTCAGGATCGCTCTGGCCTTGGACTAGCAGCCAAAGAACCCGAGAATTGAGGCCTGAAATAACTCCCTACAGTTTCTCGAAGAACTCGCACGCCGAGCAAGAGATATAGACTCCGCCGGGGACGCCGCGTTCGCGGTCTTTGACGCGCTTGACGATGCGGGTGGTCTTGCCGCATTTCGGGCAATCGGTGCTCTTGGTGGTATCCATAATCTTCTTGCGGTCAGCGGTTTTAGCGATCTTGGCGCCTACGGCCATGTGGGATGTCTCCTGATGTCTTCTATATTTTGGATCAATATTTGCGCAGCGCAATCCGGGCCTCTCGCCGCGGATGATGTGGATGGGAGTTGTCTGAAACCCGGAACTACCGTTGATCCACTCGGGAAGCAGCTGCGTCTTGATTCTCTTCCGTCCCAATGATTTTACCGTAAGTGGGGGCGGCTGTCTTGCAGGCTGGTTCTTCAGTGTGGGTTAGTTTGAGAGTTGTCATTCCGAAGTGCGGTCTTATCGCGCGAGGAACCTGCTGCTTGCCCGGGGAACAGCGGGTTCTCACCGGGCTTTCAGCCCGATTCGGAATAGCAAAATGAAATTTGCTCAGACTGACCCACTACCCGTTCTTCGGCCGTTCGAGAAGACTCGTATCAGGGTATGCCTTCAACAGTTTGCTGAAAAACTCGCCGCGGAGGTCCCAGGGGGCTGAAGCCCTCAGAGAAAAGAAACGCTTTATCGCAGCGCTGAAAGCGCTGCGCCACCCAAAATCGAGTTTTCTGCAGACTGTTCAAGCGATGCCCTGATACGAATCTTTTTTCTCAAACTCTAGTGGCCCCCCTCGAAACCCGGGGCGTGCCTGCGATCACTGACGTTCTCCCCGCGACATGGTAAGAAGAGGCGACCTCAAGAAAGCGTTCGTCGGCCACTTGAGGTGCAGAACGCTGGCAGACATCCGGGGCTGCAGGAGGCAGAAATGGCGAAACAAAAAGTGTCGCTGGAAACGATTCAGGACTTCCTCGCTCAAAAACGGATTGCGATGGTCGGAGTCTCGCGAAACCCCCGCGACTTCAGCGTGATGTTGTTCAAAGAATTGGTGAGCCGCGGGTACGACGTGGTTCCGGTGAATCCGAGAGTGCCGGAGGTGCAGGGACGGCGCTGCTTCGCCCGCGTGCAGGACATCCAACCAGCGGTGGACGCGGTGTTGCTGATGACCTCGCCGGGAGTCACCGAGGTCGTGGTCGGCGACTGTGCCGCGGCCGGAGTCAAGCGGGTTTGGATGTACCGGGCCGGCGGGACGGGCGCGGTGAGCGATAAAGCGATCGCATTCTGCCGGGAGCGTGGAATCGCAGTAGTGCCCGGAGAGTGTCCGTACATGTTCCTGCCCCACGCGGGATTGCATCGCGTGCACGGGTTCATTCGCCGGATCAGCGGCAGTTATCCGCGACACGCTGCGGCGTAGAGAAAGCTGCCTGCGCGTCCCCGGGCTCATCCGTTATTCCGACTTTCATTCTGCGATGCGCCCGCGCAGCACGGTGATCGACGCCTTAGGAATCTGGTAGAGCGCGTCCGCACCACCAGTCACTGTCAGTGTCGATTTTGAGGGCGGGCCGTCCGGGTCGGCATGGCCTCTGGCTCCTTCTGCGTGCCACTGATATTCGTTGGAGCCGAAGGTGATGCGGTCGACCGGGCCGGAGAAGTGGCGCTCTTTTTGCCTCCGGCAAATTCGACTTTGACCGCATGATCATTGAACTGGTCGCGATTGACCAGCATCACCGACCACTGGCCATCCGGGCGCTCAACCGCGTAAGCGGTGACCAGAACATTTCCGGCAGCGTCGTTCACGTCGCTGGAGGCTTTGAATTGTTTGTGGGGCGCATCGATGGGCTGCACCCACTCTTTCGTGATGACCTGCGTGGCTAGATATTGTGGCGGGTAGCCCAGCACGTTGTAGTCCGCATCGATCGACAAGAAATTTCCGAAGCCGCTGTTTCCCGCACTCGGCATGTAATGGAAGTAGTAAGTCGCGCCGGCTCCCTCACCCATCATGGAGCCGACATAATCAGCGAGCCACAGTCCGCTCTTCACTGTCGATGGCGGCGCACCGCCTCCGATGTTGCCTTCGGTCATGAAGAACGGAATCTTCGGCGGCAGGCCGTTATCTTTCCAGACCTGCACGATGTGACGAACATAGTCAGGCTCAGGATAAAGATCGGCCCAAGAATACGACGGGCGGTCCTGATACGGATAGTGCTCGAAGGAGAAGAATGTAAAGTCGCTGAGACGCCCGTGGGCTTTCAGATAGTCGACGAAGCGGCCGAGCCAGGAAACCTTTCCTGCGGCATCGGGCCAGACCTCCACGTCGCCGAATGTTCCTTCGAACGGCGGCCCTCCTAGCTTCGCTTCAGGTACGAGCTTGTGAATCGCGGTGGCAAATTGTACGTACAGCGCGCCGTAGTCTTCGGGAAGCATGTGCTGGCCGTCGGCCTCTTCGCCCATCTCGACGTAGGAAATGGGATAGTGGCGCTTGTAGAGATAAGCGATTTCGTTGGCCGCATCTTCGGGCGTGGAGTAGAGCATGGCGATCGGAACCATAGTCGGAAGGCCGCGCGTGATGCCGCTGGTCATGAAGAAGTCAAAGCCCACTTGATCGCCGCGCGACTGGTCGATATCCGTGGCCGCATGCCAGGGATCGACCGACGACGGCCAGGTGACCGTCTGATCGCGGCTGGGAAAATGGGTGACGTAGTCGTTGAAGGCACCGTCAGCAGAGAGCGCGCCGGCGTAGAGTTCGTTGATGGCATAGCCCACGCAGTTGCGCTGGTCGGCGGAGCCGTGAGTGTCGCAGGTGTTGGAAGATTCGGTCATCCAGATGCGCATGTAGCGGACGGGAATCATCCAATCGTACAAGTTTCAGCGTGACCGTGCCGCCTTTGCCTTCGGTGATGTTGCCGAGCGGAAAAGTCTGCCACGTGCCCTTGGTGGTGCCGTCGTAGAAGGGCTCGAGTTCGCCGGTCCAGAATTGCACCGAGTAGTGCGTGGCGTAGGGATTAGCCCAGGCGATGCGAATGGCGTTCACGTCGATCTTGCTGCCGAGGTCGATCATGACCCATTGCGGATGCAGCGAGTCGTCTTCGCCGGTGAAGGCTTTGGTCAGGTAGGGATTGCTTTTCCAGTAGGAATTGGGATCGCCGTCGGTGAGGCGCGACCAGCCGTTGCCGTCTCCGCGGCTGAAGCCGCGATGCGGCAGCGGCGCAGCCCACGAACTGTGGATCATCTCGGGCGCAGGCTCGGCGTTGCCTACGAAGTAGCCTTCCTGCTTGCCGGCGTTGCTCCACTGGCCGGCGGGATTCCAGTGCCAGGCTTCGACCATTAGCTCAGTGTTCTGGCGATAGGTGACGCTCTGCCATCCGGCGCCGAGAATCTCATGGAGCAGCGGATCTTTCAATAAGTGGTCGGGCGTGCCGGTGCGCAGGCGGTCGATGGCCGCGCCCAGCGCGCGGACGGGGCTGAAGGTGTTGGCGACGTGGGCGGGGTCGGCGTCGACGGTGACTTTCTGGGCGTGCGCGGAGTTTGCTGATATCAGAAAAAGACTCGCGATAAGAGAAGCTGTAAGAAGACGGTGCCCGACTTTCGACGCCATGATGCCTCCGTAGATCTCGGCGCGCGGCAGATTTCAAAGCTGCCGAGGCTTAGTGAATCGATTTAAGACTGGGAAAAATATAGAGACAGCATACACGGAGGCATCGAGAAAATGAATGGTTCACGCGGGAGGTGCCTTTTCCTCATATTGCGGGCCGCAAAAACGACGCATACAATTCAATTGTGAGGCGACTCGCGAAAGTCTACTTGTTGATGGGAATCCTCATCAGCGCAGGCCCTGCTTTTTCCGAGCCGTCCTCGACGGTCGAAACGATAGCAGGGCGAATCGTGGCTTACTCCGGCGGGCTGGCATGCCTCAACGGAAATTCATATTGGACGATGTTGATTCATGTCGAAGGAGACGCGAAGGAGATGCGATCCCAATTCGTTGAGGTGAACTTCTCTCTTCCATGCAATAAATCGCCAGAATGGCTCACTCGCAAACCCTCTCTTCAGAAATTTCGCCTGACTCGGGAACAAGGCGCCGATTCAGTTTTGAAAGAATTCATTGAGTGCACTGCCGAGTCCTCAAGCGGCCACCCGCAGGAACCCTGTTCGCATTTGCCAATGTGGAAGCCTGTTCCTGGCGCAGAACTTGAGAAACTTCCATTCGGGCAGCGCGTGCCGAGCTACCGCTCAATGGACTTGCCCCTTGCCCCAGTCGTCTGACGGGGCAGGACAAGTCAACCGTTGAAATCAACCCCGCGTTGACCGGCATCCGTTACGCCTGCTACCGTCATATGTTTGCCCTCCGGCGTGCGCCCGGTCCTGGGGAACCCACTTCATCAGGAGGTTTTCATGCCTGCCATCAAATTTCGCGGTGTCGATTTTATTCAGTACGATTCCCTGCTCACCGATGACGAACGGTTGGTGCGCGACACGACGCGCCAGTTTATTGAAGACAATCTGATTCCCATCATTGAGGAGTGCAATCGCGCGGGGCGCTTTCCACGCGAACTGGTCAAGCCCATGGCTGAGCTGGGATTTTTCGGCGCGTCGCTGAAAGGCTATGGCTGCGCCGGGATGGGCAACGTCGAGTACGGCCTGATGACGCAGGAACTGGAGCGCGGCGACTCTGGCGTGCGCAGTTTTGTGAGCGTGCAGTCGGGACTGTGCATGTATCCGATTTACGAATTCGGCACGGAAGAACAGAAACAGACTTGGCTGCCTGCGATGCAGCAGGGCGAGAAGCTCGGCTGCTTTGGGTTGACTGAGCCCGACTTCGGATCGAACCCCGGCGGCATGCGCACGCGCGCCAAAAAAGTCGGCAACGAGTATGTGATCAACGGCGAAAAGATGTGGATCACTTCGGGCACAATCGCCGACGTCGCGATTATCTGGGCAAAGGTTGAGGACGAGAAGGACCGCATCCGCGGATTTCTGGTCGAGACTGACCGGCCGGGATTCAAGGCCGACGACATTCACGGCAAATGGTCGCTGCGCGCGTCGGTGACGTCGGGGCTTTCGCTGCAGGATGTGCGCATTCCCGAGGCGAATCTGCTGCCGAAAACGGGCGGGCTGAAATCTCCGCTGATGTGTTTGAATCAGGCCCGCTACGGCATCGCGTGGGGAGCGTTGGGCGCGGCCATGTCGTGCTACGACTGCGCCCTGCAATATTCGCTGCTGCGCAAGCAATGGCGCGATCAGCCGATTGCCTCGCACCAACTGGTGCAGGACAAGCTGACGTGGATGATCAGCGAGATCACGAAAGCGCAGTTACTCGTACTGCAAGTGGGACGGCTGAAAGATGCGGGCAAAGTTCAGCCGCAACATATTTCGATGGCGAAACGGAACAATGTGTGGATGGCGCTGGAGTGCGCCCGGCTGTCGCGCGACATTCTGGGGGCGAACGGAGTGGCCGACGATTATCCCATCATGCGGCACATGATGAACCTGGAGTCGGTGAAGACCTATGAAGGCACGCACGACGTGCACTCGCTGATCATCGGGCAGAGCGTGACGGGGATTGACGCGTTCTGAGTGCTCAACCGTACATCTCATCCAGCAGTTCATAGGCCCGCCGCAGGTGGGGGATGACGATGCTGCCTCCGACGACCACGGCGACGTTGAAGGACTCTTCCTGCTCGGCGCGAGTCACGCCCAGGCGAAAGGCCTGGATGGCGTGATAGAAGACGCACTCGTCGCAGCGCAGGACCGTCGAGGCCACCAGCCCCATCAGTTCTTTGGTCTTGGCCGGCAGTGTGCCTTCGAGATACGCGTTGTGATCGATGTTGTAGAAGCGCTTCACCAGAAAATTGTTGGCCTTGTCGACGCTGGCGTTCAGGCGAGTGCGAGTTTCGAGGAAGCGGCGGGCGATCTCACTCTTATCGGCGACGTGTTTCTCGGTAAACAGATACGTGGGCTCTTTGCGTTCCGGGCGCTCGGCCGCGGAGTGGTCCGCCGATGCGGCGTGTTCACTGGTCGGGGTGCTCATGAGAAAAATATTAGCAGAACAAATTGAAGAACTGCTTCCTCGCACGCTAGGCTGTGGGCTTGTCGCGCGGCGGTTCGACCGCGAGAAATTCTTCCGCGAAGCGATGTGCGTAAGCTTCAAGCAGCGCCGGAATCCGCTGGGGATCGGGCGAGCGCAGCACCAGGCCGGCATGGTGATGGCGCTTGATGCTAAGCTGCACTTCCGGATCGTTGTAGGACGAAGTATCCGGATCCGCCTGGCGCGCCAGGGAAAGAATCACGCCGGCATATTCTTCGCGCACCGGCGGCAGGTGGTAGCTGCCGTCGCCGCCGGCGATTTCGATGCGGGCCCACTCGCGCCACAGATTGATTCCGGTCGCGGCCTCGACCATCTCGTTGATGTAGGCTCCGCCGACACGCGCCGCGCATTCGAGAAAATAAAATTCGCCGTCGGCGTGGGCGTGAATGAACTCGGCGTGCGCCACTCCGCGCACCAGGCCCAGCGCTGCGATCAACTCGCGGTTGATCGCCCGCAGCGCAGAGTCATCCTCACCTCCCCGGGGTACGGTGAATGTGGTGAAGATTCCACCGCCCTGCGCGACGTTCATAGGCGGTTTGCCGTACCGGCTGACGTTGGCGAAAACAACTTCGCTCTCGGAGACCACGGAGTCGACGTGATAAACGTCGCCGGGAAGAAACTTTTCCAGCAGGTAGGAAGACTGCTTGTCTCCTAGTTGCTCGAGCAGTGGCCACAGTTCTTCGGCGGCATGAATTTTCTTGATCCCAATGGCCGAGGCTTCTTGCCGTGGCTTGAGCACCCACGGACCGGGCACGTGATCAAGGTAGTAGCGAATGTCGGCGTGGTTGACGACCGGGACGAAATCCGGCACGCGCACGTCGCGATCGAGAGCGCGCATGCGCATGGCCAGTTTGTCGCGAAAATAGCGCATGGTGGTAAGGCCCATGCCCGGAATGCGCAAATGCTCGCGCAGCGTGGCCGCCGTCTCCATGTCGTACTCATCGAGGGCGACGATGCGGTCGAGCTTGCGGGTACGCGCCAGATGGGTCACTGCGCCCACGATGTCGGCCAGGGCGATTCCGTTGGGAAGGTAGAAAGTATCGTCGAGACTTTCGCGCGGCCAGTCGGCATCGCGCAATTTTTCCGCAGTTAGAAGAATTACGCGGCAGCCCTGGCGCTTGCACTCGCGCATGAATTCCTGCCCCTTCTCGTAGGTCGTGATACAGAGGAAGGTCTGCGGGCGCGCGTCAGGCATGGGCTTCATTTCGACGGCAGGTCTGCGAGAATACCACGGCATCCGCCGGATCGAGAATCAATTATTCGAATCGCACCAATAAGGACATCGCGGCGGCGGCACGCCCGAGGAAAAAACCGGGTAGACCCGCTGCTCTGGTAAACTCTGCAGAAATGCCGGAAGCAACGGAACGCCGCAACAACTTCGCGACCTGGTGGGGACTCTTGTTCGCCATCCTTGCGCTCGGCTGTAATGCGGCATTCTTCGTCAGCCTGCCTTTCCAGCGCGCGGTTCCCCGGCTAAGTTTGTTTTTTGCCCTGGTCGCGCTGATATTTCTCGTCTTAGGACTGAGGCGAGCGTTTCGCCAGCCTCAGGTCTATCGGGGTAAAGTGCTGAGCACTGTGCTGACCGTAGTCGCGCTGCTTCCCACCGGACTGTCGGTGCTCGGTTTTGTCGCCATGCACAAACTCCCCAGCGCCACGGCCGCGCCGCAAGTCGGGCAGAGAGTTCCGGACTTCACCCTCGCTGATACTTCCGGGAATCGGGTATCGCTCGACCAACTGGTGGCGGCTTCATCTCAACCGGCTTCCGGCCTAGCGTCGTTCCAATCCCGGGCACCCAAGGCGGTGTTGCTGATTTTCTATCGCGGCTATTGGTGACCCTTCTGCGTCCTCGAGTTACGAGGCATCGAAAAACATCTGACAGAGTTTGAAGCTGCCGGCGTGCTGCCGGTAGCGATCAGCGTCGACGCGCCCGAAGTGTCGCGGGATCTCGCCAACAAAGCCGGCCTTACCTTCCCCATTTTGTCGGATCCTGATGCAGCGGTGATTCGGCGCTATCACATCCTGCATCCAGGAGGCGGGCCGGATGGGCAAGACATTGCGCGGCCGGCGGAATTTCTGCTGGACTCGTCTAAGACTGCCCGCTGGTGCAACTTCACTGAAGATATACGGGTACGCGCGCGGGCGGATGAGATGCTGGCCGCTGCCCGGCAATTGCGCTAGCGTCAAGAGCAGCCGAGTTTCGCTCGGCGGACAGCTGGGGGCGGCTGTCCCCGCTAGCACTGCTTCCAATCCTGCCCGCGGTTGCGCTATAGTCTCAACCCGGCGCGGAGCGAACGCACCTCCAGCGCACGGGAGACGGCGACATCCATGAGCACAACTCGTCCAGAGGGCAAGGCCCGAATTTTCGGAGAAAACATTGAGAGCGATCTGGCCTCGCGCTTCCTGCGCGTTGTGGAAGTGGCCGCGATCGATTCGGCGCGCACCATGGGACAGGGCGAACGTAAGCTCAGCGACCAGGTGGCGACCGAAGCCATGCGGCGAACCATGGACACGATCCCGATGCGTGGCACCATCGTGATCGGCGAGGGCGAACGCGACGAGGCGCCCATGCTCTACATCGGCGAAGGCGTGGGCGCCGAGTTTCCCGACGGCATGGAAGTTCCCGAGGTCGACATTGCGGTCGATCCGCTCGAAGGCACGAACCTGTGCGCCACGGGCGCGCCGGGGGCGATTACGGTGCTCGCGGCATCCGAGCGCGGAGGATTGCTCAACGCTCCCGACTGCTACATGGAAAAAATTGTGGTGGGGCCTTCATGCAAGGATGCAGTCGACCTGGATGCGCCCGTCGCCGATAATCTGAAAAATATTGCGAAGCGGCTGGACCGCGATGTGGAAGACCTGGTCGTGATCGTGCTCGACCGCCCGCGTCATGAAAAGCTAATTGCCGACATTCGCGCGGCCGGGGCGCGCATCCGGCTGATCGGCGATGGCGACCTTTCGGCCGGTATCGCGGCGGCGGTGATCGGCACCGGAGTACACGCGGTCATGGGCTCGGGCGGCGCACCCGAGGGCGTGATTACGGCCGCGGCGATTCGCTGCCTGAACGGATACATGCTGGGGCGCCTGGTGGTGAAGCCGGATCAGGAGGAACGCCTGGCGCGGATGGGCATCAAAGACAAGAAGAGAATTTATGAGGCAGAAGACCTGGCTCCGGGCAAGCAACTGATTTTCGCCGCGACCGGTGTCACCGACGGAGCTCTGCTCAAGGGCGTGCGCTTCTTTGGCGAGGGCACGCGAACTTCCTCGGTGATCATGACCTTGCGCACGGGCAAGGTGCGCTTCGTGGAAAGCATTCATCTGGAGAAGGGTCCGGACGTGAAGGTAAGATTCTTGTGAATTCGTGCCTGGTGGAGTGTCTCTATGCCTAAGAGGGTTCTTACTGACGGAGAGAGCGCCATTCTCTTAATTATTCAGGAAGGGTACGGGGCGCACAACAGCATTGATCGCGTGTACTTCTCACCGACCAATGAAGCCGTCATGTTCGTCAAGCTGGCCAACGGCATGAATACCCTGATGGCGAACCTTTCGCACCTGGCCGCGCGGCGCGCGGACGGAACCATTGCCAGTGACGACGACTTAAAGAAGAAGTGGCTGCGTCTGCGCAAGTAACCGCGCTGACAGTTTATGGACACCAGTAACTGGCGCCGCTGGCCGAGGTGACGGTGAGATCCGCCGGCTTCGCGGGACGCACCACGCACACCCGCACGTTCGACAATTCCGCCTTGAGGTGGCCCTCAGGGTTTTCGTTGTAATCAAGGTACGACTCCGTGATATCGTCGACGGTGATGTGGATCGCCAGGTCTTTGCCGTTGAGTACCATGAGAGTGACGGGATCGGACACCTTCCCGCACTGATCCACTTTCGCGAACCAATCCTCCTGTGTGGATCCCTCAGGCCCTTTCACAGGTCCAATCGCGTCGCCGCCCGCGCTGCTCCGTGCGGCGACAAGGATGCCCGTCTTGTACTTGAAGTATTGGCCCGTTCCTCCGGCGCACTGGGGCTGGTCCTGCAGCAGTTTCACCGTGACCTTGATCATGCTTTTGGCCACCATCATGGGGAACTGGGCAGGATGATTTATGAGATCTTTCGGGTCGGGTGCCAGCGGAATCAGTTTGCTATGGAATGTGAGCGTGTCGTGCCACATCAGCCAAATATTGGCGTGTCCGCTGCCGAAGCCTCTCTTGATGTTGTTGACCTGCCCGTAGAGCCTGACGGATGCGCTGATGCCGGTCGGAGCAACGGTGTATGAGTATTGGGAGGTTAAGTCGGCGTACTGGTCTTGAGATTCAAGCTTATCCTGTCCGGTCTTCGATTGGGCGACTACCCAACAAATCTTTTCGGTCGTTTTCTTATGGTCCTTTCCAACGCCGGCGTCCGCAGAAACGTTGACGAAATATCCAAAGGCGGGGGGCTCACCATTCGGACATCCTGCTTTGACCTGAGCCTGAACGGTGGTTAACAAATAGAGTGGAAACAGCAACAGCGCGAACCGCGTTGCGAAGTTTTTCAAAGTGTCTCCGTTTTTCCCATTCCCTTTTGGCCTTGGCCAGACAAGATTCCGCACTGTCTCGCCAAGTTCTCGCTCCGCGAGCCAAAAGCTCATTTCAGATACTCGGAATCTTTTTTCAATTCCTCTGGAACGTTGGGCATGGGCGGCCACTCCTGCGAATATCCCTTGAGCAGAGGAGTCGCGACTTCGGAGCGCAGGGTGCCGTCATGCACGGCAAAGGTGTGGGGATTGCCGGCGGAATATCCTTCCCAGAGAGAGACGCAGGCGTAGGCGCCGTCTTTGCGCAAGACGTAATAGGTCATATCCATGAAGTGGATTTTATTCATGTCGCCGTTGTAGTTGCGGACGATGCGCTTGAGCGCATCCAGGCCGGCCTCTTGCGGGGACATGCCATGACGCATGTTCTCGACGATGGTGTGAGCTCCCGCGACCTTGATATTTTCTTCTCCGCTGCCGGTCGCGCCCGCGGAACCGATGTCCTGATCGGTATAGCAGCCCGCGCCGATAATGGGCGAGTCTCCACAACGGCCGGGCAGTTTGAAGGCCAGGCCGCTGGTGGTGGTGATGCCCGACATTTCTCCTTTCTCATTGAGCACCGAGCAGTGAATCGTGCCGGTGGGCGGAAACAGGACGCGACGAACCGCCGCGATCTGAAACTCAGGCTCGATGCCGAGATCGGCGGCGCGCTGCCGCAGCTGCTGAATGCGGTCCTGCCAAATATCCTGCTTCATCTTGGCCTGCGGCTTGGACGCAGGCGCGGGCGGTTGCCAGTGCGGATCGGCCAGTCCCGGCCCCCACCAGTCGCGATCGGAATTAAATTCCTTCCACAGCAGCCAAATCTTACGCGAGCGCTCGGTCAGCAGATTCTCCCGCGGAAATCCTAAAGCCACGGCGAATCGTTCCGCACCTTCGCCGACCAGCATGACGTGGCCGGTATGCTCCATCACGGCTTTGGAAACCATCGACACATTCTTGATGTTGCGAACGCCGCCCACCGAACCGGCGCGGCGGGTAGGGCCATGCATGCAGCAGGCATCGAGTTCGACCACGCCTTCTTCGTTGGGCAGACCGCCCAGACCGACGGAATCGTCGTTAGGATCATCCTCCGGCCCTTTGACCACGCGGATGCCGGCAGCAAGCGTATCTCCGCCGCTCTTGAGGAAGGCGTAAGCGGCCTCCACATAGGCATAGCCGTTGTGGGCGCAGATAATGACCGGGCGCTTGGGAGAATCGGGCGAAACGTGCGCTGGCTGGCCGTTCTCAGCACGAGCGGCAGGGGCCGCTGAGTTCGCTCCTACTCCGGCGGCAACGGCTCCGAGCACAGACGTCTTCACAAAATCACGGCGCGAGAAGGTCACTAGTCCTCCAGATCGATGTTCACTTACGACGGCGAAACTTGCAGGTGAATCGGGAAGCATATCACGGGGAAGAGCGCTGCTTCACGCCGAGGGGGTTACAATAGCGAGTCACTTTGCCGCCGAACGACAAAGGTATAAACCACGAGGGATACGAAGTACCGCGAAGGTCTTGCTCCAAGTTTTTCCTTCGTGTGACTTTGTGTCCTTCGTGGTTGATGCTTTTCGCTTCCGTGCCCCTCAGCGGCTGGCGAAGCGGCGGAGGCGGCCGGGGTATGCGGCGCCGGCCCGGCCCAGTTCATCTGCGACCGCTGCGGAAATTGGCTGCACATTTTCCGAGCGGTAACGCAGCAGCGCGGCAATGTTTCCCACCTTGTCGAATTCCGGATCATCTTTCACATAAAACGTTTCGATGTCGCGGCGAATCGCCCAGGGAAGAATGGCCTCGCCGACGTCGACCATTTCTTGTGTGGCCCGGCCGCACACTGGACAGAAACTAACAAGATGCGCGTCGAGGTGCCCGCATCCCGAGCATTCGACGGCGTGCGCCTGCAGGTTTTCGCCAAGCAGCAGAGTCTGCACTTCTCCGAGTTCCAGCGAACGCAAAACGCGGCGCAGTCCGGTGACGCCGCGCCCGTTGCCGCGCGCCAGGCTGAGCGCTTGGCCGACGAGTTCGCGGCGCCGGTCGGCTTGCCAGCGCTCGACAATTTGCTGCGCATGAGTGCGGATCTCGTCGCCGGTCGCGTGGGCCAGGTCGGCATGAAAGCGTCCGATGAGCGCCTGACTCACGTAGGAATGCAACTGCGGCTCGAGCAGTGAGCGGTGAGAATCTGGGCACGCAAGAATCCATTTCTCGAAGACACCTTTTTCCAGCAGCTCTTTCAAAGCCTCGGCGACATTCTTGAAATGCTGGCGAGTCTCGTCTTCGACTCGGCGTTGGGCGTGACCTCCGTCATAGCCGGCGAAGCCGTCGCTGCGGCCGCGGCGGGGCTGCGGACGGAACAAGTCCTCGCGCTCGGTCAACTCGCCGAGACGCAGGTCGAAGATGCGAGCCCGGTGCCGGTCCACGAGCACCACACCGAGCCGCGGAAAAGCGCCCAGCAAGTAGGCGAGCGGCTTGAGATGGAAATGGCGGTCGACGAAAAGCTGCGTGCCCGGCAGGCTGGCGGGCACGTCATATTCCCGCCAGAGGTTGTGCGCAGCGGAGGCGAACACGGCTTTGCCGTGGGTTCCGTTGCTGCGCAGTTCGCCCGACAGGCGCAGGATGCGGTCCAAGTCGGCGCGGGCGCAATCTTTATTTTCTTTGCCCTTCTTTTCTTTGCCCTCGGAGCCCTTGCTTTCCAGGGTGCGCAGGGCTTCGCGGGCCAGGTCCTTGATGAGGATCGTGTCTTCCTTGTGCGCCTTGTTGCGGGGCGTTGAGGGTTGGAAATAAAAACTGACGGCGCAGGATTTTACGTCTTGAAATTCAGCTAATTCACGGATTTGTTCGCGAGTAATGGTCATGAATGACCTCCCCAGAAATCGAGCTTGGAATTAAGCGGCGCCGGTCGGAGCGAAGCGGCCGGGAAACTGATTGGCCAGCCCGGGCGCCTTGCGCAGGTGGTCGCGTGCGGCAGAAACGAAGGTGAGTACGCGCTCACCCGAAAGGCCGGTGATCCCGGCAATCTCCTCGACGCTGAAGCCTTCGAGCGCGTGCAGGATGAAAGCTTCGCGCGGGCCGGAGCCCAGATCGCGCAAAGCCGAGGCAATCAGGCGCAGGAGTTCGTCAGAGGCCATGATCTGTTCTGGCGTGGCCACGCGGGCGTCGGCAATCACCGTGGCGCCGGTGATGGATTCGTCGGGCTGGTGAAATTGCAGTTCGGCCTCATCGCTGGCCTTCACATTGCGCGGGCGCGCGGAGTCTTCCAGCGGCCGGGCGTTGCCGTTGCTCTCGTCGGTGCGCGAGAGTTCGTCCAACGCTCGCAGCGCCAGCCGGTAGAGCCAGGGTTCGAGGGCCAGCCGTTCCGGCTTTTCCTGAGCATCGCCCAGGGCGGCGGCAATGGTCTCGTCAATCACTTCTTCTTTCGACAGGCTGTCGGCGGCGATCAAATCCTGCGCCTCGCGGAAATAGATTTCGCGCTCGACGAAGCGGTCGAGGCGGGCCAGATTGACGTTTACATAGGAGCGGACATCGTCCGCGGAAATGGTGGGCGGAAATACGACGGCCAGGGTTTGCTCGAACGGGACTTCCCGCGCTACGGCGCCGGGCCGGGCGCTGTCGCCGCGCTTGCCCCGCTGCCACTTGTGCGACGAGCGCAGGATTTCCTTGTGCTTGTTGACCTGCTGCAGCAGATCTTCAAACGCACTCTTCACCGCGGCAGCGGCGTTCGCAGCCGAGACTTGCACCGCCATCTGACCCGACGGCAAGCGCAGGTTCAGCGACACGCTGGCGCCCTCACCGGGCGAGATTTCCTCGACCACGCCCTTTAAGTGAATGAGTTCAGGACGAAACACCTGCAGGCGTTTTTGCAGTTTTTCGATCTGATGCTGGATGTCTTTTTCGACGGCGGGAATTTTGTGAAGACGGTAACTGACGTGAACGTTCATAGCGCCTCGGCCTTGCTTACGAAGTGCTCAACCAAGTGCTTTCTAAGCCGAATTGTACACCCGGCCCAAAAAAGGCAAGCAGAGAATTGAACGGCTTACTGGGTGAGATGGCCGACTTCGGGAATCTGTTGCATAAAAAACATTGCGGGACGGTTTGCAGGCGCCGGATCGGGTCGGATATGATCCGGGTCCTATGACTTGGGCCAGATTTCTGCTGTTGGCACTACTCTCCGCTGTGGCTTGTGCGCAAACTGTGTCCTCGAAAGAATTGGAAAGTGCTTATCCCGACGCGCACGCACTCTATCTTGATCTGCATCAGAACCCGGAGCTTTCGTCACACGAAACGCAAACCGCGCTGAAGCTGGCGGCTCACTTGCGCAGCGCGGGGTATGACGTGACCGAACACGTCGGCGGGACGGGCGTGGTGGCCATCCTGAAGAATGGGCCGGGGGCAACGATTATGTTGCGCACGGAACTGGATGCACTTCCCGTGGAGGAAAAAACCGGGCTGCCCTACGCCAGCACGGTGCACGCCAAAGATGACGCCGGGCGCGACGTTCCGGTCATGCACGCCTGCGGGCACGACCTGCACATGGCAGCCATTCTGGGCACGGCCGAGATCATGGCGCGCAGTAAAGATACTTGGCATGGGACGCTAATGCTGATCGGCCAACCGGCCGAGGAAACAATTGCGGGCGCGGAAGGGATGGTTCGCGACGGATTATTCACGCGTTTTCCCAAACCGGACGTGGCCGTGGCGTTGCACGTCGG
Source organism: uncultured Acidobacteriota bacterium (assembly GCA_963800405.1). Taxonomy (GTDB): domain Bacteria; phylum Acidobacteriota; class Terriglobia; order Terriglobales; family Acidobacteriaceae; genus Sulfotelmatobacter. The sequence continues at coordinate 36,939 of CAWDBW010000062.1, forward strand.
CAACGCGCTGCCTGCGGGGATGGCCGCGATTACTCCGGGCATTTACAACACGAATGCGGATTCGGTGCACATTACGATTTATGGCAAGGGCGGGCATGGCGCCATGCCGAACACTGCGATCGATCCTATCGTGATCGCGGCGCGGACGATTCTTTCATTGCAGACCATCGTCTCGCGCGAGGTGCGGCCGGGCGAAATGGCGGTGGTGACGGTCGGCTACATTCAAGCCGGAACGAAGAACAACATCATTCCCGACCACTCCGAGATGGGGCTGACGGTGCGGACTTATAAGCAGGATGTGCGGAAGCAAGTTCTGGCGGCCATCACGCGCATTGCCAAGGCCGAAGCGGCGGCGGCGGGCGCGCCGCGGGAACCTTTGGTGGAACGCTATGAAGGTACGGACCTGGTCTATAACAATCCGGCGCTGGCCGAGCGGTTGCGGGCGCCGCTGGAAGCGGCGCTCGGCAAAGGCAAAGTCGTAACCGCCGAGCCGATCACGCCATCAGAAGATTTTTCTTATTTCGTCGACCAGGGCATCCCTGGATTTTATTTCAGCCTGGGCGGGGCTGATCCTGAAAAGTTCGCGCAGGCCAAGGCTGCCGGAATCGAGCTGCCGTCGAATCATTCGCCGCTGTTCGCTCCGGATGTGGATCCGGCTCTACACGCGGGAATCGTCGCCGAAGTCGCCGTGCTGCGGAATCTGCTGAATACGTCGGTGGAGGAGTTGCAAAAACTAAGCGCGACACAGCCGACGCATTGACATATATGCGAGTGGTGCCATTGAAACCGGAGTTCACCGATGCGGAATCAGCGAAAATTCACGGTTGTCATCGAGCCCGATGAGGATGGCTACTATATTGGGACAGTTCCGACTCTACCGGGCTGTCACACCCAGGCGAGAACCCTCGACACGCTAAGCAAGAGAATGCGCGGAGCAGTGGAGTTATGCCCGGAGAGTGACGGGGGCGCCTTCCCCCAAGTTATTTTGCAGATGGCCGAATCCCGACGCTGCGATTTTCCGCAAAGAATATTTTTTCCACGGGCTGGCCAAACACGGCCGCGATCTTGAAAGCGAGAGGCAGGCTCGGATCATACCTCTCGGTCTCGATCGCGTTCACCGTCTGGCGGGAAACGCCGAGGCGGTCGGCTAGTTCCGCTTGCGTGAGGCTGTGCCGGGCCCGCAGGACGCGCACGTCGTTTCGCATCTAGTACCGCCGCGACGCGAAATAGCGATAGAGGCCCTTGACCAACCCCAGCACGACCGCCAATAGCAGAAATGGCACCCAAAACAGCAGCTTGGGATCAAGCGGCCAATGCAAAGAAACCGCATAGCCGATGCCGGCAAGCCACAAAGCTGCCAGCAGACCAATCGAGTAGGCCCACGCCATGCCCTCCATCTCGATCCGCCGCGGCAGTTCGTCCAGGCTCAGGAAGTACTTCCGCTTCTCCCATGCGTAATACGTGCAGGCGGCTGCGACGACGAACAAGGCGATCTCCGCTGTAATCCGTTTGGGATACACCCGCTCCGACATAACTGCCACGAATATGAGAGCTCCAACGATTTTGTTGCGCACGACTAATCGGCGCTCGGCGGCCGCCTGAGTTGCGAACGTGCCGCGCAGCAACATATCGGATACCGGCCAGCGAGATTTGTTCTCTGAATCAGTTGGCATGCAAGAATCCTCCTCGAAATCGCAATGTAAACCATGCCTTACATTGTGTCAAGCATTCTTTACATCGACTAAGGAGAGGCTTGCATAGGCGAAAGCATCGTCGCGCTACGAGAGTTGCCGCTAGACCGCAACCGTAACTGATGTCTCAGTGCGAGTGACAGGCCGATAGAGCGTGTCGCGCTCGATGGGCTCGCGGCCGGCGGCGCGGATCAGGCGTTCCAGCTCTTCGCGGCGCATGCCTTGCGGGGTGGTCGCTCCGGCGTCGTGATAAATCTTTTCTTCGATCACGGTGCCATCCATGTCGTCGGCGCCGAAGCGCAAAGAGATCTGCGCCATTTTGGCGCTGACCATCTGCCAGTACGATTTGATGTGCGGAAAGTTGTCGAGCACCAGGCGGCTGACGGCGATCTGCTTGATGTCGAGCATGCCGGTGGTTTTCGGCAGATGCTGCAGCGCAGTGTTGTCGGGATGGAAGGCCAGCGGGATGAACGTCTGAAAGCCACCGGTTTCGTCCTGTAAGGCGCGGAGTTTAAGCAGGTGGTCGACGCGGTCTTCATCATTTTCGACATGGCCGTAGAGCATGGTCGCGTTCGACTTCAATCCGATCTGGTGAGCCAGCTTGGCGGTTTCGAGCCACTGGTCGCCGTCAATCTTGTGGTCGCAGATGATGTGGCGCACGCGGTCGGCAAAAATCTCGGCGCCCCCGCCCGGCAGAGAATCCACGCCCGAAGCTTTCAGTTGTTCCAGCGTCTCGCGAATCGAAAGCTTGGCCCGCTTCGACAGGTACGCGACCTCGACCATGGTGAAGGCCTTGAGATGCACTTGCGGAAAACGCTGCTTCAGGCCGGAGCAGAGATCAAGGAAGTACTGAAACGGCAAGTCAGGATGCAGTCCGCCCACGATGTGAAATTCGGTGACCGCCTCGGTGTAGCCGGAAGCCGCGGTTTCGAACGCCTCGTCGAGCGCCATCGTGTAGGCGCCGGGCGTATCCTTCTTGCGGCCGAAGGCGCACAGGCGGCAGGCAGCCACACACACATTCGTCGGATTAATATGCCGATTGACGTTGAAATACGTCTTGTCGCCATGCATGCGCTCGCGCACGGAGTTGGCCATCCAGCCCACGGCGAGAATGTCGCCGGTGCGGTAGAGGGCGAGGGCATCGTCGGAGTTCAGGCGCTCGCCGGCCAGAACTTTGGCGTGGATCGGCGCCAGGTGCGGGTCGTCCGTTTGAAAAGCGTGGGGCTGAAAGGCGTGCGTGGCAGACATCTCTTTGATGATATCGCAGGATTCTGTTCAAAAACCAACCCGGTTTGCCGGGACGACGGTACAGGACTAATCCGTCAGATTATCCACCAGTCATTTCCGCACCAGCAGATCTCCCGCGACAAACGCAAAGAACAGCACCGAGATGACTCCATTCATAGTGAAAAAGGCGGCATTCAGCTTCGACAGGTCGTTGGGCCGGACCAGCGAATGTTCGTAGAGCAGCAGCAGGATCACCGTCAGAACCCCGCACATCGCAAGCTTGCCCAGGCCGAAGACGATCAGCAGGGCGATGAGCAGGCCCACCATGATCAGGTGAAAGCCCCGCGCGATCCACAGCGCGGCGGGAATGCCGACGTAGCGCGGAATGGAGTGCAACCCAGCCTCGCGGTCGAAATCGAGATCCTGGCAGGCGTAGAGAACATCGAAGCCTCCCACCCAGAAAGTGACGGCGGCGGTGAGTAGCAGGATGCGGGGATCGAGCGAGCCGCGCACCGCGATCCAGGCCGCCGAGGGCGCTATGCCAAGCGCGAATCCAAGCACGAGATGCGACCAGCGCGTAACCCGTTTCGTGTAGGAGTAGAGCAGCAGCACGGCCAAGGCCACCGGAGACAGCATGAGCGAGAGTCGGTTGAGCTGGCTTGCGGCGAAGATGAAGACCGCGCTGGAAACCACGACGAACGTGACCACGAACGCGGGAGAGAGATGTCCGGCGGGCAAGGCGCGGGTGCTGGTGCGCGGGTTGGCGGCGTCGATGGCGGCGTCGGCCCAGCGGTTGAACGCCATGGCGGCGGAACGCGCCGCGACCATGGCGACGATGATCCACACCAGTTGATGCAGCGAAGGGAAGTCCTCCGGCGCCGAGCATGGCGCCGCACAGCGCGAACGGGAGCGCGAAGATGGAGTGCTCCCACTTGATCATTTCCAGAGTGACGCGCAAGTTGTGTAGGACGGGCACCAGGTCGATTGTAATGCAGGGTGCGGGGCATCGGCTGCCGGGCTAGGTGTTGGGTCGCAGGTGTTCGGGGATCCGCTTCTCCGGCTGGATCAACGCCGTAGGCCAACGCGGCATGGCCTGACACCTAACACCTAAGACCCAACACCTACAACCCTTCCCCGGATACCAGGGGCACAAACCGGCAGAGTTCCCGCAGCGCGATTCGCGGCTGGCCGTCTTCTATACGGATCAACTGCAGCTGCTGAGAATCAGGTGTGCCCACTGGGATGATCATGCGTCCGCCTTCCTTCAGTTGTGCAAGCAGGGCTTGCGGCACCTCGGGCGCGGCCGCTGAAACGATGGTCGCATCATAGGGGGCACATTCTGGAAATCCCAGGGTTCCGTCTGCCACCATGATTCTCACGTTGGTGTAGCCCATGCGGGCAAGCAGTGTCGCGGGCCGGATCAGCCAGAGAGGCGTGGCGCTCGCAGCGAAATAACCTGCACTGCCAGCTCGGCGAGCAATGCCGTCACGTAGCCGGACCCGGTGCCGACTTCGAGCACCCGGTCGGCCGGCGAAAGCGCCAGAGCTTCCAGCATGAGCGCCACGATATACGGCTGGGAGATCGTCTGGCCCTGGCCAATGGGCAGAGGATAGTCTTCATACGCCTGGTCGCGATAGCGTTCGGGCGCGAATCCATGGCGCGGCACTCGCAGCCATGGCGTCGAGCACACGTTCGTCGGCAATGCCACGCGCCCGCAGTTGGGAGTCGACCATGCGTTGACGCAAGCTGTTGAAAATCGGCGATTTCGGCAGAGTGGTCATGCGGCGGGCGCATCGGGAATCGCCCGTGAGAATACTTTATTTCCTGCGGTGCCGCACGCGGACGTCGAAGCTGACCACGCCGTTCTGATCGCGCGTGCCCACGATCGAAACGCTCCGATTGACGTAGTACTCGCCCTGAATAATCTGCTGCGAGCTTTGCGAAACGTTGGTGCTGTAGGTAAGAGAAATGTTGTTAGCGAACTGCTGCTCGATGGTGACCTGCGGGCCGCGCGCCGTGGGATTGGTTTCCGTGGTCAGACCCTGGGGATCGATCTTGATCCGGCTGACGCCGAAAAGTTTTTGCATGCGGCTGCTGACGGTGGAGTTGATGGCCTGGTTGATGATCAGGTTCGAGGCTTCATCGGTAAACACGGTCTGGCCGGACTGCTGCTGCAGCTGCTCGGATTCCTCGCTGGTGCGGCCCAGGGCCAGCAGCGCGATGATGTCGGACTTCGGCAACGGCGGCTCGGAACGATAGTTCACGTTGAGACGATCGGGCGTTCCGGTCACGGTGACGTCGAGATCGTAGTTGCGGACGTGAGTGGTGGCCTGCAGGTTGACCTGAGGCTCGATCGCGACCGGATTGGCGAAAGTGATATCGCCGCGTTCCAGGCGGAACTTGATGCCGTTGAAAGTCGCGTCGCCTTCCAGGATGTCGGCACGGCCGAGTACGCTGGGACGCGCGACCGAACCACGCAAGCGCAGATTGGCATCGCCCGACAGCCGAGCCACCGCGGTCTTCATCTGCAGTTCGGGCGCGGTATGCACGGCCACGTCGAGCTTCACGTTGTAGAGCGGCGAATTGGCTGGCGTGAGTCGCCGCCGACTGGCGGCTGCGCTCGCAGGTACGACCCGAAGTCGAAGCCGGGCGTTACCGCCAACTTGGTGACCAGGACGTCGCCGGAAACCGTGGAAGCCGAGCGGTTCCCCACCCAGTGCAATTCGGCGTCTGCCGTCGAACTGACGCCCGGCGGATAGCGCAGGCGCACATCTTTTCCCACTGCCGTGAGATTGAAATTGAGTTGGCGGTTGTAGTTGGTGGCGTCGCCTTTCAGGTCGAGCGTGCCGCCCCCGGTGCGCGCCGCCAGTTGCACGATGTGGACGCGGTCGCGGGTAAATGCCAGCGAGCCGTTCATCTCGCTTACTCCGCTGGGCAGCCCGGCATAGTTGGCGGCTCCGTTCTTGACCTCGATGCTGCCCAGGGGGATGGGCTCGCTCAGCGTCCCTCCCAGTGTCATATGAACCGTCATCAGGCCGGAAGCAGTGAGATTCGGGTCGATGCCGCTCAGCAGTTTGAGGTCAACCTGCCCGTCGGCCGCCATATCGAGTTCCTTTGCGCCCGCGAAATGAATGGAGCCGTGCCCTGTCACATCCGTTCCCTCGCCCACCAGGTGACCCGGAGCGATGACCGCAGTCTGGCCAGCGTAGGTGAAACTCACTGGACCCTGGTTGTGCAACTTGGCGTATTCCACGTCGATGAAAAGATCGGTGGCGGTTCCCTGCAGCGTCCACTGCCGCGGATAGCGCAGCGGCCCCTTCATGGTGATCGAACCGCTCACGGACGAGTGTCCGGTGAGTTGCTGTCCGAGATAAGCGCGCCAGATAGGGTCGAGATCGAGATGATCGGTCTGCGCCGTGATGTTCGCGGGATAGTCGCCGTGCATGGCAACGCTGCCTGCGATCGAGAGCTTGCCCTTGGGAAAGTTGGACTGTCCACTGACGCGGAGTTCGCCGTCTTTCGTGGTGGTCTCAAAATCCATATCGCCGGAAAGTTCATGGTCGAACGTGAGGTCGCTCACGTGGACCGTGGCGTTGATCTGCGGGGCATCGAGCGTGCCGGAGCCCTTCAGGGTGAAGTCGGCGCTGCCCTCAACGGGCAACTCATCCAGATGAATCTGGCGCACCTGCGCCAAGTCGAAATTCTCTCCCTTAAGATCAAGCCGGAAACTGCTGGTCGCCGGGGTAAAGGCGGCCATGCCGGTAACCTCGGCGTCGCCGTGGGTGAGATGAATATTATTGAGCGCGGTCTCGCTGCCGAGGATGTTCAAGTCCGCATCGAACTCCTCGATGGCTTCGCCGTAGGCCGCAGCATCGGTGGCATGAATGTGGCCTTGCACCTGGGGATGCGCCCGTGTTCCCAGGATCTGGAGAGATACATCGGCCGTCCCTGAAACCGGCCGGTCGAAACCGGCGAGTGCCGCAGTCGAGGCGACGTCCACATTGTGCAGGTTCACTCGCGCGGTAAACGGGGTGTCTTCGGTCAACTGTCCCTTTTGCAAAGCGGCGCTGACCTCGAAGTCGGCGCTGGTGTCGGAGCGCCGCAGCGTGCCACCGCGCAAAGCAAGCTCATGCGAAGAGAGTTGAATGGTGGCGGCCAGGGAATCCCAATGCACCCGCTGCGGGGGGGTGCGCGAAGTCGCGGGCATGGCGAATTCGAAATCTTCGGCGACCAGCGTCCCGGCCAGAGTGGGGGCGGAAAACGAGCCGCCGGCAACCCCGTTGAACGTGGCATTGCCATCCACGCGGAACGGCAGATTGGTGGGGCCACCCAGCGCCGTAACCAGCGGCCGCCACTCTTCCAGGTTCGAAGTTGAAACGGAAATGTGCAGGGTTGAAGTGCCTGCGAGAGTTCCAGAAGCCTGCACTCGCGACGCCGGGGTAGACAAGTTGAACTGAGCCACTTCGAGCGAGTCGCCGGCGGCACGATACTTACCCTGGAAGTGGGCCGTGACCGGCAATTCTCCGCCAGCGGGATGCGGCGGCGGGCTCACGTCAACCGCGAGTGCGACTTCGGCGTTCTTGTACGATTCTTTCCAGACCGCGTCGGCGGTTCCCGTGGCCAAGCCTGCAGGGTGAAAATGGCCGAGCGGGTGCGCCGGAACATCGAGGGCCGCCGCCGTTTCCGCGGCGGAAATATCGCGCAGCCGAAGATGCACCGCACCACTTTGCACGCCCGGCAACTTCGTTTTCTCACCCTTCTTCAGCGGGGGCCGAGCCGCAGTAATGACGGGAAGGTTTTCCGCGCCCTTCCTCACCTTACCCGGCGGCGGCATCGGGATGCCGTGCAACCAGTTATCCACCTGAGCATCGCCGGCAACACTCCCGCCCCACAATTTTCCCTGCAGCTTCGAGAGCTTGATCTGCTGATCCGTAACCAGATAATCCGAAGTTGCGCTGGCCTGTTTGAGCGTGAGCTGATCGTCCTGCCAGCCCAGGTCGCGCAGGCTGAGCGCACCGGAAACGGTGAACTCGCTTTGATTCAGCGAGGCTTCATTCAGTGCAGATTCATTGAGGAGCCAATGGCCGCTGCCCTTGAACTCGGCCACACCGGCGCGCAGATCATGCCGGCGGGCAATTGCGGCCGCGTCCGCAAGATCGACCTTGGCATCGTAGGCCGCGTCCAGACGCGGATTGCGGAAATCGGTGATGCGTCCGCTGGCCTGCAGAGACGACCGGCCCGAGTTCCACTGCAGCGATTTCACGTCAACAAAGTTCGTGCCCAGGCTGAAGTCAACCGAGGTCATCCAGGCGAACGGGCGGAAATCCGCAAAGGCGGTGTCGACTTTCCCGAGCGCAAGATGGCTCTCGTAACGGCCCCGCAAAAATGAGTAATCCATTTGCAGGTTGGTGTCATGCACGGCCAAGTCGAGAGGAATTCTTTGGTCGCCCCACTGCAGTTCACCGTTCTGCACTGACAGATGATCGATCGACAGCGCAAATAACCGCTCGATCGGCGCGCGCCCGGAAGGAGCCTGCGGCACCCGAGGAGTCAGGACATTGGTGGTTCCATCCGGCGCAATGGCGATGTGCACCACGGGATGATCAAGGATGAACGAGTGGAAGCCGAACTCGG
>CAWDBW010000063.1:0-9770 GCA_963800405.1 uncultured Acidobacteriota bacterium
ATCAGGAATTCCGGGCGGCGAACGGGAGAGCGGAACCTCAGGGGGCTAAAGCCCGCGATCTTTTGCGGCTCTATCGGTGCGACTCAAAGTCGCACCCTTCCCGGTTCGTGCTCATTGCGATTACGGCGCGCAACGGTATGGCCTTCCGCTCAGGAATTTACAGATGCACCGATATCTCGGCGCACGCCGAAGCGGAAGACAGAAAATTGAGAAAAGATCTTACTTTTGGAGGTCCTTGCTTTGAAGGTACCCTTCAGAAACCTACTGGTGTTTCCGAATCAAGTCCCGTGGCCGGGACAACTTGAAGGCCTTACGCCCTCTCACTGCTTTAGATGCCGGACGCGCGACGAGAGTTGCAAACAATACACCCGGCTAGCCACACACTGCTCTCGGTGAATTGTTTATACCAGATGAATCGAAAACATTGCAAGCGTTAATTTGAAAAATGCGTAAGTTTACTGATTTGGTTCGAGGAGGGGGCCCCGAAAGACGTTCATTCGATCACCTATTCCTCCCTGGTGACGCGGATCCATTCTTCCATCTGATCTAAATATTCGGCAAGGGCGCGGCGGCCGGTCGCGGTCAGGCGGTATTCGGTGCGGGGGACGCGGCCTTCGAAAAACTTTACGCAGGAAATGTACTGGGCTTCTTCGAGCTTGCGGGCGTGGACGCTGAGGTTGCCGTCGGTGGTTTTGAGCACGCGCTTGAGGTCGTTGAAGCTGAGGGAATCGTTGGTGGCGAGGGCGCTGACGATGCCGAGGCGGATGCGCTCGTGAATCAGGCGGTCGAGCTCGGGGAGTTCGGGGGCGATGGCGGGGGGATGCTCGCGGGCGGGGGCGGGTTCGCTGGGCTTTTTATGCAGATTCTGGTTATGCAAATTCTGATTATGCAGATTCTCGTCATGCAGGTGCTCGCGCTTCTGGCGGGCACGAGGCTTCTCGGGAGACTTGCCAGCAATCCCAGGCTCGGGCTGGGCGGGCTTGCGGTGGGATGGAAGCGGTCTAGCCACCGTGCCTCCTAGCGATGAAGAGTCCGAAGACGATGTGGAGGCCACCGAAGCCGGCGGCTAGAAACCAGTTGCCCCAGGCTGCGGGGCCGAGGACAGCCAGGCCGCCGAGCAGCATGAAGCAGACGCCCATGACGGGGACCGCGGGAACCGAGAACGAGCCTCCGGTCATGATGCCGGCGCCGTAGAGCAGCAGCCAGGTGGCGGGCAGGGCGGACTGCAGGCCGGCGCGAAACAGCAGGAACGTGAGGAAGGCTCCGGCGACCAGGGGCGGCGCGAGTCCGAGGGCGGCCTTGCGGGCCGGGCCGGAGAATAACGGGAGGCCGCGGCGGTTCGCTTTCCAGGTGCAGGAGAGCAATCCGATGGCGGCGGCGAGAAGGCCCTCGGCGAGCCAGACGCGCAGCCAGGCGAAGTTCGAAATCTGCTGAGCCGCGAGCCAGGCGGCGGCGAGGGCGGTCGAGCCGAGGAGGACTTGTCCCCAGCCGGAGACGGCGGTGAAGGCGGCGGAGCGCTCCATGGTGTCGCGAATGAAGCGGAGGTCGGCGAAGGCTTCGGGGAAAACTTCGGGGGCGGTGCGCGGCGGAGAACCTGATTCGGCGGGACTCTCGGCGGAGCTTTGCCCGGAAGAGCGGGGAAAACGCCGGATGCGATGGGGCCGCGGGTCGAACATTCAAGGATAGAGTAGCGCGAGTGGCAGGCCCTGTCAAGTACTTTGCATCGCAAAGAATAGAGCCCGTCGGCTCTTCCGGGTGCCCCATTACTCGCGGGCATTCTGCGCGAGAAATGGGGATTACTTCATAGCAGAGAACGAGGCAACGTTGCGAGATTCGCCATCACGATGGGGAAGTCAAAATCCTCACACATTTCAACAAAACACTGCTGCTATGTCCGGGCTGCTCCGGACGAAATCGAATTCGGGCGCGGGCGGCCCGGCTTATAATGACGGCTGCTTCACGACGCTGCGAAGGAGATTTTGCCTCATGCGAGTTGTTGCCCTGTTCGCTTTTCTGACGTTCCTGCTGAGCTCTACTGTTTTTGCGGCGCCGCCGCAGGGCGACCTTGAGGGCCGCAGAAAAGTCCTCAACGATTTGCTGGCGGAGCGCTGGGAATATACGCTGCGCAACAGTCCGCTGTTCGCTTCGTTCCTGGGGGACAAGCGGTGGAACGACAAGCTGGACGACTTCTCGCAGAAGGCAATTGACGATGACCTGGAACAGAGCAGGAAATTTCTGGCGCGCTTCGAGGCCATCGATACGACCGGCTTTCCCGAGCAGGAGGCGCTGAACAAAACTCTGATGGTGCGGGACCTGCGGATGTCGGTCGCAGGAGCGCGATTTAAACCCTGGGAAACGCCAGTGACGCAGTTCGGCGGAGTCCACACCGAAATGCCGCAGCTGGTTTCGATCCTTTCGTTCCAGAGCGTGAAGGATTATGACGACTACATTTCGCGGCTGAAGCAACTGCCGCGGTTGTTCGATGAGACCACGATCCAGATGCGCAAGGGCATGGCCGAGGGACTGATGCCGCCGCGCGTCTTACTGGAAAAAGTAGTGGAGCAGGCTAACGGTCTGGCCACGAAGACGCCGGAAGCGTCGCCGTTCGCGCAGCCTTTCGAGAAGTTTCCCGAGTCGATCTCCGCTGCTGACCAGAAACGGTTGCGGGAGCAGGGGCTGGCGGCGATTCGCGAAGCGGTGCTGCCGGCGTACGTCAAATTCACCACCTTCGTGCGCGAGGAATACGCGCCCAAAGGCCGCACCGAGCCTGGCGTCTGGGCGCTGCCGAATGGGGCCGAGTTCTACGCCTTCCGTGTAAAGGAGAGCACCACCACCGATCTAACGCCGGAGGAAATTCATCAGATCGGTCTGGCGGAAGTCAAGGAAATCGAAACCAAGATGCTGCAGGTGGTCAATCAACTGGGCTACAAAGATCTGCACAGCTTCAGCGCCTCGCTCGCGACCAACCCCAAGGTTCACGTGCATTCCCGGCAAGAGATTCTCGATCTCTACCAGAAGTATATTGACCAGATGTATTTGAAGTTGCCCGCGATGTTCGGGCGCCTGCCGAAAGCGAAGCTGGTGGTAATGCCGATCGAAGAATACCGCGAGAAAGAGGCTTCGACTTCGTACATGGACGGAGCGCTGGATGGGTCGCGTCCCGCGCATGTCATGGTTAATACCAGCAACTTTGAGAAAGGCACGACGGTCGACTTTGAGACGACGGCCTATCACGAAGGCGTTCCCGGCCATCACATGCAGATTGCGATCGCGCAGGAACTGCCGCAGCTTCCGCCCTTCCGCCAGAACGAGTACTACACGGCCTACACTGAGGGTTGGGCTCTCTACTCGGAACGGCTGGGCAAGGAAGTTGGATTCTTTCAGGATCCATATAGTTATTACGGTCACCTGCAGGACGATATGCTGCGCGCCATCCGGCTGGTGGTGGATACGGGCTTTCACTACAAGCACTGGACGCGGCAGCAGGTGGTGGATTTCTTTCACGAGCATTCGGCGATTGACGAGGCCGAAGTGCAGAGCGAGACCGACCGCTACATGGCATGGCCGGCGCAGGCGCTGGGCTACAAGATTGGTCAGCTCGAGATTCTGAAGTTGCGGCAGTATGCCAAGGAACAGCTCGGCGAGAAGTTCAGCCTGAGCAATTTCCATGATGAAGTACTGGGTGCGGGAGCTCTGCCCCTGGACGTGCTATCGACCAGGATTCACGAGTGGGTGGCGACGCAGAAGGCCGCGGCCACGGCTCCTGTGCAGCCCGCAGAGAATAAACCGGCGCAGGGCAGCTCGAAGTAGTGATCTGTTGGTGTGGAGCGGGCACTCCTGCCCGCTGCTTTTGAAGTTGCTTTGGACTTAACTGGTCGGGACATCCTTGGGAGAGGTTGGGAATTGACGGATATTGGCCGGGTACTGATTGCGCTTGGGTTGGTTCTGCTGATTGCGGGAGTGCTGCTGACGATCGTGGGACGGGCGCATCTGCCTCTGGGAAGGCTTCCGGGAGATATCGTCCATCGGGGTAAGAACACGACAATTTATTTTCCGCTGGCTACCTCGGTGCTGCTCAGCGTGGTGCTTTCGATTGTGCTGTATGTGGTGGGGCGGTGGAGGAAGTGAAAAGGCCTGTGGTTACATGACGACTCTGTAACTGAGCGAGTCGAAGTCAAAATCCCCACCCTCTCGCCAAGAACGCGAGAAGGGTGGGGCACCCGCTTTCTCGCTTTTTCGTTTGCCGCCGCAGAGATCTTGATTTGACTTCACGGTGTGCAGCCGTTAGATTTTGGGCGGCGGTTGTTTCTGCTCTTTCGTTCTTTGTTAATTGCGATTCGTTTGGAACGCGCGTCTTTGCCGCTCGGTGAAGACAGGGAAGCGGGTGAGAATCCCGCGCTGCCGCGCAACTGTAAGCGAGGAAACGGCTCGTCGGCCACGGGGAGAAATCCCCGGAAGGCCGCGGGCGTGACCGGATGGGACGCATCCTAAATTGGACCCATCCTTACTCGCGAAGCCAGGAGACCGGCGCGATCCGTCTACTTCAACCTCTTTCGCGTGCAAAGGAGGCAGGTATGCGCGTATTCGTGGGCGTTCTTCTGGTGGTTCTTTCAGTTTCTCTGGCTGCTGCTGCGGCCGATCTCAAAGTAAAAGTGGTGGATCCGCAAGGGGCGGCTGTGGGGGGGGCGCAGGTCTCGCTGTCAGTTACGGTGACAGACATAACCGATGTGAGAAACGATGGATACCCCGAGGGGATGGTCAGGACGTTTCTAAGAACCGGTGCTACCTCAGCCGAGGGAGTCGCTACTTTCAGCGGACTTCCGGCACATCCTAATCTTCTGGAAGTGAAAGTGATGGCGCCGGGGTTCGCCCCGTATAGAGGGATCGAGCCGGGCGACCTCAAAGAACTTGTTACGGCGCAATTGCAACTGGCGACGGCAGCGGAAACTGTTGTGGTCACGGCGACCGGGACTCCGGTGGTCGGCGCGGCGACGGGCGCGGACGTCGACACTCTCAGCGGAGCGCAATTGACCACCATGCAGCCCATTGCGGCGGACGATGCGGTGCGGTTTCTTCCCGGGGCGGTGGTGAATACTGCGGGACAGCGGGGTGGTTTGTCGTCGCTGTTCGTGCGCGGAGGCGAATCGAATTACAACAAAGTGATTGTCGACGGGGTCACGATTAACGAACCGGGAGGGACGTTTGACTTCGGTACGCTGTCGCTTGCGCAGGGCGACCGCATGGAATTCGTTCGCGGGGCGCAGAGCACCTTATATGGAACGGACGCGATGACCAGCGTGCTGCAGGTGTGGACGCGCGCGGGCAGCACGCGGATTCCCGAACTACGCTTCGGCGCGGACGCCGGGAATCTGGGAACCGAAAGCGGGCATGCGTCGCTGGCGGGGGCGCGGGGCAAGTTCGACTACAACGTGTTCGGCGATCAGTTCAATTCGAACGGATCGGGAGTGAACGACGCTTACTCCGATACTTTGGAAGGCGGGAACGTGGGTGCGGCGCTCAACGATGCGACTGCGCTGCGAGTGCGCTTCCGCCATTCCAACAGCCATACCGGCGTGCCCGGGGAGTGGAGTTTTAATGGCTACGATCCGCTGGTTCCGGTGAATGGATTTACGGAGCCGTTTGAACCGCTGCCGGCCAATCCCTATGGCTGGTCGCAGCTGAATAATTTGTTGGGTAGCGCGGAGTTGGCGATCAGCGCGCCTTCGGGGTGGCAGCACCGGATCACCGCATTTGATTATGTTTATCGCTACTACGAGCTCGACCCGGGCGACGCGCAGCGGGTGAACACGCAAAATTGCGCGTACTCTGGACCGGCTGTTCCCTGCTCGATTGACTATGCCTCGAACGAAGTGGACCACATCAACCGGGGCGGATTTGAATATCAGGGCGACTACACGGAGCGCATTTGGTCGCACACCACCTTCGGCTACCGCCTGGAAAATGAAAACGGGTTCGTGGGCGACCTGGATTACGGCGCGCAAAACCACGGCCAGCGGCTGAATCAGGATGCGTATGTGCAACAGGAGTTGACCCTGGGCCGGCTGGGAGTGATTGCCGGGGGACGCTTGGTGCACGACAGCGCTTTTGGCAACACCGGCGTACCCAGAGTTGCGCTGACTTTGCAGGCGCTGCGCGGGGGCGAAATGTTTTCGGGAACGCGCTTGCGCTTCTCGTACTCCACGGGATTCAAGGAACCGCGGCTGGAAGAAACGTTCAACGGATTGCCCGGAGACCCCTACGACATTCCGAATCCGGGGCTGAAGCCGGAGCGGGTGCGGGCGTTTGAAGCAGGCTTTCAGCAAGGATTCGTGCACAACAGATATGAATTCAACGGGACGTACTTCAACAATCTGTTTCACGACCAGATCAACTACGTGGTGATGACGAATGACCCGCCGAATTATCCGGGGGAGTACGTGAATGTGAACCAGGCGTTCGCGCAGGGCGCGGAGTTTGCGCTGCGGGCGAAACTAAGTTCGCGGCTGTTGCTGAATACCGCGTATACCTACACTTCGTCGGAGTATCTCGACAACCCTGCGCCGTATGATCCGGCGTACAACCCGGGGCAGCCGCTGCTGCGCCGGCCCAAGCATTCGGCCACGGAGTTGTTGTCTTACCTGGGGCACCGCTGGGGCGGGAATTTGGGTGGAAGTTTTGTGGGGCGGCGCGCGGACTCCGATTTCGACGGCTTTGGCCTTGATCACGCGGCGGGGTATGTACGCGTGGATCTTGGGGGATGGTATGCCGTGCACCGGCGTGTGACCGCGTATGTGAATGTGTCGAACGCGCTGGACCGACGGTACAACGAAGTGGTGGGATATCCGGCGCTGCCGGTGAATTTTCGGGCGGGGGTAAGGGTTCGGATCGGCGGGGAGTAAGGCCGAAGAGAAAATCTTGGCCACAGAGGGCACTGAGGGTACAGGGTAAATCCGGACGGCTTTGGAACTGGGACATAAGGGCATCCTGAGAAGACTCAGGATGCCCTTACTTTCTCATCGTCCGCGGACTTAGCTCCGCGGAGCAGGAACTGAAATTCTAGTCAGGTTTCTGCTTTTCGCGTTTCTGCCGTTCTTCTTCCTGCTTCTTCTCTTCCGGCGTTTGCGGCTTCGGCTTCTGCGGAGGGGCTGGTTTGGCCGCAGGCGGAGGCGGAGTGGGCTTGGTCGCCGCTGGCGGTGGTTCGCGCTGCGGCGGACGCTCGGCGGGCGGAGGCGTCTGCGGACGCGGAGCCGGTTCGGGACGCGCGGTCTCCGGACGAGGTGGTTCGCTACGAGCGGGTTCAGTGCGAGCCGGTACGGGAGGATTCGGCTGGGCCGCTGGACGATTCATCGGCTGAGCAGGCTCAGGACGGCTCGGCGTCTGCTCGATACGATTGTTTCCCGGGCGATATTCGGGTTGTGGCGCGGGCGCGGGAGTTGGCGGACGATTCGGTTGCGACGGTGCAGCCACAGCGGGACGCTCGTTGGCCGGTGGAGGATTGCCCGGACGATTCATCGGTTGGCCCGCCGCTGGTGCGGGTTGACCGGGTCGCGCCGCGTTCGGCAGGTTAGCCGGGCGCCCCATATTGGGCGTGGCTGGCTTCCCTGGAGGTGCCTGCTTCACCATGGGCCGCGCGGCGGCGGCACTGGCTGCGGGACGCAGGGTCTGCACTTCACTCCTGGCTAGCGGTTGCCCGGGATGGGCGGCCAGAGCCTGCTGTTGTTTCGCGAAAGCCACCGGCGGCGGAGGCGGAGTCTTCTTCGCGACGACCTGACGGTTCGCAACCATGGCCGGAGGCGCCGCCACGTGGCCCACGCTCGCGGCTCGCGCTCCCAGCACACTTTCGTGGGTGGGAACGACGGCCATGCGCGCGCTCACCGGCGCCGCGGCGATTTGTTGCGCGCTCACCGACACGGCAACCTTCGCGACCGGTTGCGCGCTGGTGAAGGCATGCTGCGGAACCACCATCACCGCGCCTTGAACACTCCGGTTTACGTAGGTGACGTTCGTGATATTCGTGGTGGTGTTGTTGATGATGGTGGTGTTATAGACGTTGGTGACCTGCGTGACGGTCACAGTTGTATTGCTGATGTTCACGCGATTCACGTAGGCCTGGCTCACGTGGTAGGAAGGCACATACACTTCCCGGGGACCCAGCGGGAACCATCCCACGTTGCCTCCAAAACCGCCGGGGCCACCGCCGACGAAGACTACCAGCGCGGGCGCATAGACCGCGCGTACGGCTACCGGACCCGAGACCCATCCCCAGCGTCCGTAGACATTGACCCAGCGTCCGTAGTGGAAGGGCGCGTAGCCCCAGGGAGATTCATCGACCCAGGTCCAGCCCCAGGGAGCAATCCAATCCCAATGCCCCTCGTGATAAGGCGCCCAGCCGACCGCAACCTGGTTGGGGAACCAGATGTGACCGTAGTTGGAATCGTCGCGCCAGTCACCGTATTCGTCGAGATCCTCATAGCCGACCACATCCGGAGCAAGATACGCGGACGAACGGGAGAATTCGTAACGGTGATCGCGGAAGTCGGACCAACGATCGAATTCGTCGGTGTCGTAGAGGGGCTCAACATCGGCATAGAGCGAGTCCGAGTCGCTGTCGCTGCCGCTGAATGTGGCGCGCTGCCCGGCATGTAGCCGAAAGCTCTGACCATTGCCCGTTGCTTCCCCTTCGCCGGCGCGGACGCTGATGACGGTGTAGGTTCCGTCGGCACTGGCCTCTACGCGATAGTGCCCGGGCTGGAAAGCGGTGAACGCCTGGTTGGGCGTATCGACTTCGAAATCATCTTCGTCCCACAACCGCCGGATGGTGATGTTGATGGCGCCGGAGGTGAGTTGGATCTGCACCGTGTCATCATCGAGATTCAGGAATGAGAAGCCGGTGTTGGGCGCCAGGCGGATGACGGCCGAGCCTAGCTGCACTTCGGCGCGCCCATCCTCATCGGTCCAGAGCTGGTCGCCGGTGCTCATGGGACGGTTGGGAACGGCTCCCACCCAATCGGTTTCGCCGGCGGGCTGGAATGAAACCGAACCCTGCATGTAGCCCAGCCGGGCGACGCGGCTGGGCGGAACATCCTGATCTTGCGCGGATGCTCGCGTGGGCAGGGCGATTAAGGCGAGCGCAATCCCCAGCGCTACGCTGCACCAGACTGACATCTTCAGTGTGCTTGTCATAGAAGCCTCCCAAGCTTCTCCGCCAAAGCAGAGGTTCGCGGAACTGCTGTCAAACTGCGATGCCGGACGTCGTGGCTACAAAGGGACTTTTCGGAACGCGCCGGACGACAGCGAACACACGAAACGCAACCAACAGGCGTATGCGCTCGGCCGACTCGCTCTGAGTGGACTAGTGGTGGGTCAAGGATAACAGGTCGACGGGATTCGCTATCGTTATATTGTAGTTACTCTCATGGCCAGCGTTTTGAATTTTGCGGTTTATTCAGCCGGGGCTAGCTGACTTTTTGCGGGGCGCGGGGCAGGGGCATGGCGGCGGCAATCTTGGCGCCGAAATACTTGGTGCGGGCCAGCAGCAGCTTTTCGATTTCCACTTCCTTCAGGGGCTGCTGGCGGCCGAGAAGGTGCGTGACCAGGGCGATCTGGGCGAAGTGCTCGACGGTTTCCATTTTCATGTAGGCATGTTCAAGCGTGTCGCCGTAGGTGACGACTCCGTGGTTCGACATGAGGATGGCGTCGTAGCTGGGAACGTAGGGTTCGAGCGTCTGCGCAAATTCCGAAGTGCCGGGCGTGTCATAGCGGCCAGTGGA
>CAWDBW010000064.1:0-5622 GCA_963800405.1 uncultured Acidobacteriota bacterium
CTTTGCCGATACTGTGAACACCGGCGTGGATTTCCATGTCTTCCTCACGCCCGGCGGCGATTGCAAGGGGCTTTACGTTACAAACAAAACGGCGCACAGTTTCGAGGTGCATGAACTGGGCGGCGGCACAACCAGCATCCCCTTCGATTACAAGATCGTCGCCAAGCGGCGCGGCCACGAAACTGAGCGCCTGGTCGACGTTACCGACCGGATGCAGGTTGAGGCGGATGCTGCTCACTTTAAGCGTATGGCAAAAAGCCTTCCCCGAAGGACGATGCCGACCAACCTGTCGAAGGCGGGCACAGCAAAGACGGGGAATGGGGCTACGCTGCAATCCACCGGGTCGACGGCAGTTCCGAAGGGGACCGCTTTGCCCAGTCCGCTGCTCCGCAGTACTGGCGGTCATGTCGTCAACCCGTAGGCTGCGGCGCGTTCATGCCGCGTAACGATGATGCGTAATGATGATGGCCTGAGGCCCGATATCTTTTGTCCGATATCTGAGGTCCGAGGTCTGAGGTCCCAGGTCTGTCTGGATACGTAAGGAGGAACACATGCCGAACACCCCGAAGCCTCAGAATGTGGTTATCGAGGACGCATATGGCAATATCATCACGCTGTCGAACGGAAAGATCACGATTAGAAGCGTGGGCGTTCTTGAAATTACAGCTCCGATGATCCTGATCAATGGACGTCCCGTCGCGCCGAACAGCGACCCGATTTAACCACGACATTTTGACGACGACCTAACTGGAGTCTTTGGCTGAGGTCTGACGGGTCAGGCCTGACGGTCGGAGTCCGGCGTGAACGGCTCGCGCGGTTCTCTATGGCGCGGATTGCAGTTGGGTGGCGAGCTGGTTCACAGCGGTGACGTCGTAGAAGGAGGAAAGGTCGGCGTGGCCGGCGAGGGTGTCGCGCTCCTGGCCTTCGACCAGAATTTTGACTTTCAGAATGCCGGGAGTGTTGGTCGAGATGGTGTGGATGAGCGAGGCCACGGTGAGGTCTTCGACCAGGACGCCGGAGCGGTGGGTATCGGCAAAAGCGGAATTCACGTCGATGACTGCGACGCCGGGGTCGACCAGGAAGACGCTGCGGATGTCGGCGCCGGGGCCGAGCGGGTGGGGCGAGAACTTGTCGAGGTAGAGGGAGAGCAGGGCGCGCAGAAGTTCCTCGGCGCGCTGCTGGCGGCCGGAGGGTAGGGGAATCAGGGCGGACTCGGCGCGCAGGCTGCCATCGTCGTCGTGGGCGACGTAGAGAGTAACGCGCTCGGTGGGTCCGGCGACGGGAGGGGCGAGCGGGCGAGTATCAGTGGAAGCGACGGGCGCGGAGACGGCGGTGCGGCGCATGTGCCAAGCGTAGATGCTGAGGCCGAGCACGGCGACGAGCAGCACCGCGACTGCGATGAGGAGGTGGCGCGGGATCATTTCGTGCTCCTCATAGTTTGCACCTCATCATTTTTCTATCCCTTGCATTTTTCATTATTGCGCGCCTCATTGCGCGGCTCCAAGTTGATCGCGGGTGGCGGCGATTGCCGTGGCCACGGCGCTGGTGACGAGTTGCTGGTAATCGGGCGCGGTGAGTTGCGAGGAATCGGATCCCTGGGGGGCGACTTCAACGGCGATGGCGGGTCCGATGAGGTTGTTGAGCGGGCGCAGCGGCGCGGTCAGAGCGCGAACCGGGATTTGCCGGCGCTGCAGTTCGGCGGCGACGGCGGAGGCGGTGGTCTGGCTGAGCGGCAGGGCAGCGTGTTGAGCGGTGGTCCAGGCGCGGAAGGTTCCGCGATCGTCGCCATCGAACGGCAGCAGCGCGGTGTAGACGCGCACGCCGTGACCGCTGGAAGAGGCGTGCACGGCGATGTAGATAGCGGCGCGATAGGCGTTGGAGATAGCGGCGCGCTGATCGAGGGAAACGTTAGCGTCGGAGTCGCGCAGCACCAGAGTAGGGATGCCGCGGGCCTCGAGTTCCTGGCGCAGGCTGCGGGCGAGCGCAACGGTGACGTCTTTTTCGAGGAGGGTACTGCTGAGAGTTTCGCCGTGATCGTCGCCGCCGTGGCTGGCGTCGACTACGGCAAAGTAGCGGCGCGAGACTGGGGCGGGGGCGGTGGGTGCAGGAGTTACTGGCGCGTTGGCTTCAGGCGTGCCCGCCACTCCGGGCGTTCCCGTTGTCCCGGGTGGAGTTGTATTCTGCGCGGCCGGGGTTGTGGGAGAGATCGTCACCGTGCGCCGGTCATTGCTGAAACTGGCGATCACCGGGACCGAGGCGTTCACCGTGACCACCGCCGTGCCGTTGCTCTCGCTGTAAATGGCCGAGGGGATTGTTCTGTTGCCGAAAGTGAGCGTCGGCGAAGCGGGAGCTACCACCGGTTCGCGAGAGAAAGTCATGCGCAGAGCGCCGGGTTCGGTGGCGACCGTGGGGTTCACGGGCGCGGTGAAATGGAAGATGAGACGCGGAGGGCCGTCGGGCGATAAGGATAAGGCCGCGGTGAAGTGAGTGGCCACGCTGCCGATAAACAGGCGTCCGGACTCTTCATGAAGTATGACCGGGCCGCCGAGAAAACGCGGCAGCAGGGAAGCGAGTGCGGTGAGCGGGACGAGTCCGCGGCTATTTTCCACGTAGAATTTTCCGCCGAGATCGGCGTCGCGGCCTTGCACGCGGGCGCGAGTTTTGCCCACCTGGAAGTCACCTTCCACGTTGTTGTAGCGCAGGCGCCAGCGCACGCCCTCCGACTTGGCGGTCACTTTGCCCAGGGGTTCGAGCACTTCCAGCAGGCCGACGTAGCTGCGGCTATCGTGCTGTACGAGAGTAAGCGAGTAGTTGGCGGCGACGGAATAAACGGCGAGATGCTTCTCGGGCGCGGCGGCGCCAGACAAGATAATGGCGGAGATCAGGATCAGGCCGGCGAGGGTGAGAGTCGGAGCGCGAGACGCGCTCCGGAGAGCCGGCGGGACGCCGGCGCTACGGGAGCGACGACGCCTTGTGAATTCAGTCCAGTGCATAGGCGGTTAATCCACTGAGCAGCTTGGGGTAAAAATCGGTGGACTTCTGGGGCATGACTTCGCCGGCCAGGGCCACGTCGCGCACCTGGGCTACCGGGCAGGGGTTCATGAGGAAGGCGATGTTGGCGGCTTTGCCGGGACTTTGTCCGCGAACTTGATTCAGGGCCTCGGCGGCTTCGCGCAGGTAAGAAATATTCTGCTGATTGCGAATGGATTCTTCGGAGAGTTGCAGCACTCCTTCGAGCAGACATTTGTGCAGTTGCACGACATCGAGCGCTCGCTGGCGGTCGGAAAGGCCGGCGAAGAATTTCGCTCCGGCGGGCTTGGGTGAATGCAAAAGGAACGCGCGGTGGGCGGTGACGGCCAGCAGAGCGGTTCCGGCGCGGCCCCGGTCGCGCAGCCGCGCGGTGGCGCGGGCGGCGTCGAGCGCGGGGTCGACTTCTTCAATCTCGAAGAAGGCGCGGGCGGAGTTTTGGAAGTCGCCCGCAGAAAACGATTCGAGGGAGTGCACGACGCGATGCGTGGGCAGAACCAGAAGGCCGGGGTCGTTCAGGTTGACGAAGGTCATCATGACGAATTCGTAGGGAGCTTGAGGATTTGAGGCTGCGCCCGCGGCGGCGCGGCATTCATTGCGAAAGTTGAGCGCGGTTTCGTAGCGGTGATGGCCGTCGGCGATGACCAGCTTTTTGTCGCGCATCTTCTGCTGGACGGCAGAGATCACGGCGGGATGGGAGATCTGCCAGACGCGGTGCGCGACGCCGTATTCGTCGGCAACGTCAATCGTGGGCGCCTGCGGCGTGGCCAGCAAGGAATCGATTTCCCCGGAATCTTCGTAGAGCAGGAAAAGCTGCTCGAAGTGGGCGCGGGTGGCGCGCAGCAGGTCGAGGCGGTCGGCCTTGGGTTTGGAGAGCGTTTGCTCGTGTCGGTAGACGACTTGGGCGGAATAGTCTTCGACGCGGCCGAGGGCGATGAATCCGCGGCGCTCGAAGCTGGCCCCGGATGGCGCGGTAAAAGTCTGTGAATAGGAGTAAATCGAGGGCGAGGAATCCTGCCGGAGAACGCCCTGGGCGCGCCAGTCGCGGGCGTAGGCGGCGGCGCGGGTGTAGACGTTCTCGCCGGCGTTTTCGTCGGCCTCGCGGCGGCCGAGGATGATTCGCACCAGGTTGTAGGGGCTGGCGGCGTAGTAGCGATCCTGCATGGCGGGAGTGATCTTGTCGTAAGGTTGGGTCACGACCTGCGAGGCGGAAACCTTCTGCAAGTCATAGCGAAGAGCGCGGAAAGAATGAATGTCTGCCATTTTATGTCTGCCAGCTTATGTGAGCCACGGGAAACGTTTGATTGTAACAAGATAGGTAGACATCCTTGGGCAGAGCACACTCGGCGGGCTTCGGCGTCCGTGGTACCCACCTGTCGAAAAGCGCGACAGGTGGGGCAGCCTGGTCTGGCGGTAGCGCAGAGGCAACTGTTTCCGCACAAATAACAACCAAGGTTCGGTTCTGGGATTTGTGTGTAACTTTTGACAAAAATCCCTGCGCCGCGGGGCAAAAGCTGTGCTAACATCCGCGGCATTGAGGTATCTATGGCCCGCCTGCGTGGGGACGAAGGGCGCTGGTCATCTCGCCCTGAGATGTTGGCTCGTGAGGTTCGCAGTGGCGGTTGGGTTTCTCCCTGGGATCCGACTTACGGCTGGCTGCGCAAAAATCATCCATCCCTGAACTGCCTCGGAATGATTCTTGTTGCCTTCACGTTCATGTGCATTCCTGGGTTCGGGCAGACCGACGTGAATGACGTCCACGTGGATCCGCGCGTGGTGGAGAAAGCGCCCGAAGCTCCCAAGCAGGATCTGCTGGCCTCGACCACGGGGCTGAGCGCGCACGTGCGTCCGTTGAAAGTTGACGTGGACCTGGTGCTGGTGCCGGTGACGATTACCGATCCCATGAACCGGCTGGTGACCGGCCTGGACAAGGAAAACTTCCAGCTGTTTGAAGGCAATGCCTCGCAGCAGATCCGGACGTTTTCCGCCGAGGATGCTCCCGTGTCGCTGGGGGTGATTTTCGATTCCAGCGGAAGCATGAGCAGCAAGATGGACCGCGCGAAAGACGCGGTCGTCGAGTTCTTCAAGACGGCGAATCCGCAGGATGAGTTTTTCATGATCACCTTCTCCGACGAACCCGAGGAGGTGAGCGACTTTACCAGTTCGGTGGATGAGATCCAGAACAAGCTGGTGTTCGCAGTGCCGCGTCGGCGAACCGCGCTGCTGGATGCCATTTACATGGGCGTGAGCAAGATGCGGCAGGCGAAATATCCTAAGAAGGCGCTGCTGATTATTTCCGATGGCGGTGACAATCACAGCCGCTACACCGAAGGCGAGATCCGGTCGCTGGTGAAGGAAGCCGACGTGATGATCTATGCCATCGGCATTTATGACCGTTACGCTTCCGCGGTGGAGGAACGGCTGGGGCCGCAACTGCTGAGCGATATCACGGAACTGACCGGGGGGCGGGCGTTTACCATTGATAATCCCAATGACTTGGGGGATGTGGCCACCAAGATCGGAGTTGAACTGCGCAATCAGTACGTTCTCGGATACCGTCCGGCCAAACTCATGCACGACGGCAAATGGCGTAAG
>CAWDBW010000065.1:0-8159 GCA_963800405.1 uncultured Acidobacteriota bacterium
GTTAAAGATCTGGGCTAACCGCCCAGCTTCTCCCTGGGCTTAATCGGCTTCGCAGGGTAGCCATAGCAGATCATGCCAGGGGGAAGATCGTCGAAAACGGTGCTGCGAGCGCCCACCACCGCTCCCTTCCCGACAGTCACACCCGGTCCGATAAACACGTCGTTCGGAATCCAGACCTCGTCTTCGATGCGGATCGGTTTCTGCCCGATCGGAAAATCCGTCCGGCGGTACTCGTGCAGCCCCGTACAAAAGTAAACGTCGTGCGCGATGGCCACGTGCGAGCCCAGCACTATTTCTCCCAGGTTGTAGAAGACGCAGTCGTCCCCTACCCACACATAGTCGCCGATCGTCAGCTTCCACGGATACGTCGTCCGTGTCGTCGAGCGAATCTGAACGTGTTTGCCGATCTTCGCTCCGAACATTCGCAACAGAAAATTGCGCCACCCATAAAAGACCTGAGGAGACCAGCGAAAGAGTGTGTCCTGCACGATCCACCAGATCTGCACCACCACTGCGGGCCGCCCACGGAAGCCTGGCGGCATTTTGAATCGGCTCAGGTCCTGGTATTCCCTCACTTCATCCATGCTGCAGCATCCATTCCACAGTGGCCCTCACCCCCTGGTCGAGGTCATACGGCGAAGGCCCGGCCACTTCGCGCGTTGCCGTCATGTTGTAATCCATCGGTGTGAGGAGATTGTTGAGCCTGAACGATGTCAGCGGCGGGTTCGACATGCCGAGCTTCTTCAGAACGTCCCCGCTCTTCGCTATTGCCGTGAGAACCGCGAGCGGAACCTGGCGCACAGGAGGCGCCTTAAACGCCCGCTGGATGCTCTGGGCAAATTCCAGCACATCCATGTTTTGGTCATCGGAAACATAGAAGGTTCGCCCGTTGACCTTGGCCGGATCGACAGCGAGAAACTGTCGAATCTGATGAACCACGTTGCCCACGAATCCATAAGACTTCGAGATCCGCTTGCCCTTCGGGTGCAGATACAGTCCCCGCCGCACCGTGTCGAAAAATGCGCGATACGGAATCCGGAACCACGGTCCCCAGATCGAGGTCGGCCGGATCAGTACCCACGGAATCTCCAGTCCACTGCACCGCACAATCCGCTCCGTTTCCACTTTGCTCTCTCCGTAACGCGTAAACGGGCTGTATTCGTCCTCGCGCTGCGGAAAAACCTCGGTGCGGTGCACGTAGCGCGACGAGGCGAAGATCGCCCGGCCGACGGTTCCGCTGGCGCGAATCGCTTCGATCATATTCCGAACTCCGGTGGTGTTGGCGTCGTAGTCGGCCAGCGTCTGGCCATCGAGGTCCACGCGGGCGGCGAGATGGACCACATGCTCGGGGCGGAAATCGCGAACCGCGGCTGTGAGTGCGGGGGCGTCGCGGATATCCCCTTTGAGAAGCAGATTCTGATGGCGGGCGTCGCGAGGCTCGTCGCAGTCGAAATTCAGAACTTCCCAATGGTCCTTGAGAAAGCTGTCGATCAGATTTGTGCCGATGAAACCCGATCCGCCGGTGACCAACACTCGTGCCATCTTTACCCTTTTGCGATTCCGTTTGCGAGTTCGGAATCGCTTTCATCGTAGCAGCTTGAGGGTCTTTGGCCGCTGCCAGGTTGCCGATGTGGGGCAGGTGTAGACTCGACATGTTATGGACGTGCTGGGCTGCGGGACGGCGCTGGTTACACCCTTTCGCGGGGATGGAAGCATCGACGAGCGGGCGCTTTCCGATCTGGCTCGGTGGCAGGTGGAGAGCGGGATCGATTGGCTGCTGGCGTGCGGCACCACCGCCGAGACGCCGACCCTCGATGACGCCGAATGGCTGGCGGTGATCCGGATTGTGGCCGAGGCGGCGGCGGGCCGGGTGCCGGTTTGGGCCGGATGCTCGCATAACGCGACTCGGCAGGCTGTGGCGCGGGCGCAGGCAGCGGCGCAGGTGCCGGGTGTCACGGCGATTCTGACGGCGAATCCCTGGTATAACAAGCCGACGCAGGAGGGGCAGTTTCAGCACTTCCGGGCGGTGGCGCGGGCGGTTCAGCTGCCGGTGGTGCTCTACAACATTCCTGGGCGGTCGGCGGCGAATCTGGAGCCGGCGACGGTGCTGCGGCTGATTGAGGCGGCTCCGAACATCGAGGCGGTGAAGGAATCGAGCGGCAACCTGCCGCAGATCACCGAGCTGATCACGCAGGCGCCGGTGGGGTTTCGGGTGTATGCGGGCGACGACAACATGACGCTGGGTGTGCTGGGCGTGGGTGGCGCGGGTTTGGTTTCAGTGGTCTCGAACATTATTCCGGCGGAGATGGCGGAGATGGTGCGGGCGGCGCTCGGCAACGACTGGTCGACGGCGCGGCGGATCAATCGAAAGTACTTCCGGCTGATCCAGGGCATCTTCCGGGAGACGAGTCCTGGGCCGGTGAAGGCGATCCTTGCGATGATGGGCAGGATCGAGGAGCAGTACCGGCTGCCGATGGTTCCGGTTGCGGCGGCGACCAGGGCGTTTCTGGAGCGGCTGGCCGGGGAACTGGGGCTGCTGGTCGATGGGCCAAAGGTCGAGGGCGATCTGGGGGTCTTCTGAGGGTGCAGGGTACAGTGTGCAGGGTACAGGGTGCGAGGTACCACCCCTGGGGGGGTGGGGCTTTGGCAAGTTGTTGCAGCGGCGGGGTTTGCTAAAGGCCTGTTTTTGACTGTGGCATCCCTTTGAAAATGCTGGAGTTGCAGTGGGCATTTTGGCTTCGGTCATAACCCACTCCAGGCAGAAGCGGGCTACAAGTTCAGGCAACAGGCAATTGGCAACCGGCAATAGGTCGGGGACCGTCCGGGGAAACGAGGCGTTTCCGTTCCGCTGCGCGCATGGCTGAGAGGGCACGAGTTCTCCTTTCCCAAAGCAAGAAAAGCCTGCCGGGATGGCAGGCTTTTTCTTTTTCTATCCTAAGTTCAGAATATCACTTGGAGGGGGTAAAAACTGCCAACTTTCTTTGCGGTGTTTGGTGTGTAAGTGGTTTGGAATCAGGGTTTGTTACTTCGGTTCGGGGGCTTGGGGGTTGACAGTTTTTCGGGATTTTTGGGGCAACGGATGTCGCAGGCGACGGAGGTGTGCTTGGGCGACAGAGGATGCAGGTTTTGAACCGTTGCATCGCGAGAGCCGTCCAGTTGGGGAATTGCGAAATTAGCGATCAGGAGCTCCGTTGTATGCCGCCGGAACGAGGCGTCGGCTGAGAGGACGCTGCTCCTAGTGATCCGGTAGTGGTTACCGAATTCCCTGTACAGCGCTCTCACGCTAGGGTGGTCAGCATTAGACAACATAATCAGCGCTCCCCGAGCCGAGGCGCTTTTGATTGCTGATGAAAGCCGTATTTGGTCGCACCAGGAAAACAAGGAAGCGTTGTACTTAACGAAATTGTTGCTGTTGTGCATCACGGTGTACGGGGGATCGATGAAGGCAAAATCGCCAGAATGTGCCTGTGCGAGTGTTTGCTCGAAGTCTGCCTGCCGGATAGAGGCGCGCCGCAATCGCTTTCCCACGTCCCGGAGGTACCCCGTTGGGAATTCGACAATAGTCTTGCTTCCCATTGGGACATTGAATTCGCCATTCAGGTTGACTCGGTAGATGCCATTGAAGCAAGTTCTGTTCAGGTAGAGAAACTGCGCCGCCTGCTCGGTCGGTGCTTTGGGTTTCCGAGTCCGAATCCGATAATAAAGCCTGGAGCAATGCGTCCTTTGGAAATGAGCGAGCCGTTTTTCAATGAGGTCCGAATCGCGCCTTAAGCATTGGTATAAGTTGACCAGATTGGGATTTTTGTCGGACAAAACGGCCGTCCGAGGTTTTAGGTGGAAGAAGACCGCGCCGGCCCCCAGGAATGGTTCCAAATAGCGACTGTACGTTGCAGGGAAGATGTCGGGGTACTTTTTGATTAGCCAGCGCTTTCCTCCAGGCCATTTAAGGAAGGGGTCAGTCATCGAGTTCCCCGCCCGCTACCATTTCCGCGGTAATGGCAATGCCCTGAGCCGTTTTCAGGCGGTCCACAAAATTGCTGTAAACGTAATCGATATACTCAAAATCCTCGATTTTGTACTTCCGTTCGCGGGCGGGATGCGCCGGAATGCGCCGTAGCTCGTTTATGCGTAGCATCCACTTCACGTTTTTGGCTTGCCCTTTTTCTCCCGGCTCTGGGATGTCGAAGGCGGGTTTGAATATCGGCCATACCCGTTTGTTTTCGACGATTCTTTTCATCTCGACGACTTCCAGGTATGCCTCAAGAGGAAGCCGCTCCTCGATCTCGTATTCAAGGGAGCGGTCGTATGCAGCACTCTTCACGGCCTTGTCTGTAACACCTTTCTCCCAGTAGGCGTTATTTTTCTCACCATATAGTGATCGAAACACGGTGAAAATGTAGTTGCGCATCTCCGTCACTAGTTTCTTCAGGCGAAGGTCGGCTTCTTGTATCCGGTCCTCAGACTGCTCCGCCTCCCAGTCCTCCATACCCTCGGGCTGAAAGTCTGGGTATTTGCCTTTTATGAGTTTGCAGAGGCGGAAATAGTATTCTGGTGGGCCACCTGCCCCGAATTGGACTTGAAACATATCCTTAACCTGAGCAGGGCTGCTGGATTCGAGGAAATCGCGAACGGGTCCCAGATATTCGTCGATCCCCATAATCAGATCCTCGATATCCATTTCCCTGGAATCGGAAGCTGTGTTCGCCTCCCAATATTTAATGAGGGAACCGAATAGCATGATATAGGCCTGAACGGCCACATTCGTGCAGAGGAAGCCCTCGCGTCCGCTATCCCACTCGCTCATATTGGCGTTTCGTACGATCGAAAAGAACTCGTTCAGGGCGGACCTCGCCCTATCGAGAGTCTCGGCGTCGGTGCTGCCGCAAAGTGGGCCGTGATCGTAGACTGCATTGTTAAGTGACGCTCGACCGAGAAGGCCTGACCTGCGCAGAGCGTCCTTGAGGGCGGGCAACGTCAGATTCGTGCGGTTTGTGGTTGCCATGCCCTGCTGCGTAATCCGGTTAAAGAAAGGCTCTCCCATGTCGGCGCTCAGAACATTGATTAGCCTGGCGCTGATGGCCGCGATGCGCTCGCTAGGAACCTCGGAGCCCCATTTCAGTTCCCCGTCAAGGTCATCGAGGAGATGTTTTGGAACCTGCTTCTGCTCGTGATTTATTGTGACGAAGAGGTCCGCCTCCTCCGCTTTCGAAAGGCCCTCGAAGGCAACTACAATGACATTCTGATTAGCGAAGGAATCCTCAATCGGAGCAAACCCATAAAGTCGATGTTGCCCATCTATGATCCATGCCGATCTGTAGCGATCGGGAAGGTATAAATGTCCGAATTGCACGCCCGCAGTCTCATCTATGGTGGATTTGTCAAACCGCACGGGTCGGACAAAGTTTACCAACAGGTTATTCGGAAAGTATCCTCCTTGCTTGATGAACTCGGCGATGGCACGGAGGCGAGTCCGGCTGACAAGACGTTGATAGGTGGGAGCGCCTTCGGGATCGTTTAGGGATCGGTGGTTTACAAATGAGATTTTCAGCAAATCCCGCGCTGTCGTGACAAAACAGTAGAACCGCCTCCCACCCAGCTTGCCCCTTATAGCGGAGACGCACCGGTCGCTTAGCTCTGGGATCACCTGATCTTTGAGAAATTCCGCGAGAAATTGGTACCTTGCGGCTTTCCCTAAATGGTCAGCAATTTGTGCGTAATATCGAAGTTCGCGTTCGGTAATGACATGGATGTGCTGCCCAGCGCGCGCTGCTTGTCGGGCGAAGACCAGACAATGTTTTCCGTAACGAACAGCCAGAGTATCTTTAGCTTTTTGTCTCCCCGTAGTGCTTGTTTATGGCCGCCGCCACCGGGCTTTTCAGATTTGCGAATTCCTCAATATCCTTCTGAAGGCTTCGCTTTGAGTAGGAGGCGCTGGCCTTACATTCGGCCACAATGACTGTCTCGTCGTCCTTCGCAAAAACGTCTACCTGCTTAGTGAGCGGCTCTGCCCCCTTTCGTTCAATGACAATTTTGAATTTTCTACCGCTGTTGATCTCGGGGTATCCAAGCCTTGCCAGGAGCATCCAGAACCGATTCTCAAGGCGCTCGTCAATACCTTTAGCGCGTTTCACGCGGATCGAGCGCTTAAGTTTTCTGTCTACCTGCCAACCGTCCGTCTCAAACGCAGGTATTTCTGGCGCGGTTATGGCCTTTTCCTCAAAAAGGTTGCGTCTTCGAACTGCTTCGCGTTTGATTTTGGATGGCTCGGTTAGCAGCGGCCCGAAAAGCTCAACGTCGAGACTCTCCTGCTTCATCGTGATCCTTCTTTATCGATTATGATCACCGAATCTACCAGAAGTAGAAAGCGGAAACTAAAAAAGTTGTATCTAGGGTGAACCATGAGAGTCAGGCTCACTGGCCGTTGCGCGCGAGCGCTCCACGGCGGCCTGCGGCAGCAAGGAAGGCGCTGCGCGCCAGCTGATTCGGCACGACTGAAGTCGTGCCCTGATACAAAACCCTGGGGCTGAAGGCGTCTCGGATTTGATAGGGGAGTGGCGGGCCGGCCTGCGGCAGCAAGGAAGGCGCTGCGCGCCAGCTGATTCGGCACGACTGAAAATCGTGCCCCTTGCAAAACTTGTGCCGGGCCTAAAGGCCCTTTTCGAGGGCGATCTTTCACCGGCCTAAAGGCCGGTGCTTTTGCCGTCGTGCCGCTTTTCGCGGCACCTTCATGCAGACCGATTTTTCTGCAAGCTCTGAGGTCGTGTCCTGACACGAAGCGGCTGAAGGCGACTCGGATTGGATGGGGGAGTGGGGGGCCGGCCTGCGGCAGCAAGGAAGGCGCTGCGCGCCGGCTCATTCGGCACGACTGAAAATCGTGCCCCTTGCAAAACTTGTGCCGGGCCTAAAGGCCCATTTCGAGGGGCGATCTTTCACCGGCCTAAAGGCCGGTGCTTTTACCGTCGTGCCGCTTTCGCGGCACCTTCATGCAGACCGACTACTGCAAGCTCTGAGGTCGTGTCCTGACACGAAGCGGCTGAAGGCGACTCGGATTTGATGGGGAGTGGGGGACCAGGCCTGCGGCAGCAAGGAGGGCGCTGTGCGCCAGCGGATTCGGCACGACTGAACGTCGTGCCCTGACACAAAGCCTGGGGCTGAAGGCGACTCGGATTTGATGGGGAGTGGGGGGCTCGGCCTGCGGCAGCAAGGAAGGCGCTGCGCGCCAGCTGATTCGGCACGACTGAAGTCGTGCCCTGACCTCAAACCCGGCGAAAAAGTGTTACCCATCTGCCCGGTCTAAACTGTTACCCATCTCCCGGTTCGCACAACGAAGCCTGGGGCTGAAGGCGACTCGGATTTGATAGGGGATCGGGCGGGTTGAAGGACTCCTGCACCGCTTCAGATTTCTGTCGGCCGCTTCGCGACCGATTCCCCTTCCCACCCCAGCGAGCAAAACCGGCTCGCCGGGACCCCGGCTGCGGGGGGTCCTTCGACTGCGCGCCGGGGAGCGAGTACCCCGCTGGACGCCCTGGTGGCGGCGCTTCGCTCAGGATGACACTTCTGTTTTTATGGTTGGGACTGGATGTGAGGAAGGTCATTCGCGAGGTTCGGATGGAAACCTTGCGTTCGTCAGAGGGCGAGGAAAATGCAGGCGCCATTCGACGCGACGCCTTTGCGGCGACTTGCTCAGGCCAGGCTCTTCGCCCGTTCGACTCGCCTGTGGCTCGCTCAGGGTGACATTCCTGCGCGCCGTATTAGGGTTGGGGACTGCTGGGAGGTTCTGGGGCGGCGCTTCGTTCAGGATGACATTTCTGTTTTTATAGTTGGAGTGGGTGCGATGGAAGGTCATTCGCGACGCCCTGGAGGCGCACGATGTCGAATGCGCGGCGATGATCGGTTCGCTGCGAAGTTTACTTCTGCGGGTTCATGAATTCGCGGATCAGGGCTGCTATTTCGTCGGGTTTGGTATCGAGGGCGAAGTGGCCGCTTCCAGTACGTGGACCTGGGCCTGGGGTACGTCTTTGCGGTAGCGTTCGGGCTCGCCGGGATCGAAGGACAGATCGTGTTTGCCCCAGAGGACGAGGAGGCGGGGTTGCGTTTTCTGCATCCATGCCTGCCATTTGGGATAGGCGTCGACATTGGTGCGGTAGTCGTAAAAGAGG
>CAWDBW010000066.1:0-90571 GCA_963800405.1 uncultured Acidobacteriota bacterium
GTGCAATTGTACGGCAGGGAATCTAACAAGGCGAACTGGATTCTGCGAACGGCGCTTCAGGTTGTGGGCAAGAAAAAATCCAGAATTCCCGCGAAGGGTTTACAATGGCGCACGATTCGGCGGCGTCAGCGAACCCATTTTGCTTGTGCGACGCGGTACTTCCATATGCCTAAGACGGTTTCCGCCAAAATGCGGAAAAAGTTGGAGCAAGCGGCCATCAAGGTAATGAAGAATGCGCATGCTCCGTACTCGAACTTTCACGTAGGAGCGGCGATCCTGCTGACAAACGGCAAAGTCTTTTCGGGCTGCAACGTGGAGAACTCTTCTTACGGCCTGACGAATTGCGCGGAGCGAACTGCGATCTTTTCCGCTGTCGCACAGTTGGGACCGAAAATTGAAATACAGGCTGTAGCCATCGCTAACGATCATGGGGTCGCGTGTTCGCCTTGCGGGGCGTGCCGGCAGGTGATTTATGAATTTGGCCCCGACGCGCTGATTTTTTTTCAGGGCGCGGCCGGCCCCAAGCAAGCGCACATTACCGAACTTCTTCCGGAAGGATTCCGCCTACAGTGAGCCAACGGGTGCCGCAGACCTTCCGTGCCATTGATGTAATCCGCAAAAAGAGGGACGGCGTTGAGCTCTCGCAGGCCGAGATCGAAGGCCTGGTAAAAGCCTACACCGAGGGCAGTATTCCCGACTATCAAGTTTCGGCGTGGCTGATGGCCGTGGTATTGAAGGGGATGACTCGGCCGGAGACGGCGGCGCTTACCGACGCGATGCTGCATTCCGGCGATGTACTGGATCTTTCTGCGTTGCCGCGCAGAAAAGTTGACAAGCACTCCACGGGCGGCGTCGGCGACAAAACTTCTCTGGTTCTTGCGCCGGTTGCGGCCGCGGCCGGGGTTGCCGTTCCGATGATCAGCGGGCGCGGTCTGGGACACACCGGCGGAACGCTCGACAAACTGGAGGCCATCCCCGGCTTCAACGTGAATCTGCCGGTAGCAGAGTTCCGCCGCGTGCTCGAGGTTTGCGGTTGCGCGATGATCGGGCAGACGGCGGAGATTGCTCCAGCCGATCGCAAGCTGTATGCGCTGCGCGATGTCACCGGCACGGTGGAGAGTCCATACTTGATTTGCGCGTCGATCATGAGCAAGAAACTGGCGGAGGGCATCGACGCGCTGGTGCTCGACGTGAAGACGGGATCGGGCGCGTTCATGAAGAGCGAGAAAGATGCGGCCTTCCTCGCCGAACTGATGGTCGAAACCGGGGAGCGGATGGGCAAACAGGTGGTCGCGCTGATCACGGATATGGATCAGCCCCTGGGCAACATGATTGGCAACGCGCTGGAAGTGGTCGAGGTCGTCGAAATTCTGCGCGACGCTGGGCCAGAGGATTTGCGCGAGTTATGTCTGGAACTTGCGGGATGGATGTTGCATCTCGGCGGCGTGTCCAAAACCGTTGCGGAAGGTAAACAGGAGAGCGCGAAATTGATTTCGTCGGGCGAAGCATTGGACAGATTCCGGCAGATGGTGGAACTGCAGGGCGGTGACGCGCGCGTCATCGACGATGTCAAGCGTCTGCCGCAGGCTCGGCACACCACGCAGGTTGCGAGTGCGAAGGCCGGATATCTTGCGTCGATGCAGTGCGAGCAGATTGGCACCGCGTGTGTGATTCTAGGCGGTGGACGCGAGCGCAAAGAAGATGCGGTCGATCCTGCTGTGGGGATCGTGTTACACAGGAAAGTTGGCGATCGGGTGGCCGCCGGCGAAGCGATCGCGACAATCCACTACAACGCTGAAGCGCAAGCGGCGCGCGCCCGGCAGCTCATCGAGGCGAGTTGCCAGGTAGCGGAAGCTCCGCCTGCAACGAAGCAGCCGCTGATCCACAGAGTAATCGGAAAATAGAATGATCGGAAAATCCGGGGAGAAAAACTGAATGGGACGCTATACGGGAATTCTCGGCCTGTTAACCATGCTTGGGTTCGCCTATGCTTTCTCCACGAACCGGCGTGCCATCCGCCTGAAAACGGTCCTCTGGGGACTCGGCTTACAAATCGTGCTCGCCATTTTTGTTCTGCGGACCCAAAAGGGACAAGACCTCTTCTCCTGGTTGGGCGCGGGCGCCAAGCATCTCCTCGATTTTTCCTACTACGGTTCGGAGTTTATCTTTGGCGATCTCGGCAAACAGTCGTCGTCGGTGGGATTCATCTTCGCCTTTCAGGTGTTGCCGACCATCATCTTCATCGCCGCCTTCTTCGCAGTGCTCTACCATATCGGCGTCATGCAGTTGATTATTCGCGCGGGCGCGTGGGTCATGACCACGGTGATGGGCGCCAGCGGCGCCGAATCGCTCAATCTCGCGGCCAGCATCTTCATGGGACAGACCGAAGCGCCACTGACCATCCGTCCCTTTCTGCCCGAGCTTACGCAATCCGAATTGATGACCGTGATGACCAGCGGCATGGCGCACATCTCCGGAGGCATGATGGCCGGCTACATTCACGTGGGCGGCGCCGACCCTAAAAATCTCCTCACGGCGGTCATCATGACCGCGCCCGGCACGCTGCTCATTGCGAAAATGCTGGTGCCTGAAACCGAACAGCCTCTCACCGCCGGGCGCGTGCAGATGCCGGCCATGGAGAAGGAATCCAATGTGCTCGGCGCGATTTCCCGAGGTACGGTCGACGGACTGCAGCTCGCGCTGAACGTTGGAGCCATGCTCATTACTTTCATCGCACTGCTGGCTTTACTCAACGCCATGATGGGCTGGACCCACCTTCACATTTCGTGGTTCCCCTACAGCCTGCAGCTGATACTTGGCTGGGTCTTTGCGCCGATCGCCTGGCTGATCGGCGTGCCATGGCACGATGCCGCGTCCATCGGAAATTTGCTCGGCACTCGCATGGTGATCAATGAATTTGTTGCCTTCTCGCAGCTCGGCCCGATGAAAGGCAGCCTCGATCCGCGCTCTTTTACGATCGCTACGTTCGCGTTGTGCGGTTTCGCGAATCTCAGCTCGATCGGAATCCAGATCGGCGGCATTGGCGCGCTGGCGCCGAACCGGAGAGGCGACTTGGCCCGGTTTGGTGTCCGGGCCATGCTCGCGGGGACGATGGCCAATCTGATGTCGGCCTCGATTGCAGGCATGCTGCTTTAGATCAGTTCACCATTTCGAGGAAGGACCTTCCCGATGAAACGATGCTGCGCCGCGTGTTGCGTCATTCTGCTCGTAGCCCTTTGTCTTACGACCGCGCTGGCCCAGTCGCCGCGGCGCGTGATCATTGACACCGACCCTGGTGTCGATGACGCGATGGCCATACTGCTGGCCCTGAACTCGCCGGAACTGAAAGTGGAAGCGCTGACCGTGGTGCCCGGAAATGTCGATGGGCGCCAGGGATTGGAGAACGCACTCAAGTTGACGTCGCTGGCCGGCCGTTGTGATTTGCCGGTGGCCGGCGGAGCGCAACACCCGCTCAATCAGAAGTTGATCACGGCGCAGTTCTGGCACGGCAAGAATGGTTTGGCCGGCGTCGAATTGCCGGCATCGAGATGCAAGGCCGATCCCCGCTTTGGTCCCGATCTGATCATCGAACTGATCCACAAATATCCGCACGAAGTCACGCTGATTCCGGTGGGTCCACTCACGAACATTGCGCTGGCCGTCTCGAAAGATCCGTCGATCGTGCCTTTGACAAAAAACATCGTCATCATGGGCGGCTCGATCACGGGCGGAAATGTGAACGGCGCGGCGGAAGCGAATATTTATGGCGATCCAGAAGCCGCGGCCATCGTTTTCAATGCGGGCTGGATGGTCACCATGGTTGGCTCCGACGTGGGCGAACGCACCATCATCACGCGCAAGTATCTGGCGGATCTGCAATCCTTGCACGGACCGGAGAGCGACTTCATCGCGAAGCTAGCAGACTTCTACCTGACGCGTTCCGAGAAGAGCGGGTATCAGGGGGCGGCGATGTACGATCCACTGGCGGTGGGGGTTGTGATTGATCCCACGCTCGTAACCCTCAAAGACATGCACGTCGATGTTGAAACAAAAGGCGAGTTTGCGCGCGGAGAAACCGTCGCCAATCGCATGGGGTCGAACGAGAACAACGTGCTGCACGAAGACCACTACGAGATTGAAGGCGTGATCGACGTGAAGCCCAACGCGCGCGTCTGCCTGGCCTCCGATGCAGACCGGTTCCTGCAATTGTTCATCGGCCGGATCAAGGGCAAATAGATATATCTCTTTCGGTCAGCCGTTCGCGTGCGCGACCAGCAGAATTGCCAACCCGTAGAACACGAACATCATCATCATCATCATCGCAACCCTAAGATTCGGCGGCGTGAACATGGGTGCTCCCTTTTTGAAAATGTTTTCCCTCGCGGACCGGAAAGGCTCAGCCGTTTATTTGGGCGTAAGT
The DNA here is from genome assembly GCA_963800405.1 of uncultured Acidobacteriota bacterium. Classification (GTDB taxonomy): domain Bacteria; phylum Acidobacteriota; class Terriglobia; order Terriglobales; family Acidobacteriaceae; genus Sulfotelmatobacter. Next base: position 4,421 of record CAWDBW010000066.1, read on the forward strand.
TGCGCGCCGCAGGAATTCTCCTTGTCCGGCGCGCCCCAGAAACTTGTCGTCTTGCACCACAACTCTGCCTCGTGAAAGAACTACATCGGGCATGCCCGTGACCTGTATGCCTTCGAACATGGAGTAATCCACCCGCATGTGGTGGGTCGCGGCGCTGATGGTGTGTTTGCGGCGGGGATCGAAAATTACCAGGTCGGCATCGCTGCCCACGGCGATGGTTCCTTTGCGGGGATAAAGTCCGAACAGCTTGGCGGGAGTGGTCGAAACCAGTTCCACAAAACGGTTCGCGCTGAACCGTCCGCGGGCCACGCCTCCCGAGTAGATCAGGCTCATGCGGTGCTCCACGCCCGGACCGCCGTTGGGGATCTTCGTGAAATCGTCGCGGCCCATTTCTTTCTGTTCTTTGAAACAGAACGGGCAATGATCGGTGGAGACCACTTGCAGATGATCGTGCTTGAGGCCGTTCCAGAGTTTTTCCTGGTGCCACTTTTCCCGCAGCGGGGGAGTGAAAACATATTTCGCTCCCTCGAAACCGGGAGCATCCATATTTTCGAGCGACAGGTAAAGGTACTGCGGGCAGGTTTCGGCGTAGACGGGAAGTCCGCGATCGCGGGCCTCGCGAATTTTCTCCAGCGCATCGTTGCAGCTCAAGTGGACGATGTAGATGGGCGCGCCCGCCATCTCTGCCAGCGCGATGGCGCGCCCGACGGCCTCGGCCTCCGCGGTTGTGGGACGAGTAAGCGCGTGATACTTCGGCGCCCGCTTGCCTTCCGCCAGAGCCTGCTGCACGATGACGTCAATCGCGCTGCCGTTTTCGGCGTGCATGCAAACCATCCCGCCGTTCTTCGCAGTGGTCTGCAGAGCCTTGAAGATGCTGCCATCGTCGAGCATGAAGACGCCGGGATACGCCATGAATAGCTTGAAGCTGGTCACACCTTCGTGCACCAGATCGTTCATCTCCGAAAGTTGTCCGCCAGAAACGTCCGTGACGATGCAGTGGAACGCATAATCGCACACTGCTTTGCTCGCTGCCTTGCTCATCCACGTGTCGAAGGCCTGGCGTAAGGGCTGGCCTTTGTATTGAATCGCGAAGTCGATCAGCGTGGTTGTGCCCCCGAATGCGGCGGCCCGTGTGCCGGTCTCGAAGTCATCAGCACTCGTCGTGCCGCCGAAAGGCATGTCGAGATGAGTGTGCACATCGATGCCGCCGGGCAGGACGAGTTTTCCCGTTGCATCCAGAATCCGCGTTGTGTTCTGCGACGGTAGATCCGTTCCGATGGCAGTGATCTTCCCGTTCACGATGGCGACGTCCGCCGTGCAGGTATCCGTTGCCGTCACCACCGATCCGTTTCTGATGATCGTGTCGAAAGCCATCAAGTTCTCCAATCGGCTCGGCGCCGCGAGGTTGGCCGGGATGAGAAAAGCATTCTATGCTACACTGCCGCCCTTTAGTTATTCACATTCGACGCTCACAGTCAGTTCTTCATAGTTTCTCGACAAAGGGGACCAGCCATGCATTTTGGCATCACACTGAAACCTGACATTTCGATCGAACGCATCGTGGGCCTGACGCGGCAGGCGGAGGCCGCGGATTCGAATACGGCTGGATTTTCGATTCCCACGTTTTGTGGAAGGAGCCGTATCCGCTGCTCACGCTAATGGCGACGAACACAAAGCGCATGCGGCTGGGGACTTGCGTTACCAATCCCGCGACACGTGATTTGACCGTGACGGCCAGCTTGTTCGCCACACTCAACCTGATTTCCGGTGGCCGGATGGAACTCGGCATCGGACGCGGCGACAGCTCGCGGCGGGTGATGGGCAAGAAGCCGGTAAGCTGGTCGCAGCTGGAAGCTGCGGTTGCGGAGTTTCGCGATCTGACTTCCGGCAAGGAAGTGCAACACGACGGCCAGCCCACGCGCCTTAGTTGGGCGAAAGATTCTCCGCGGGTCTGGATCGCGGGATACGGGCCCAAGGTGCTGCACATGGCTGGGCGAGTGGCCGACGGAATTATTTTGCAGTTTGCCGATCCCGCTCTAATTGCCTGGTGTCTGGGCTTCGTGAAAGAGGGTGCTAGCGCGGCCGGGCGCGATCCGAAACACATCGAGGTCATGGCGGCCGCGCCAGTGTGGGTATCGCATGACCTGAGCGTGGCTCGCGAGCGTGTGCCGCTGGTTCCCGGCCCTGGTCTCGAACCACGTGATGGATCTGATTCGGCAATACAAGCCGGAAGATCTGCCGCCCGCGCTGACTTCGTTCGTGCAGGATCGCGGCCACTACGATTACCAGCACCATTGCGAAGTGGAAAGTGATAACGCGAATTTTGTCTCGGACGAAGTCGTCGACCGGTTTTGCCTGATTGGGCCGGGCGAGGTTCATCGTGAAAAATTGCGGGCTCTCGCTGCGGTGGGTGTTACGCAGTTCAATATTTACCTGATGTGCGGGGACGAAGAGCAGACCCTCGACATTTACCATCGCGATGTGTTGCCGGAGTTTCTGAAAGCTGGCAAGATCTAGGCCACGCTAAGCGGCTTCCTGCGGCGCGATTCGCAACTCGGCCCTGAAATCTCATCAGCGCGTAATACGCCACGAAGGAAACCGCGAAACCGACGAACCACGAATAGTCGTAGAGAGATCGCAGCGGACGGAATTGCAAGCCCGGCCAGAGCCGTGCCCGCGCCCAGTGCCAGCGCGATGATCGCTCGCCAGTTGAATCCCCGCGAATATTCATAGATGCCACCCCGAAGATACAGATCGTCCACCTGCAACACGCGCCGCCGGATCACGAAGTAGTCGCAGATCATGATTCCCGCGACCGGCCCCAGAAAAGCCGCGTAGCCGCCGAGCCATCCCATGATGAAGGTGCTGTAGCTGGAGAGCAGTTTCCAGGGCATCAGCGCGATGCCCATAAAGCAGGTGATGACGCCGCCGGTGCGGAAACTGATTCCGCGCGGCCACAGATTGGAAAAATCATTGGCGGGCGAAACTACGTTGGCGCCAATGTTGACGTTCAGCGTGGCCAACAAAATCGCCACCAGCGAGATCACCACGGCCACTGGCGAATGAAACCGGCTGAGTAGTTCACGGGATCCCAGATGGCAGTTCCGTAGACGACAACGGTGGCGGAAGTCACAACGATGCCGACGAAAGCATAGAGCGTCATCGTCGTGGGCAAAGCCAAAGCTTGCCCAATCATCTGTTCCCGCTGGTTGCGCGCGAATCGCGTGAAGTCGGGAATATTCAGTGAAACCGTGGCCCAGAAACCAACCGTGCCATTCAGTGCGGGGATCAGGAATTTCAGGAAGTCGGGAAAACTGGTGAAGCGCGAGGGCACCGAGAGCATGGGCCCGAAACCACCAGCCGCGTGATAGGCCCAACCCAACAAAAGCAGTCCAACGCCGAGCAGAATCGGAGCGCTGATGCCCTGCAGAATTCGAATGTATTCGATGCCTTTGAGTACAACCGCGAGGTTGATAAGCCAGAAAAGAAAGAAGCAGACGCCGGGACCATAGGGAAAGTTTTTCCAACTGGGAGCCAGCGTTGCCAGCAGAGTGCTGATGGCCTCGCCGCCGATCCAGGCCTGAATGCCGAACCATCCGCACGCGACCAGCGCGCGCAGCACGGCCGCAACGTTTGCACCCAGAACGCCGAACGAGGCCCGAGCCAGAACTGGAAACGGAATCCCGTACTTTGCGCCGGGATGCGAGTTCAGCAGCATCGGCGCCAGCACAATTACGTTGCCGATAAAGATGGTCGCGACCGCTTGTTTCCAGTTCATTCCGCCTTGAATCAAACTCGCGGCCAGCATGTAGGTGAGAATGTTCACCGACATCGAAATCCACAGCGCCGCGAAGTTGTAGGTGCCCCAGTGCCGCCGCTCGGCGGTGGCGGGCGCCAAGTCCGCGTTGTAGAGCGGGCTGGACTCGATGCGGGAAAGACGTTCGTGGGCGTGGGCAGTCATAAAATTGAGTAATTGAGAAATCTAGTAATTGAGTAATTATTTCCGCGGTAGGGGCGTATCGTTTTTCCAGATTTCCTAATTGCCAAATTTCCCAATTACTCAATGTCACCGCTCTGCGTCGTGATCGGGCCGTAGCTTTCCGGGCGGCGGTCTCGGAAGAACTGCCAGACTTTTCTCACCTCTTCGATCATGTCGAGATCGAGATCGGCCACCACCACCTCGTCTTTATCGCGGCTGGCCTGAGCAATGATCTTGCCCCGCGGATTGCAGAAATAACTCTTGCCGTAAAATTCGCCGATGCTCCACGGCTTCTCGGTCCCCACGCGATTGATCGCGCCTACAAAGTAGCCATTCGCCACGGCGTGTGCCGGCTGTTCGAGTTCCCACAAATATTCCGAGAGTCCGGCCACAGTGGCGGAAGGATTGAAAACGATCTCCGCACCGTTCAATCCGAGAATGCGCGCCCCTTCGGGGAAATGGCGGTCATAGCAGATGTACACGCCGACGCGAGCATACTTGGTTTTGAACACGGGATAACCAAGATCACCGGGAGTGAAATAAAACTTCTCCCAAAATCCAGGATGGCAGTGCGGGATGTGATGCTTGCGATATTTGCCGAGATAGCGCCCGTCGGCGTCAATGACGGCCGCGGTGTTGAAATACACGCCCGGCATCTGCTCTTCGTAAACCGGAACCACGATTACCATGCGGTGCTTCTTCGCAACCTTCTGCATGAGACGCGTGGTCGGGCCGTCGGGCACGCGCTCGGTCAGTTCATACCAGCGCGCGTTTTGCTCGGCACAAAAATACGGGCCGTAGAAAAGTTCCTGCAGGCAGAGGATTTGCGTCTTCTGGCGCGCCGCCTGTTCGATCAGCTTCAGGTGCTTGTCGATCATCGCCTTCCTGATCTGCGCGAGCGGGCGTTCGGTGGAGAGCGCGTTGCTGGCTTGAATCAAGGCACAGCGGACATTGCGGGACATGGCATCCTCCCAGGCGAAGTTGTTGAGAACGAACTATAACAAACTTCTTCACCGCGGATTCGGGCAGATCAACGTTGACACGCTGCGGGTGCGCTGAATAGACTCGGCCTTCCTCAACGTTTTTCGGAGACAGATGGCAACGGCTATGGGAAAGCGCCCTTGCATTGCGGTCGTTGGCAGCGCCAACATTGACCTCACAACGTTCACCAATCAGTTTCCCAGGCCGGGTGAAACTATTTTCGGACAGAAATTCGATCTGGGCTTCGGCGGAAAGGGCGCGAATCAGGCCGTGGCCGCGCGTCTCTGTGGCGCCGAGGTCTTCATGGTCGCGCGCGTGGGCAGTGACCTCTTCGGTCCAGCGACTATCGAAAATTTCCGCCGGCAGGGAATCGATCCCACACATGTGAAGCAAGTCGAGGGACTCTCCAGCGGAGTTGCGCCCATCTTTGTCGAGCCCAACGGCCAGAACCGCATTCTGGTGGTGAAGGGAGCCAACGATGCGCTCAAGCCCGCGGACGTGGATGCCGCCGCCGAGATGCTGAAATCGGCCGACTGCATCGTGCTACAGTTCGAGATTCCGATCGAGACGGTCTATTACACGATCCAATTTGCGCGCACGCACGGCATCCGCTGCATCCTGAATCCGGCACCCGCGCAACCCGTCGACCTGGGCGCGCTGAAGGATCTCGACTATTTTGTTCCGAACGAGAGTGAAGCCGAGACGATCACGGGGCGCCCGGTGAGAAGTGTCGAAGACGTGAAGCAGTGTGCCGAGCAACTGGTGGCCGCGGGCATAAGCCGAGTGATTATCACGTTAGGGGCAAACGGATCTCTCCTCGCCGGCCGCGACGGCAGCGCACACGTTCCGCCATTTTCCGTCCACAGCATCGACAGCACCGGCGCGGGCGATGCTTTCATTGGCAGCTTCGCCGTGTTTCTTGCTGAAGGAGTGCCCGAGCAGGAAGCGGTTCGGCGCGCCAATCTCTACGCCGGATTATCGACCACCGGAGTCGGAACGCAGAAGTCGTTCTTTGATCGCGCCCGCTTTGATGACGAACTGACCGCCCGGTCCTGAAGTCTGGCCCGCTTGGCTTGGACTTCGCTTGTGAACGACGAGTGCTCCCGCCCAGTAAGGGTTTCGACTGGCTCTATGCGCCGACCTCAGTCGCAGCTTTCAATCGAATCAGGCGCCAGGAAGCATTTTTGCATGATTCGCCGCCAAAGAATGACCGCGGCCAGGGCCTCAACACTACGAAAATTCTTGACTTAGCCGTAACCGGCAATTTATAAGCCGTGCTTGCGGTTCAGGCGCCTCCCAACTTCACGGGAGAAGTCTTTTCTTTTTTCGGCACTCATGAAAGGGGTTCAAGAAATGTCGAACCAGAAGGCGCGTTTCGCGGTGTTGGTTTGTACGCTGGCATGTCTGTTCAGCCCGTTCTTGCACGGTCAGGCGACTGGCAGCTTTTCGGGCACAGTTTCAGACAACTCGGGCGCCGTCTTGGCGGGCGCTACTGTCACCGTAACCGCCCAAGCCACGAACGCATCCCGCAACGCGCTTACCGACGACACCGGGCACTTCCTCATCCCTCTGCTCGGCGTCGGGGATTACGCCATCAAAGTAGACGCCAAAGGCTTCAAGCCCTCCGAGGTGAAGAACCTCCGCCTGCAGATCGACGAACACCGCGAACTCGACTTCAAACTCGTGCCCGCATCGGTGAGCACCAGCGTTGAAGTCAACGCGACCGAAGTTGCCATCGAGACGACGACTCCAACTCTTGGCCAGGTCATTACTGCCGAGGAAGTGGCCGAACTTCCTTTGAATGGCCGCAACTTCGTGCAGTTGGCAACCCTCACGCCGGGCACGACTGCGTCCACCAGTCCGGTGAGTTTCTTCACCAACGCGGCCAGCAGCGAGGCCGCCACGCGCGGATCGTTCTCGCTTTCGGTCGGCGGCTCTCGCGAACAGGAAACTGATTGGCTGCTCGACGGCAACGACAACAATCAACTGGATGAAGGCGGAATTGCGATCTTCTCCTCGATTGACGACATTGAAGAATTCAAAGTCCTGACCTACAACTACTCCGCGGAATTTGGAGAGCGCGCGGGTCCCACGGTGCTGGTAACGACCAAGTCGGGATCAAATAAATTTCACGGGTCGTTGTTTGAGTACTTCCGCAATACATCCCTTGACGCCACTCGCTATTTTTTCTCATCGCCGCAGAAATTCAATCTGAATCAGTTTGGAGGATCTCTCGGCGGTGCGCTCAAGAAGGACAAAACTTTTTCTTCTTGGATTATCAGGCCAAAATGCAGCGCGAAGGTGTGCCCTTTACCGGCTTCGTTCCTACAGCAGGAATGACGACGCCCTTCGACGCCGCTGGGGACTACGACTTTAGCAGCGATCCACTCGGCATCACCCCCACAAATCCTTATGCCGGCGGAGCGCCATTTCAATGTGTATCCGGCACTAATACACCTGAGCCGGTGAATCCAGCGACAGGAATCCAGTCTGCGGGCCAGGCCTGCGCCACGATTCCCGCTGCATTAGTCAGTCCGATTGGCGCGGCGGTTGTCCAGCTTTATCCCGCTCCGAATGCGAACCCCGCAGGTGGTTTCAACTACTCCAACCAGCCGGTGAGAAAGCTCAACGAAGGCACGTGGGACGTCCGCTTCGATCACAATTTCTCCAGCAAAGATTCCGCCTTCGCGCGCTTCAGCTACGATCAGGCTACCAACTTCGTTCCGGGCGGTTCCCCAACCTGGTCTGAAGCCAACGCTTTTGGCAGCAACCAGTACATCAATAATCACGGCCGCAATGCGGTGTTGACTGAGACCCACGTCTTTTCCTCCAACCTTATCAATCAGGCGACGGTGGGCTACAGCCGCATCTTCAATCACATCTTGTCGTACGGCACCGGCAGCTGCGAAGCCGCGACCCTCGGCATTCCGGGAGCTGATCTCGGAGCGAAGTGCGATGGCATCACGGGATATCCCGCGAGCCTGAACCAGTCGAACAAGGACTGCGAAAGTTGCGGCATGACTTCATTCCAGATGTCGAGCTACTTCTCGGTGGGAGATCGCGGTTACGCTCCTTATCAGGGTGGAACCAACGTCTACTCCGTCGGCGACGTGCTCGATCTCATTCGCGGGAAACACAAACATCCGCTTCTGGTGCCACGTTATCGCGCCGAGGAAATGAATGTGCGCAACAACGCCTTCCAGGACGGCTACGTGGTTGATACCGGTACCGCGACCGGTGACAATATCGCCGATCTGCTCGCTGGGCAGCACAGGGGTTTTCGCCGCCCACGATCAGACGTTCCTCGGCGCAGCCACGTTGGACGCCGTTGGAAGCTCATCCGTCCTTTCGTGCAGGACGACTGGCGCGTGACCTCGAGTGTGACCGTGAATCTCGGGCTGGCGTGGGCGCTAGCCACTCCGGAAACCGAAGTCGAAAACCGGCAGGCGAACTACAACGTTCAAAACCTGACTTGGTATGTACCCAAAGGGAGTCCTACGTTGAGCAGTTGTACGACCTGCATCGCTACAGACGGGCGTGTCGGCATTCAATTCGACAGGACTGCTCTAGAACCCCGCATCGGCATCTCCTGGGAAGCCCATGGGGAGTGATAAGACTGCGGTTCGCCTGGGATATGGAATCTTCCACGATTCCGCTTGGAACCAAGGCGGACAGGGGCTGTGGCAGAATCCGCCCTACTATGCAGAAGTAGATCCCGACAGCAACCCTAATGTCTTGGACACCGTTTTTCGCCTCCACAGGTCTCGCAATCCCGGCGGAGCCGCTGGACCAACGTTCACCGAATGCGGACTCTCGTACGGCTTCCAAGAGGCGACTCCATCGAACCCACTGTGTCCTCCGGCGGGCATCCTCACTGGGCCTGTGAACCCGACGTGCTATACCGGCACGATTCAGTCCGCGAACCCCAACTTCAAGCAGGGAGCCGTGCAGCAGTTCAATCTCAATGTTGAGCGGCAGCTGCCGGGAAATGTTGTTCTCACGGTCGGGTATGCCGGTTCTCGCAGCCACCATATCCTTGTCAGCCAGGAAAACGAAAATCTGAATGACCCGAATGCCTGCCCCGACGGCTTTGCTCCCGTACCCGGTTATACGTTGGGCTGCGGTTTTCGATACTTCCCCTGGCGGCAAACCAGCCTAACGGAGGAACCTATCAGGCGGTCGCAAGTAATAACAGCATCGGCAACGCTCGCTATGATTCTCTGCAAGTGAAAGCTGAGACCAAGAGCGAAAAGCACGGTCTCTACGCGTTGCTCGGTTACACCTGGTCTCGCACCTTCGACTCCGGCATGCCCGACGGTTTGGGCACGAATCCCGGCGCGCTTTATTGGCCTTTGCCCGGAACACAGAAACTTGACTGGGGACTTTCGCAGTTAAATCTGAACGACAGTTTCACGGCCAGCGTGCTCTACGATTTGCCGTTCGGCAAGGGTAAGCACTTCGGGGAGGCTGGAATGGCGCGACGAACGCGATCCTAGGGAATTGGCATGTGGATTTGATCGAACGAGCCACGTCCGGATTTCCGCTGTTCGTGGTGGACAGCGCGGACGAATCGGGAACGTACTTTTCCTACAACGGATTCACGCTCCAGCGTCCGAACCAAGTGGGGAATCCCGAACCAGGCCGGTCCCATTGCGGGGAATCCAGGTTGCAACGCTCCGGCGAAGATCCATACCCTGCAAGACTGGTTCAATCCCTGCGCCTTTGCTCAGGCCCCATCCGGAGAACTCGGCACGGCTGCCCGCGCGCCGGTCTACGGTCCTCGTTTCGTGAACACGGATTTCTCGGTTATTAAGAACTTCCCCTTCCACGAAGGAATGAACCTGCAGTTCCGCGCCGAGTTCTTCAATCTGTTCAATCACGCGCAGTTTTACCTGGACGGACTGGGCGATAGCGGACAGCAAGACATCAACACGCCATCGAGCTTTGGGGTGATTAATAACACGGTTAACAATCCTCGCTTGGTGCAATTTGCCCTCAGACTCGCGTTCTAGAGCATGAAGGTTTATGTGTCTTTGGGGCAGACGGGCTCGGCCCGCTCTGCCCTTTGTTTTTGAGAACGTGACTTGAATCTGACTGAGAGACAACCCTTGCAGACCACGAAATCGTTAGCCTTGATCGCCCTCTGCCTCGCGACCGCCCTTGCCTCTGCCCAGCCCCGGCGCAAAGTCATCATCAACGAAGATTGCTCCGGCCCCGGCGGCAGTAACATGCAAACGCTGATGCTCATGATCCAGTCTCCCCAGGTGGAAGTGCTGGGCATCACGGTGGTGAGCGGAGATCAGTGGCGCGACGAAGAAGTTGCGCACACTCTGCGCCTGCTAGAAATCATGGGCCGCACCGATATTCCCGTCGTGCCCGGCGCGGCGTATCCGCTGGTCCGCACCCGCGAGGAATCTCAACTGTGGCAGCAGCGTTATGGCAAGGTCGCCTACGCTGGTGCGTGGGATGAGCGCTGGTGGCATGAAGCTTCGGTCGTGCCTCCGCTGCCGGAAGGTCGGCCCACGACGAAACCTGCTGCTGAAGACGCGGCGCATTTTCTGATTCGGATGGTGCATCAATATCCGCATGAAGTCACGATCTACGAGGGCGGGCCGATGACCAACCTCGCGCTGGCCATTTCCCTCGATCCGCAGTTTCCGCAACTGGCGCAGGAACTCGTCTTTATGGGGGGTAGCCTGAGTCCGCAGACCGACAATCCTGAATTTCTGAACAATCCGCGGCACGAATTCAATTTCTGGTTCGATCCGGAGGCGGCGGAAATTGTTCTGCGCGCGCCCTGGAAGAAAATCGTGTGCACGCCGGTCGACATTTCCGTCAAGACTCACATGACGGCCGCGCTGGTGAAGCAGATCGAAGCCAGTGGAACTCCGCTGGCCCGCTACATCGCCCGTTTCGCCATGCTGACGCCTGGCGCCGACATCATGTGGGACGAACTGGCCGCGGCTGCGTGGATCGATCCCACACTCATCACGAAACGCGAGATTCGCTACATGAGCGTCGACCTCGATCACGGCGCCGGATACGGCAACACGCTCACCTGGGCCGCTAAAGATAGTTCCCGGCCCGATGCGCAGCCGGTTGAAATTCAAGTCGATCTCGACACCGGCAAGTTCTATCAGATGTTCGCCGGGTTGATGTCCGCGCCCACGGCCGCGCCCATCCCCGCGCACTGATTGTGGCCGGCTGGCACTGATGTTGCGAACAGCATACAATAGTGACTCTCTCTATATGTCTCCCATTCCAGACGATCTCTGCACGCTGAAAGACGACATGGTTGCCTTCGTGGAAGGCCACGGCATGCGCCGCTTCCACGGCTACGTGGATTATGACGAAGTGCAATGCGTGATGTGGGAGACCGGCGGCAATCCTGACGGCTGGAAAGATTTCGTTGAACTGGCCAAGGCAGCGGGCGCTCCATTCCTGACCATGCACTCCTGGACGCTGGAGCTGGCCGAGCTGGATGAAATGGTGCAGCGCCTCACCAACTCGGAGTTCACCGACAGCGACGACGTAGAAGATGCGCGCTGGCTCCGCGCTCACATTGGCAAGGTTGGATTTCTGCAGTTGGGATGGGCGTACCAGGGATCCATGTTTCTCTGCGAGGTTAGCACCGAGTGGTACGACCGCTACCAACATCTGCTGGAAGTGTCCGATGACTTCGGCGGTCTCACCATGGACGAGCCCGATCAGGACGAAGAAAACTAGCCGTCTACGCCCGTAGTAAACTCCTTGTCATCCTGAGCAAAGCGAAGGACCTCTGCAACCTGCGTGAGGTGTACGGATCCTTCGCGCGGAAAATGCGCTCAGGATGACAATGCATGCCTATGAGGTGGATTCACAAGACAACAAATGAGAACCTGGTCGCGCCTCTGGTCGCCGCCCTGCGTACCGATCCTCGTTTTCGCAGCGTCGCCAAGGCATCCCACATCCTCGCGCCGCTCCTGGCGCGCCGCGGCATCGCCGACGCAGAATCCGCCCACGCCTTTCTCCAGCCGTCGCTTTCTCATCTTCACGCCCCCGACCGAATGACGGGCCTGCACGCCGCCGTCGATCGCATCGCCGCCGCCATCGAGCGCAAGGAACCAATTCTCATTTACGGCGACTATGACGTCGATGGCACCATGGCAGTCATCATCCTGAAGACTGCGATTGAACTGTGCGGAGGCGCCGCTGACTTTCACGTGCCCCATCGCATTCGCGAAGGCTACGACATGCGAGACGATGTGATCGAACGCGCCGCCGAGTCGGGCATTCGCCTGATTATCAGCGTCGACATGGGCATCCGCGCCTTCACGCCCGCTGAGACCGCGCGTCGCCTGGGCGTCGACCTGATTGTCACCGACCATCACCTGCCCGGTCCTGACGGCGTGCCCAACGCGCTCGCGGTCGTCAACCCGAATCAGAAGGGTTGCGAATATCCTTACAAACTGCTGTGCGGTGCGGGGGTGGCTTTCAAACTCGCGCAGGGATTAATGCAACGCCGCCTCGACGCGAACGTTCAGAACAAACTTCTGATGTCGTTCATGAAGATCGTCGCCATCGCGACCATCGCCGATGCAGTTCCTTTAACCGGCGAGAACCGAGTTTTCGCTGCGCTGGGATTGGACGCATTGCGCCGCGCCGTGAATCCGGGTTTGAAGGCGCTGCTGGAGGTCGCGCAGATTTCTGCTCAGCGTCCGCCAACTTCCGGGGAAGTTGGTTTCCGCGTCGCACCCCGCATTAACGCCGCCGGCCGCATGGATGTGGCCCGCGACGTGATCGAACTCTTCAGCGTGAAAGATTTGACACGTGCCCGCGAACTGGCCGCCAAACTTGACCATCTGAACTCTGACCGCCAGGAAGAGGAGCGGCGAATCCTGCGCGCGACCGAAGAGCGCTTCACCGCCGATCCTGCGCTGTGCGACGCCTACTGCATTGTCGTCGACGGAGAAGGCTGGCATCGCGGCGTCATCGGCATCACTGCGACGCGCGTGGTTGAGCGCTACAATCGCCCGGCAGTCGTGATCTCGCGGGAAGGCGACGAGGCATTCGGTTCCGGCCGATCCATTCGCACCTTCCACTTGCTCGAGGCGATGGAGTCGTGCGGCGATCTTTTTTCTCGCTACGGCGGCCACTCTCATGCCTGCGGATTCGCCATGCCCGCAGCGAACGTCCCGGAGTTGCGCGCCCGGCTCGATGCGTTCGCTCGCGCCCGCCTAACTCTGGCGGATTTCGATCCTATCCTCGATCTCGATGGGGAACTGGATTTGTCCGAAGTCACGCCCGAATTGTTTCAGGCGCTCCAACTGCTCGAACCTTACGGCATGGGAAATCCCGAACCCATATTCGCTGCCCGCGGCGTGCAGCTAACAGCGCCGCCGCGAATTCTGAAAGACAAGCACATCAAGCTGAAGCTGAAATCAACCCGTGCGGGCGCGGGCGACTCGCCCGCGCAGGCCGGTGAAAACGAACTCTCCGCGGCCGCAATTCTGGCGACTCCACGCTGCCATCCCGACGGCGCCGCAATCCGGCGCGAAGAAAAAGCCGCGGCGGTTGCCGAAGGCTACGCGAGTAGTCAGCTCAGACCGGACATCCGGGAGCCGAGACCTGGATTCGCGAGTAAGATCACTTTCGACGCCCTGGGCTGGCACATGGCCGAGCGCCTGCAGCAAACGCCGCTCCTGGCGGGCGATACGGTCCACGTTGCCTTTACCATCGGCCACAACGATCATCCCGAATACGGAGGGCTCGAGCTCTCACTGCGGGATTTCCAGATTCCCGTCCGCTAACCGCGCAGAGTTGCAGCCGCCTGCCCAAGCAGGTGTTAAACTTCCGCTTCTGCGGGATTCATTATCCTGCAGTCGGAGGTGCGTATGCCGCACTCGATCCTGTCCGCTCTGGTGGTGCTCTTCCTCGCCGGCAACATGTTCGCTCAGACCAAAGCCGAACCCTCCAAGGCTGCGCAGCCGCCAGCCGCAACTCAAGCGGTCCCCGCGGACTCCGCGTCTAGACTGCCCGTCAAGCGGGTTGTGCTGTACAAGAACGGTGTTGGCTACTTCGAGCACACCGCGCGCGTTCACGGCACTCAGGATCTCAGCATCGACTTCACGACGGCGCAACTCAACGACGTGCTTAAGTCCCTGACCGCCGTGGATCTGGGCGATGGACGGGTCTCGTCAGTACGCTACAACTCGATTGCTCCGCTGGACGAGCGGCTGAAATCGTTGCGGCTGCCGTTCGGCGAGCAAGTAACGCAGGCCGAGTATCTGACTGCGTTGCGCGGCGCCCGGGTCGAGGTCCGCAGCGGTTCGGCGACAGCCACCGGACGCCTGCTGAGCGTGGAGAAGCTCCGCAAGCAGCGCGGCCGGGATGATTTCGAAGACGTGACGACGTTTTCCATTGTCACAGATGCAGGAGAGATGCGGAATTTCGATCTTGTCGCAGGAACGTCGGTCCGCATCGCCGAGCGCGAACTCACCGAAGAAGTGGGCCGCTACCTCAGCCTGATCGGCTCCTCGCGCGCTCGTGACGTGCGCCGCATGAGCTTCACGGCGGCGGGATCGGGGGACCGCGACATTTTCGTTAGTTACATCAGCGAAGTTCCCGTGTGGAAAAGCACCTACCGCATTCTGCTTCCCGAGAAGCCCAACGAGAAGCCGCTGCTGCAGGGATGGGCTATTGTCGACAACACAATCGGCGAAGACTGGAAAGATGTTCAGCTCTCTCTGGTCGCAGGAGCTCCGCAGTCGTTCGTGCAGGACATCTCACAGCCTTTCTATGCTCGGCGGCCAGTAGTGCCGCTGCCCGAGTCGGTCATGCTAACGCCGCAAGCGCACGAGGCCACGCTGGAGCAGGCCGTCCCGCCGCCCCCGCCGGGCGTCTCGCACGCGACCACAAGCCTCTCCGGCCTCGTGAAGGACCCTTCGGGAGCGGTGGTTGGCGGCGCGCGGGTCACGGTTCGTAATGAAGAAACCGGCGGCTCGCAAGTGACCACAACCGATGCCCAGGGGCGCTATCGGTTCAATGATATTCAGGCCGGTAATTCCGCCGTTTTTGTGACCGCCGCAGGCTTTCAACGATTCAACCTCGCGAATATCTATTTAGGCATCGGCCGCAACAACGAGATTGACGCCACGCTGAACGTGGGATCGGCAAACGAGACGGTGGAGGTGCGGGGGGAGTCGCCTTCGGTGATGGCGAGTGAGAGCGCAGAAGTTGCGAGTCGCGCAGAAGGCCAGGGCACCGAGGCCGAGGGTCGGTCCGCCGGAGACTTTTTCGAATACAAGATCAAGCAGAAGATCACGATCGGCAAGAACCAGTCGGCGCTGGTTCCCATTCTGCAGGCGCACATCGAAGTGGAGAAAGTTACTTTGTGGAACGTAGAATCGGCACCATTACGCGCGCTGTGGATCAAGAACAGCAGCGGCCAGGTTCTCGATGCGGGCTCTTTCAACGTGCTTGAAGCCGAAACCTTCGCGGGGGAAGGCGTACTGGAAACCATTCATCCCGACGAGCGGCGGCTGCTGTCCTATGCGGGTGACGCGGCGGTGCACGTGAAGTATTCCGACGAATCCAGCGAAAAACCGTTCAGCCGGATTCGCATCGCCAAGGGCGTCATGGTGATGACCAAAGAAGAGCATAAGACGAACAAGTTCACGATTCGGAATGCCGATACTGAGCCGCGACAAGTCGTCGTGGAATATCCGGCGGAAGACGGTTGGAAGCTGTCTCCTGGAACGGCTCAACCCGAGGAGTCCACGGAGTCGTACCACCGTTTTCGCGTTCCCGTCGATGCGGGAAAAACCGCGGAACTGACGGTTGAGGCGATCCACCCGGACGAAAGCCGGGTGGAATTGACCAACCTCGACGAGGACCTGGTTGCGGTCCTGACCCAGCAGAAGCGGATGACTCCGTCCCTGCAGCAAGCCTTCGACAGCGTCCTGAAGCAAAAGGTAAAGGTCGACGAAATTTCCAATCAGATAGCGGATCGCAAGCGCGAATCTGACCAGATTACAGCCGACCAAGGCCGCATTCGCGAGAACATGAAAGCGCTCAAGGGAAGCTCCGAGGAGAGAGCTCTGCTGCAGCGCTACGTCAGTCAGCTGGATTCGCAGGAAAGTCGGCTGGTGGCTTTGCGCAAGGAAAGCGCAGACCTGACAACGCAGGAGAACCTGGCCAACACTGAACTTGATCGCACGATCATGGCGGTGAATGTGGATGAGAGCTTTTGACCCGCTGCGCTTAGGTTGTCCAGTTCACCACAGATGATAATGCCCATCGCGCCGGGCCATTTCCACGCTGACTCCAAACAGTGCGGCCAACCGCTCGACCTGCAGGATTTCTTCTTTTGGCCCGTCGGCGACGACGCGACCGCGGTCCATCAGAACCACGCGCCCAATCTCCGGGACGATGTCCGCCAGTTCGTGGGTCACTAGAATAATTGCGGTGCCCGAGTTGGCCAGCGCGCGCATGGTTTGCCGCAAGCTGTGCTGGGCCGCGAGGTCGAGCGAGTTGCAGGGCTCATCGAACAGCAGCGCGCCCGGCTGATGCACCAGGGCGCGCGCGATCAGCACGCGCCGCGCCTCCCCCGACGACATCTCACATACTGGACGATCCGCCAAGTGCGAGATCTTTAGCTCAGCCAGAGCCGTGTCGGCCAGTTGGATCTTCTCGGCGCTCACCGTGTGATTGGGCCAGATGGCCGTGCTGCTGAAAAAGCCCGACAACACCACATCCCGGCCGCTGGCGTCGCCGGTGCACGAGAGCATCAGATCATTGGACACGATTCCCATGTGCTCGCGCAGTTTGAATACGTCCCAGCTGTCGCGGCCGAGCAGCTTCATCCAGGAGTCTGCGCGCGGTTCTTCCCGGACGACCGGATAGCACTCGCGCGTAATGGTCTTGATCAGCGTCGATTTGCCGCAGCCGTTGGGGCCCAGAATCGCCACGTGCTCGTCCGCCCCAATGCGCAGGCTGAAGTCGTCGAGGGCAATCTTCTGCCCGCGCATTACACGCAGGTTATGAAAGTCGAGCAGCGGCGGTTTTTCGGCGGTCGTAGTCATCGAAGCTTAGACGAATAAAGTTTAGACGAATAAAGTGTAGACGAATGAAGCGTGTCATCCTGAGCGAAGTTTTCGTCCGCCTTGCGGAACGAGTCGCTCCGCTCAGGATGACAAACGCCAGCGGCCGCATTGCATTACACTGAACCCAGATGCCGCTCCAAGTTTATCGTCTGCGCCGTCTGCTGGCCGCAACCGCCGTGCTGCTCACGGCGGTCGTGGCGGGGATGTATTTCTACGCGCGCTGGCGGGCGACCGACATGTTGAAGCAAATTCCGGGCACTCTCGGATATGACATCAAGCAGACCGCCAGCGGCTTTCAGTTTTCCAAGTCCGACGGCAAGCGCACCCTGTTTACCGTCCAGGCCAGCAACGTTAAGGAGTTCAAACTCAACGGCAATGCCGAGTTGCACAACGTCAGCATCGTGCTCTATGGCCGCGATTCCTCGCGCTTCGATCAGATCTACGGCGACGATTTTGCTTACAACCAGAAGACCGGCGACGTGGTCGCCAAGGGCGATGTGCAAATCGATCTGGTAGCTAACCCCACAGGCCTTGCCAGTCCCGATCAATCCACGCCGAAAGAACTGAAGAATCCAATCCACCTCAAGACGCGCGACCTGGTCTTTAACAAGGACAGCGGGAACGCGGCCACCGAAGCCCGCGTCGAATTCCGCATGCCACAGGCCACGGGCTGGGCCGTTGGCGTGACCTACGCCGGCAAGAGCAACACCCTGACCTTGGCTTCGCAAATTCATGTGGTGACCAATGGCCCGGAAGCCGCCATCATCGAGGCCGAGCACGGCATCATCACCAATGATCCTCATGAGGTTGTGCTCGATCGTCCTCGTGTTACCCGTCCGGGAGGTACCTTCCAGGCGGATCGAGCGGTGTTGTATCTCGGACCAGACAACGAGGTCGAGAGAATTCTGGCGACGGGGAACGTCACCAGTGACACGCGCACGGAGACGGCGAAACGATCGGATCGTGCGGGCGATCGAAATTCAGTGGCCACAAATTCCGCGGTCGAAAAGCAACCGTCGGAAATGCACACCACGGCCGATCAGGCTGAGTTCCTGCTCGAAGGCAAGCAGAACCTGCTGCGCACCGCGACCATGACCGGAAACGTGCATATGGAACAAAGCGGGCCGCAGCCGATGAAGGGCGACGCCGGGCGCGTGATTATGAGCTTCGCCGGCCGGAACGAGTTACAGAAAGTGCACGCGGTCGATGGCGTGCGGCTGATGGAGAAAGCAACGACCCAGAAGGCGGCGAGCGGAAACAAGCCGGCAGGGAAGGGCGGGGCATCGGGCCCGCAGGATTTCGAAATCACCGCGCCCATCATTGATTTCGGCGTGGCGCAAGGGCACATTTTAGAGCACGCAGTAACTTCAGGCGCCGCTCAGATGACGATTACGCAAGCGCAGGCAGCCGCTCCCGCCACGGTGCAGAACTCATCGGCGCAGGCTGCTTCCCCGCAGCGCACGGTGGTGACGGCGGGCAAGTTCGATGCGCAATTCGCGTACGCCGATGGGCGCGACCACATCACCAACGTTCACGGTGCGCCCAACGCCCGCATCGTCAACTCGGCTCCCGGCCAGCCTGACCGCGTCAGCACCAGCGATTCGGTCGATGCCGTTTTTCTGCCCCAGGGCGGCATCGATTTCGTCACCCAACTCGGCAACGTCGTCTATACGGATGGCGTACAGGCCGATAAGAGAATGCAAGCCTGGGCTAACTCCGCGCACTACACGCCCTCGGACCAGATGCTGGTGCTTACTGGCAATCCTCGCGTCACCAACGGCGGCATGGCGACCACGGCCAACAGCGTACGCATGAACCGAGCTACCGGCGACGCGCTGGCCCTGGGCGACGTCAAAAGTACTTACAGCGATATGAAAGAGCAACCGGACGGCGCCCTGCTGGCTTCTTCTTCGCCGATCCACGTTACTGCGCAGAGCATGACCGCCCACAAAAGTCCGGGGACGGCGCTTTACTCGGGAAACGCTCGCCTCTGGCAGGACGCAAACATGATTGAAGCGCCTACCATCGAGTTTGAACGCGACCGGCGATTCGTGACCGCCCTGGGCACGGCGGGCCAGCCGGTGCAGACGATTCTGGTCCAAACCGACAAAGCTCAAACCGACGACAAAGTTCAAACCGACAGAGCTCAAACTGGAAAAGGTGCAGTTACCCCCGGCACTGGAAAAACCGGGGCCAAGGCCACCCCGCTTGGCGGGTCGAGCCCCATCTCGATCACTGCAGCGAAGCTGACCTATGCCGACTCGGAGCGCAAAGCCCACTACGAAGGTGGGGTCAACGCCAAGGGCGCCGACTTTACCGCAACCGCCAAAACCGCCGACGCCTACCTCCTACCCCGCAGCCAAACCTCGAATAAGCAAGGACTTGCCGGCCCCGGCCAGCTCGATCGTATGGTCGCCCAGGGCGATGTAGTGGTCCAGCAACCCAACCGCCGGGCCGAGGGCCAAAATCTGGTCTATACCGCCGCCACCGACAAGTTCGTGCTCACCGGCGGTCCGCCTAGCATTTTTGATGCCGAACAGGGCAAGATTACCGGGGTTTCGTTGACTTTCTTCAGGGGCGATGATAGGGTGCTGGTAGAAGGTGAAGCAAGTACTCCTGTGGTAACTCAAACGCGAGTGGCCCATATAGTGGCAAGATAAATGCGTACCCTAGCCACGGAAGAAATTGGCAAATCGTATCGTGGCCGGCGCGTTGTGAACGGTGTCAGCCTGACGGTCGAGCAGGGCGAAGTGGTTGGATTATTAGGCCCTAACGGCGCAGGCAAGACCACCACTTTTTACGCCATCGTTGGCCTGATCCCTCCCGATACTGGCCGCGTGCTGTACGACGGTCAGGACATCACTGACGTTCCCATGTACCTGCGGGCCCGCCAGTATGGCATCAGCTATCTCCCGCAAGAAGCTTCGGTTTTTCGCAAACTGACGGTCGAAGAGAACATCCTCGCGGTGTTGGAGGCACAGCCGATGTCTTGGCACGAGCGCCGCGAGAAGATGGAAAAGTTTATTGACGAACTGGGGCTGGAGCACATCCGCCAGAACCGCGGATACGCCCTGTCTGGTGGGGAACGCCGGCGCGTGGAAATTGCCCGCTGCCTGTGCATCAACCCCACATTCATTTTGCTGGACGAACCGTTTTCCGGGATCGACCCGATTGCCGTGCTCGACTTGCAGAAAATTATCAGCAGCCTGCGGGCCAGCGGCATCGGGGTCCTGATTACCGATCACAACGTCCGCGAAACGCTTTCCGTGACCGACCGGGCCTACATCATCGATGACGGCAGAATTTTCCGTCAGGGCCAGCCCAGCCAGTTGGCCGGCGATCCGGAAGTGCGCCGCGTGTATTTAGGCGAGAGTTTTTCGCTAGTGTGAGTAAGGCGTCGTTAGTCGCTAGTCGTTGGTCGTTGGCAAAACCAATCGCCCGGCGATGAATGCGAACGACTAACGACCACAGACTAACGACATGGTGATGCTGCAGCACAAACTCAGCGTAAAGCTTTCGCAGCGCCAGATCCTGACCCCGGGCCTGGTGCAGATGGTCTCCGTCCTCGCGCTCAACAAGCTTGAGCTCAAGGACATGATCACCGCTGAGATGGTCGAGAACCCGGTGCTCGAGGAACTGGAAGAGTCCGTCCCGCTGCTCGACGAAGTCGGCAAAAAGGAAGAAGATCGCGAACGCGCCGCGACCGCCTCCAACGAAGAGAATCCCATCACCGCGGTCGAAAAGAAAGATCCCTTCGAGGAGATCGATTTCGGCTCGTTCTTCCAGGACTATCTCGATCCCGGCTATCGAACTCACAGCGAGATGGAGGACATCGAGCGCCCGTCGTTTGAGAACTTTCTTTCCAAGCCGACGAATCTCACCGACCACCTGGCCTGGCAGTTGGGCGCGCTCAGCCTGCGGCGCGAAGTGCGCGAAGCCGCCGACCTGATCATCGGTAACCTGAACGAAGACGGATACTTGATCGCCAGCGACGACGAGTTGCTGGGCGTCGCGCCCCCGGCCCCGCCTGAAGCCGACGCCGAAACGGCCAAGAATATCGTGAACCAGGCGCAAGCCCTGGGCCTGGCCGAGGTCGAATCGGGCACGGAGGCGGAAGAGCTTTCCTCTATCGGAGGGGTCGCGCATTCAGCCACAGCTGAGGGAGCAGCGGAAGGCGAAGTTGACGCTGATTCTCACGCCGCGGAGCCTGCTGATACTCCGTACGGCGAGATCGCCCACGTCGCGCCCGCCGCTCAACCAGCTCCCGAATTGCGCGCGGAAGCATCCTTCTCGTCACGTTCCGGAGACTCCGCTGCCGCGGTAGCTCCGGCGCACGAGTCCCACGCCGCGCCGACCTATAAACCAAACTTTACTGCCGCCGATTTACAGGAGGCTCTGGAAGTCGTGCGTCAACTGGACCCTCCCGGCGTGGCCTGCCGCGATTTGCGTTCTTGTCTGATGTGCCAGCTCGTCTATCACCAGGCACAACTCGCGCTGCACAAAAACGGCAACGGTACGGAGCAAGTTTTGAAAGATGCCATGGCCGTCGTCGACCAGCATCTGCGCGGCTTACAGAACAAGCAGCACAAAGAAATTGCCAAGGCCATCGGGCGCCCGATCGAAGCCGTTCAGGCTGCACTGGACTACATTCGCACGCTCGATCCGCGCCCCGGCCTGCGCTACAACAAAGTGATGCCGCGCCTCATCGAGCCCGACGTCGCTTTCGTCAAGCACGGCGACGAGTGGCTGGTCATTATGAACGACGAAGACCTGCCCCAGCTTCGACTGAATCCCGCTTACAAGAAACTGGTCACGCGCGACGGCACCAACGAAAAGAGCACCCGCGACTACGTGAAAGAGCGCTACAAGAGCGCCATCCAGCTGATCAAGAATATCGAGCAGCGCAAGCAGACCATCACCAAGGTCTGCTATTGCATCGTGGCCCGCCAGCAGGATTTCCTGGAACGAGGCATCGATCAACTCAAACCCATGATGATCAAGGAGGTGGCCGAAGAAATCGGCGTGCATCCTTCCACGGTAAGCCGGGCAGTGGCCAACAAATACGCCCACACCCCGCAAGGCGTATTCGAGCTGCGATATTTCTTCAGCGAGAGCGTGCAAGGCCCCGAGGGCGGCGGTACTTCGCTGCTGATCCTCAAACGCCGCGTGAAAAAGCTGATCGAGGAGGAAGACCCCAGCCGTCCGTTGACCGACGAGCAGATCACCCGCATCCTGCAATCGCAGGGCATTCAGGTGACCCGCCGCACGGTGGCCAAATACCGCGAAGACATGCGCATTCCCAGCACGCACCAGCGCCGGGTCAAGAAATAGGATTTGGTAATTGTGTAATCGGGAAATCGAGTAATTGAAAATCGTCCTGCGCCGGTCTCAAATTACGAAATTACAAAATTACTCAATTACACAATTGTTCCGAATGCAGTGCCCGATTTAGCTCATACGATCGAATTCTTAGGAGGGGCGCTCATGAACGTGGAATACACTGGCAGACACTACGTAGTCACTTCCACCATCCGCAAAGAAGTAGAAACCGGCCTCACAAAAATCCGCAAAATTCTGGGCGATCGATTTGATTCCAAAGTCATCCTCGCCGTCGAAAAGCACCGTCACAAAGCCGAAATCACCATCAGCCCGCGCAATGGCCCGCTGGTCGGGCTGGCGCAGGCCAAGGAGATGACCATCGCCGTCAGCGAAGCTCTCGACCATCTCGAGAAACAGGCGGTCAAATACAAAACCCGCTGGCAGTCGAAGAAGCGCTCGGCGCGTAAGAGCGAGGAAGTCAAGAAGTGGAACGGCCACACGGCGCAAGTCGATGGCGGTGATGTTGAGACCGATGTGCAAGCCGCAGTCGGCGGTTCGGAAAAGACGGCCGTCCCCGTCATGGTGCACAAATATCCGGCCGTCGCGAAAACCACCGAAGTCCATCTCGTCCGCTCCGACGACGCCGTCGCCATGCGCCCCATGACGCTCGAAGAGGCCATCAAAGAAGCCCACTTCAAAGACCGTGATGTCTTCGTCTTTCGGGATCCAAAAGGAAAACTGATGATCCTGCACCGCACCCGCGAAGGGAAAATGGAACTAATCGAAGCCCCGTAGATTCAGGGTGCCCCGTCCTTGTCTCTGCGTTCTTCGCAGAGACGGGGCGGGGACTCTGATTTTCCTGCAAATCCGCACGGCACCCGCACAGCCCTATTTGCTCTTCACCGTGATCCCATCCGCCGGCACGGGCGTTCCACATTTCCCGCCGCGCACCCCGTCGAGAAACGCCGTCACCTCCAGCAACGTGAGTTTCTCCGTCGTTTTGGAAAATCCAACGCCCGCGAAATTCAGGTGCGTCGCGCCGTCGATCACTCCCAGCCACTTGCAACCTGGCGGCAGGCTTTCATAAGGGATCGTGCGGTTCGTCCAGTCGCCGTCTAGGGACGTGTCCCGCGTCCCCGTGAGCATCAACATCGGCTTGCCGATTCCGCTCCAGGCATTCTCCGGAAACATCGTCCCCGGTCCATCTGGCGAAAGCGCGACGTAAGCATCAAATCGATCCAGTCCTTTCACTCCCAGCTTATTTCTGGCTCCCGCTTCGACCTCCACGGTGCGCGCGCCCATGGAGTGCCCCAGCAGCGCCACAAATGCGGCCTTGCAGGTTCCCGCCGCCCATTTCATGGCAGCGGCAATATCCATCAGGCGCGCGTTGTACGCCGCAGGATTTAGCACTAGTTCTTCCAGTCCACTCTTGAGTCCGCCAGCATGCTGCACATCCGCCCGCAAGGCTGCGCCGCCGCTTTCTTTGTGGCCCATCACGATGGCGCGCCAGCCATCGTCCCGCAGGCCCTCGGCCAGATATCGGTAGCCGTCTTCATTGCCGCCGGCGCCCGGCGAAATCAGTGCCAGCGGCGCGCAGCCAGCGGCCTTGGGAACGTAGACGCGCAACGGAGTCTGCGCTTCGTCCTCGCGCGGGGCCTGAACCAACTCCTGGGCTTGCGTAGCTTCAGATGTCAATACAAGCAGAACAGCGACCAGGGTCGCTGCGTACCAACGGGATCGGCTCATCGCAATGCTCCGTTTCGCAGAAATTGCTGATTGCTGATTTTTGATTGTTGATTGAAAAGCGCGATCCAATTGTTCGCCGAAAATCAATAATCAACAATGTATTTGACTACCCTCCATATTTCCCGATCAGCATGCCGGTAATGAATACCAGCACGCCGCCCAGTCCTACTTGCAGGGCGGCTGAGATCCAGGGCGTATCCATGTAGCGCTTGCGCACCCAGGTGATGACGCCCAACTCCGCCAGCACGACAATTCCCGCTGCCCATAGTGCCATCCGGAAATCGCGAATTAGAAATGGCAAGGTGTGGCCGATGCCGCCGAGGGCCGTCATCGCGCCGCAAATCACACCGCGCACCCACGGATGTCCGCGCCCCGTAAGGCTGCCGTCATCCGAAAGCGCCTCGGCGAAGCCCATGCTGATGCCCGCACCCGCCGAAGCCGCTACACCAACCAGAAACGCATCCCAGCTTTTCTGCGTGGCGAAGGCGGCGGCGAACACGGGCGCCAGCGTCGAAACCGAACCATCCATCAGTCCAGCCAGCCCGGGCTGCACAATTTGCAGTACGAACAACCGCCGCTGCGCGACCTCTTCGTCGGCCTTCACGCTGTCCGTCAATTTTTGTTTGTCGAGTTCCTGCGCGCGTTCTTCGTGCTCGCGCTCCTCATTCGCCAGATCATCCAACAGTTGCCGGATGCTCGCGTCCTGGGTGCGCGCGGCCGCCTTTTCATAGAACCGGCGCGTCTCCACCTCCATCGTCGAGGCTTCTTTGCGCACCGCTTCAATGCGCAAAGGGCGCACCAGCCACAGCGCCGGCCGGTCCACGAACCCGCGCACGTCCTGCCGGCGGATCAGCGGAATGTGTTCGCCAAATTTTTTCTGAAAGAGTTCAAGCAGGCGCCGCCGATGCCCTGATTCTTCTTCCCGCATGCCCTCAAACATCGAGGCCGTCCCCGGATAGTCCTGCCGAAGGCCTTCGGCAAAGTCGGCATACACCCGTTCGTCCTCTTCTTCCAGGGCAATGGCCAGGGCCAATACTTCGCGCTCAGTCAGTTCCTCGAACCTTTTCATGACGCCATAGCTTACCTGCCCGTGTGGGGCGGAGACAAATCTGGGCTTCCGACTTCGACAATCGACCGTCAGGATTGCTGGCCGGCGGCTCCAGAAAATGGTTACCTCAGTCGGCAATCCGGAACGCGAAGCAACGGCCCGGCCCCGGATGCTACTATCCAACTTGGAAGTTCCGCAGGCTGGCCAGCCTGGGAAGAATCAGATGACTGGACGAAAGAAAAGCACAGCGAAAAAGCTATCCCACGGCGCGCAGCCCTCGCCGGAACTGGTCATCATCACTGGCATGAGCGGTTCAGGGAAGGCCTCGGTGTTGAAGGCATTCGAGGATTTAGGCTACTACTGTGTCGACAACCTGCCAGTCCAGCTCATCCCGCAGTTTGCCGACCTGGCCGTCCAGTCGAGCGAGATTCGCCGCACCGCTTTGGTCGTGGACGTGCGCGAAGGCTCCAAGTTGGAAGAACTTCCCAGGATACTAAAGTCGGTCGGGCGCATGATTCCGACCAAGGTCGTCTTCCTCGAGGCGTCCGACTCGGTTCTAGTGCGCCGATTCAGCGAGACCCGCCGTCCACATCCCCTCGGCACGGATTCACCGGTAAAGTCGGCGCTCAAAGCGGAACGCCGCCACCTGGGCGCTATTCGGAAGGTGGCTGATTTAGTCATCGACACCTCCAAGTTCAATGTGCACGAGCTTCGCGCTCACATCACCGAGCGCTTTCAGGCTCAGTCGTCGGAAAGAACCATTCTCGTGTCCTGCGTGAGCTTCGGATTTCGGCAGGGCGTTCCCGAGGATGCCGACCTAGTCTTCGACGTGCGCTTCCTGCCCAACCCTCATTTCGTCCCCGAATTCCGCCCGCTGACGGGGCGCGACCGCGAGTCGCGAAATATATTCGCTCCTTTCCTCAGAGTAAGGAGTTCATCTCGCGCATTTCGGACCTGCTCATCTACCTGCTGCCGCATTACATTCATGAAGGCAAGAGCTACCTGACGATCGCGTTCGGATGCACCGGCGGCCAGCACCGTTCCGTCATGATCGCCGAAGAAGTCGGCAAACACCTTCGCCACGCCGGATACCACCTGAAGGTCGTGCACCGCGACAGTCCGAAGTGATCGGAAGCCGCCGGAGCGGCAATTCTAAAAGGCCGGGAACAGCCCTCCTCAGAACGCACGGGAAACTGGAACGGCATTCCCCCAGAGCACGGCTCAAGTAGAATAGAGCTTGCATCTCATGCCCATTCGAGCGGCGGAAAGCGCTGGCTGCCTGCGCTGCGCGGGAGTCCCATGCGGCAACTGACGCGGCTCGTCCGTTACGTCCTCCCGTTCCTTTTGCAGTTGGTGCCCGGAGTGCTGCTGCTCGCGGCCGTCGGATTCCTCGAGGCGTTTCGCCTTGTCCTGCTGAAGCCGATACTGGATCGTGTGCTGAATCCGGCGTCGGGTTCGGAAAACATTGTTCTGTTCACGATCCCGAAATTAGACAAGCCCATCTATCTTCAATCTTTCGTTCCCTCGCATCTGCACGACGCCTGGAAAATCGTCGCCTACGCGTTGGTTGCTTCGACCGTGCTGAAGGGAGTTTTCGATTACGCCGGCACCTACCTGGTGAACCACGCCGGTTTCGGCATGATCACCAACCTGCGCAATGATCTGTATAACTCGGTATTGCGGCGCTCCGTCGCGTTCTTTCAGAGGCACACCACCGGAACCCTGATCTCCACCATCATCAACGACATTGAACGCGTGCAGTTCGCCATGTCAAGCGTGCTGGCCGAATTCCTGCAGCAGTTGTTCACCTTTCTTTTTACCGCCGTGGTTGTCGTAATCCTGGGCCGGCAGCTGGCCTGGGTGCTGCTCCTGTTTGTTCCCTTCATCATTTTTTCGGCGGTGCGCATCGGCCGGAGGGTCCGCTCCACCACGCGGCGCGGCCAGGACCAGCTCGCCGACGTGCAGAATATTCTCCACGAGACCATCACCGGCAATCGCATCGTTAAAGCTTTCGGTATGGAGTCTTGGGAAGTGGCGCGCTTCCGCACGGCGGCGCAACGGCTGTTTCGCGCCAACCTGCGTTCGGTGGCGGCTGCCGCCATCAGTTCTCCGCTCATGGACACGTTTGGGGCGATCGCCATCGCGCTGCTGCTGCTCTTAGGCCGCAGCCGGATTGCTCGTGACGAATTCACCCTGGG
Source organism: uncultured Acidobacteriota bacterium (assembly GCA_963800405.1). Taxonomy (GTDB): domain Bacteria; phylum Acidobacteriota; class Terriglobia; order Terriglobales; family Acidobacteriaceae; genus Sulfotelmatobacter. The sequence continues at coordinate 31,775 of CAWDBW010000066.1, forward strand.
CGCTTTCGTCACCTTTGTCGCGGCCGTCCTCGCTCTCTACAATCCGGTGCGCAAGTTTGCTGTCTTCAACAATAGTTTTCAGCAGGCCCTGGGCGCATCGTCGCAGCTGTTCAAGTTCATGGACGCCCAGGACGTCGTCCTCGAGAAGCCTGGCGCCAAGGCCCTTCCAAGATTTTCGCAGAGCATTCGATTTGAAAATGTAAGTTTCTCCTACCAGGAAGATGGCGACGAGTCGCGTGAAATCCTGCGCGCCATCGACCTCGAGGTGAATCGCGGCGAGATCCTCGCGGTCGTGGGGTCGAGCGGGGCGGGCAAGAGCACGCTGGTCCACCTGATCCCCCGCTTCTTCGATGTGACTGGCGGACGCATCCTGATCGACGGCCACGACGTGCGCGACGTGACTCTCGCGTCCCTGCGTTCTCAGATCGGCATTGTCACCCAAGATACGATCCTGTTCAACGATACCGTCCGCAACAACATCGCCTACGGCCAGCCGCAGGTTCCGCAGAAAGATGTCGAGGCCGCGGCTCGGGCCGCGCTGGCCCACGATTTTATTGTGGCCCTTCCCGCAGGGTACGATACTGTGATTGGAGAGCGCGGCGTGCGGCTTTCCGGAGGCGAGCGCCAGCGGCTGGCGATTGCGCGGGCGCTCCTGAAGAACGCGCCCGTGCTGATTCTGGACGAGGCCACGTCGGCGCTCGACAGCGAGTCCGAAGCTCTGGTGCAATCCGCCCTGCATAATCTGATGAGCGGCCGCACTGTCTTCGTGATCGCCCATCGGCTTTCGACGGTGCGCCGCGCCGATCGTATCGTCGTTATCGAAAATGGCACCATCGCCGACATCGGCCGCCACGAAGAGTTGATGAAGAAGTTAGGTACGTACCGGCGTCTCTACGAGCTGCAATTCGCCAACGCGGATTCGACTCGAGCCGTCGCGGAAACTTGAGAACACAGGCCCTATGCCCATACGCTCGATGACAGGTTTTGCGCAGGTGAGAGGTGAAATCCCGCGCCCGGACGGCAGCCCAACAACCGTCCTCGCCGGCTCGGCCAATTCCGATGGCCAGATGGCTTTTGCTCTCTCGCTGAAATCAGTGAACCATCGTTTCCTCGATCTGCATTTCCGGCTCCCTTCTGGAACCGATTCGCTGGAGATGCAGCTCCGCCGCCTTCTGAAAGAGAAGATGGGGCGGGGCCACGTCGAAGTCTCCCTGAGCCTGGAACGCACCACCAGTGAAGCGTTCTCCCTCAACCGCGAGATTGTGGGCGGTTACATTGCTGCCTTCCGCGCCGCCGCCGCTGAGTTTTCTCTTGCCTCCGAGCCCGACCTTAACGCCGTTCTGCGCATTCCGGGCGCGCTCGACTCCGCCAACGACAGTGCCGCCGGCGAAATTGAAGCCGCCGTCATGGCCAAGGTTGGCGAAGCTCTCGACCGCCTCAACCAGATGCGCGAGGAAGAGGGCCGCGGCATTGCCCGCGAACTGCGGGAGCGCATGGCCCACTTGGTCGAGGCCGGCAAGAGTGTGCAGCAGCATCGCCGTGCTGTGCTGCAGAGCTACAGCGAGCGACTGCAGTCGCGCCTGCAGGAACTGTTAGGCGCAACCGTCGACAAGGATCGCATACTGCAGGAGGCCGCATTACTGGTTGACCGCAGCGACATTCAGGAAGAGATCGTGCGCCTCGAAACCACGTGCAACATTTCCTCGGACTCCTAGAGGCCGGTGGAGAGATCGGAAAGAAGCTGGACTTTCTGCTGCAGGAGATGAACCGCGAGGCTAACACTCTGCTCTCGAAAACTTCCGGCCTTGCCGGCGAGGCCCTCCAGATTACCGAGGCTGGCCTGGCCATGAAGGCAGAAATTGAAAAGTCGCGCGAGCAGGTGCAAAACCTGGAGTAAGTGAAGAACTGGAATGAGTGCAAAACCTGGAATGATCCCGCCCCGCAAGCCCATCGTTTACATCGTCTCGGCTCCTTCCGGTTCGGGGAAGTCGACCCTGGTGAACGTTCTGCTCCAAATGACGCCGCGTCTCGACTTTTCCATTTCCTACACCACACGCTCTCCCCGAGGCAGCGAGCAAAACGGCAAACAGTACCACTTCATCTCTCGAACGGAATTTGAGCAGATGATCCGCGACGACGAGTTCCTGGAATACGCCAGTCTCTACGGCAAGGACTACTATGGCACGGCTCGACGCTTCCTGCGCGAGGCAGAACAGAAAGGGAACGATCTCCTGCTCGACATTGATGTGCAGGGAGCCGCGCAAATAAAACAGAAACTGCCCGATGCCGTCAGCGTCTTTGTACTTCCGCCCAACCGTAAGACTCTGGAATGGCGCCTGCGCAAACGCGGTGAAGATTCGGATGAAACCATCAATCGCCGCCTGGACGAGGCCCGTCGCGAGATTGAGAACTACGACAAGTACGACTACATCCTGATCAACGACAAGCTGGAGGAATCGAGCGACAGCCTGCAGGCGATCGTTCTGTCGGAGCGCTTATTACGGTCTAAGTCGCCTCTGTCCGCCGAGGACGAGAAAGTTGCGGAATTGGCGGACCGTTACCGGCTGGCCAATATGCGGGACCGAGTGGCGCCGATCCTCGGGTCCTTTGGTACCCTTCCGCGTTCGGCACGACAGTAGATTTCGCGGTATCATTTTAATGACGCCGGAATGGTGTCGAAAGCCGCTCATGAAAATGGAGCGGGATAAGCCTGAGAGTTAGTCGCGTTCCGCCGAAACCAGAGCTTGAATCTAATTGCTATGTTCGGCACTGATAGACTTCAAACTTGATTTCTTGAGGGAGAGTCCCAATGAAGTTGATCGAAGGCTTTGACAGCAACTACCGGTACATTTTGGTGGCGGCGCGGCGCGCGCGGCAACTCCAGTCTGGCGCGCCCCCGGTGGTCGACACTAATTCCCGCAAGCCCTGCCGCATCGCGCAGGATGAAATCCGCGCCGGCAAGGTGAAGTGGGAAATCCCTGAAACCCGGACCGCCGCCGAGCAGGCGGAAGACGCTCTCGACAAAGCGCTGGGTCAGGACTAAGGGGAATTGTTGATTTCGCATTTGCTGATTGCGAAACCGCTGGGTCTCGGCGGTCCTGAATCAACAATCAAAGATCAACAATCAGAAATCGTATGAAGATCGCCCTGGGCGTCACCGGTGGAATCGCGGCCTACAAAGCGGCGGAAATCGTCCGCCTCTTGCAGGAGAAGGATCGCGGCATCCGCGTGCAGGTCATCATGACCCGCGCCGCTCAGGAATTTGTACGCCCCCTCACGTTCGCCGCGCTCTCCGGAGAGAAAGTCATCACTGGCATGTTTGCCGATGAAGCGTCCGCAACGGGTGAAGAGCATGAGCCGAACATCGATTCCGCCATCGCGCACATCGCGGTTGCGCAATCGATCGACGCGCTCCTGGTCGCGCCCGCCACCGCCGATATTCTGGCCCACTTCGCGCAAGGCATTGCCAGCGACTTTCTGACCACGCTTTACATAGCCACTACAGCGCCGGTGGTGGTCGCGCCCGCCATGAACGTCAACATGTGGAATCATCCGGCCACGCAGGCCAATCTGCGGGTGCTCCGCCAGCGCGGCGTGAGAATTGTTGAGCCCGGCGCGGGCTACCTGGCTTGTGGAATGACCGGCGCGGGCCGCCTCGCCGAGAATGAAACGATTGTCGCCGCCGTGCTGGAAGCTCTTGGCGCCTCGCAGGATCTGAGCGGCGAAACGGTGTTGATCACCGCCGGCCCCACGCGTGAAAAAATCGATCCCGTCCGCTATCTCACCAACCGCTCCAGCGGCCGCATGGGATACGCTCTCGCCGAGGCCGCGGTGCGCCGCGGTGCGCGCTTGCTTCTGATCAGTGGGCCAACTTCGCTCACTCCGCCTGGAGCGGCCGAGGTCACCCAAGTCGAGTCTAGCGAAGAAATGCGCGCCGCGGTGCTCAAACTCCTGCCGCAAGCGACCATCGTAATCAAAACCGCCGCCGTCTCCGACTATCGCCCGAAAGCCGCGGCAGCCCAGAAAATCAAGCGCAAGGGCCCCATGGCCCTGGAACTGGAAGCCACTCCCGACATTCTTAAGGAAATCGCGCTCCACAAGGGAACCCAGATCATTGTCGGCTTTGCCGCCGAAACCGAAAACGTTCTGGAACATGCGCGCCAGAAACTGGTTTCGAAAAATCTCGACGCCATTGTGGTGAATGACGTTTCGCGCGAAGGTGTCGGTTTCGATTCCGACCGCAATGCCGTGACCATCATCAGCCGCGACGAAGTCATCGAAGTTCCCGAAACCACAAAATGGGAAGTGGCCCAGCGTGTCCTCGACCAGGTCGTCGGCCTCCGCCAAATCCGCAGGTCGCCCGTAAAAGCCTGACGCTCAGCTGTTTTGTCATTCCGAGGAGCGCAGCGACGAGGAACCTGCTGTCCATCACTGCTATTACGAACATTTCCGCCCGTCACTGCATTACAATCGACGCACTGATGCTATCCACTCTTGATCCCGACCTGCGCCGCGCGCTCGCCGAACGAGTTCGCTACTGCCACGAGATGGGCATCTACGATTTTTACCGCCGCGAAACACGAGTCTCCGAATCCGCCGTAGTGACTGCTGAAGTTGACGGTCCAGTTTTATCTTTCACATCCCCGGAACAGCGAGAGAAAGAACTGCCAGAGAAAGAACAGCGAGAGGAAATGGCCGCGAAAAAGTCTGCCGCAGTTGCGAAGGTCACCAACGAAACTATTTTCGAAGTACTCACGCCCAGGCCCGAACAGGGCGTGGCCGATCCCATAGCCGCGCTCAAGTTGATTCGTGAAGATCTTGGCGACTGCACCCGCTGCAAGCTGCATAAGCAGGGCCGCAAGCAGATCGTGTTTGGCGTAGGCAATCCGCGAGCCGACTTAATGTTCGTGGGCGAAGGTCCCGGCGCTGACGAAGACACGCAGGGCGAGCCCTTCGTAGGCCGTGCCGGCCAGTTGCTCAACAACATGATCAAAGCCATGGGAATTCGCCGCGAGGATGTCTACATCGCGAACGTTGTGAAGTGCCGTCCCCCGGGCAACCGTACGCCCGAGCGCGACGAGTGCGAAACCTGCTCGCCGTTTCTGATGCGCCAGATCGCGGTCGTCAAGCCCAAGGTCATGGTCGCGCTGGGCGCGGTAGCGGCCAAGAATCTGCTCGCCATGAATGCGTCCATGTCCGAACTTCGCGGCCGCTTCTACGACTTCCTGCCCGCCGGTTCGCGCACCAGCGATCCGTCGTGGCAAGGTACGAAACTCGCCGTCACCTACCATCCCGCGTTTCTTCTTCGCGATCCTCGACAGAAAGGCGAAGCCTGGAAAGATCTGCAGATGGTGATGAAATACCTGGGGCTGGAGCCTCCGAAGAAGCCCGTGGAATAGGGGATCAGCGACTCATGTGGGGACGGGCGACTCGCCCGTCCGTCGAGCGAAGCTCGACTGCGTTCTTACGGAAGGCCGCTAAGCTGAACGAGAATGAATTCATGATTCACCTTTCCTCAAACGTCACTGCTATCCTCTGAGACTGCTCTTCCCTGAAACCAATGCCCGAATTCTGTGACGTTGCCGTGCCCGTGCCGCTGGACACGGTTTTCACCTACCGTGTCCCTGCGGACGCCACGCCGGTCGTCGGCGGCCGCGTGCTGGTTCCATTTCGCCAGCAGCGCACAACCGGCATCGTCGTCGAACTGCACGACCGCGAACCTTCCGTCGTCACGAAAAGCATTCTCGCCGTACTCGATACCACGCCCGTGCTCGATGCCCAGTTGCTGCAACTGGGCCGCTGGATCGCCGACTACTATCTCGCCCCGCTCGGCGAAGTCTTCCGCACCATGCTGCCGCTGAACGCAGAATTCAAACGCTCGATCGGCTATCGCCTCACCGAAGAGGGCCAGATGGCGCTTCATCTCGCCGGCATGTCCGGATCGTCTGCCCGTTCCAAGCGCTCTCCCGAGGAGCAAGCCGCCGAATTCCGCGTGCTCGATTATCTTGCCGCATCTGAATTCGCACCGGGTAAATCTGATCTCGTCCGAGAAGAGGCGCTTCGTTCCGCCACTCGCGTTTCCCGCCCCGTCCTCGCAGGAATGGTGCGCAAGAAATGGCTGGTACGCGAGGACATGTCCGCCGTTCGTGACGCCACGCGCACGATCAAAATCGCGCTGCTGAAATCCGCCGAGGGAAAACTGAACGACAACCAAAGAAAGCTGCTCGATACCCTGACAGCCTCGGGCGGCAAGGTTTCCGTGACCACTCTGCAAGCAGTGGATGTTCCGCGAACCACGCTGGCCACGCTGGTTCGGCGCGGCCTGGTCGAGATTCTCGAAGAGCGGGCAGAGTTTTCTGTTTCAAGCTCCAAGCCACGACCATCTCTGTTCGATTTCGATTTAAATGCAGCCCAGCAATCCGCGCTCTCGCGAGTACGCGAAGGCGTTGCGGCACACAAATATTCCGGTATGTTGCTGCACGGCGTCACGGGCTCGGGCAAGACTGCGGTATATCTGGCCGCAATGCGGTCCGTGCTCGAAGCCGGCCGCTCTGCCATCCTGCTCGTCCCCGAGATCGGCCTCACTCCGGCCGTGGCTGCGGACCTGCACCAGATCTTCGGCGATGAAGTGGCCATCCTGCACTCCGCGCTCTCTGACCGCGAACGCGCCGAGCAGTGGCACCGGATCAAGCGCGGCGAAGCGCGGATGGTCGTCGGCACGCGCTCGGCCGTATTCGCCCCGGTTGCCGAACTCGCGCTGATCATCGTCGACGAGGAGCACGACTCCTCCTACAAGCAGGAAGAAACGCCGCGCTACCATGCCCGTGACATAGCCGTGGTGCGCGCCCGCATGGCGAATGCGGTCGTCGTGCTGGGTTCGGCAACGCCGTCGCTGGAATCCTATTTCAACGCGAAAAAGAACAAGTACGCGCTAGTCGAATTGCCCGACCGCGTCGAACAACGCCCGCTCCCTGAAGTCGAAATTATCGACATGCGCCAGGAATTCCAGGAAACCGGCCACGAGCAGGTCATCTCGCGCAAACTGGCTGCCGAAATCCAGGAGCGCCTCGATCGTAAAGAGCAAGTCATGGTGCTGCTCAACCGCCGCGGATATTCTCCCGTCGTGCTCTGCCGCACCTGCGGCAAGAAACTCGAATGCCAGAACTGCGCCATCGCGCTCACCCATCACAAGCGTGAGCACAAAATGGTCTGCCACTATTGCGGCTTCACCGCCCCCGTACCGAAAGAGTGCGTCCACTGCGGCAGCGAATACGTTTATTTCCTCGGAACAGGCTCGGAAAAGCTCGAAGAGTTGCTGCACGGCATGTTCCCGCAGGCGCGCATCGCCCGTCTCGACCGCGACACCGTCCGCAGCCACGAAGATTTCGAGCGCGCCCTCAACGCCTTAAATGACGGGCAACTCGACCTCCTCGTGGGCACGCAGATGATTGCCAAAGGCCACGATATTCATGGCGTGACGCTGGTCGGCGTAGTCGGGGCCGACGTCGCGCTCGGCCTGCCGGACTTCCGCGCCGCCGAGCGTACTTTCCAACTGCTCACGCAAGTCGCCGGACGCGCCGGACGCGGCCAGACTCCCGGCAAAGTTGTGTTGCAGACTTATTTCCAGGATCACTATGCGGTGCAGTACGCGGCCCGCCACGACTTCATTGGCTTCTACGAGAAAGAGCTGCAATTCCGCAGCTGGATGCACTACCCGCCCTACTCCGCGCTGGCCAATGTGCTCGTGCGTAGTGACAAACTCGACGACGCCTTGCAATGGTCGGGAACGTTGGGCAAGTGGTTCGACTCGACCCGCCACGAAGGCGTGCGCGTTCTTGGCCCAGCCGCCGCTCCCATCATGCGATTGAAGCGCGACTATCGCTACCACTTCGTGCTCAAATCCTCCAGCCGGAAAAATCTCAACACTACACTGCGCGCCATGCTCGCCTACGCCGCACAAAAAAAGATTCCCCGCACGCAAGTGATCGTCGACGTCGATGCCCTCTGGTTGATGTAAATTCCTGCGCAGCGACTACTGCATTAAGTTCTGGAAGGGCGAGATGGTGAAGGTCAGCGCCAGCATAATCAGCGCAACTCCGGCCAAGGGCCAGCGACTCGCAGGAAGCAGGGGATATTCCGGCGCCTGTTGCTGGCGGTAGGTGAGCAGGTTCATCGCGAAAAGCAGCCCGGCCCAGACCCACCACGTATAGTTCATGCGGCCCAGGTAGACCAGCGCGAGCACGGTCATCCACGAAATGACGCGGTGCGCCCGCGGTGCCAGCGCATAGACAATATGTCCGCCATCCAGCTGGGTGCTGGGCAGCAGGTTCAACGCAGTCGCAAACATACCCACCCACGCCGCCACGGCCGTCGGATGCAGATAAACCCGGGCCAGCGGCAGCCTCGCAATCGCGTGATTCGGAGCCACCACGCGCAGCGCGCCGTGCATGACGTGGAAAATCGCTGGAAATCCTAACGGCAGATCCGATGGGCCCATGTCCGGTGCGAGCGGCTTTGATAGCGTTAGCGCGACTGCCAGCGTTGCCAAGGCCACGACGAATCCCGCGATCGGCCCGGCAATGCCAATGTCGAACAGTGCGGCCCGCGACCGGATCGGCGCTTTAATCCGAATGACCGCTCCCAGCGTCCCGATCAACGTCGGCGCCGGAATGAAAAACGGAAGCGTCGCGCGTACTCCGTAATACCGGCAGAACAGGTAATGCCCTATTTCATGCGCCAGCAGAATGAACAGCAGCGTTGCCGAAAATGGAATGCCCAGAAGCAGACGCGACGGGTGCGCCATAACCAATCTCAGCGGGAAAAACGGGATCCATTCGTCGTGGTAGGTGAACAGCGGCAAGTTGTCCCGGAAATTATGCTGCAGGCCCGCCCCCACCACCAGCGTGGTGAGCGCGGTCGCCAGCAACAGTAACGCGTGCAGCCAGTATCGTTCCCGCGGTCGCCGTCCGACCGGCCTGGGCAGAGTGTGGTAGTACTCGAGCGTTGACGTAGGAATCGGGGAATTAAAATCCGACATGATTCGGCCTGGACCCGGAGTGGGGGCTCTCTTTGATGCTACTACATCGGCAGCGAACTGCCGGGCGACTGGAGCGAGAGGCAGAGGCTACTTTCAATTTCTTCGGTGAATCCTGTTGTGAGATCACTGCGGGCATGGCGAAGAAGAAAAGGTCGAGTGCCGTCCCACCTCGGGACGTTGAACCAGCTTGCGCACTCCCTGAGGCGGTGATTTTATGATCAGGCTGCCCATCCTTAAAGACGAATTAGCTTTTCTAGAAGCGCACTTGCCGGAATTGGAAGGCAGGGCAGATTTAGGGCACTTGGCGACTGATTTCAAAAAGCGAATCGCTACGATCCGCGAAGAGATTCGCACCTTAGAGCGCGAACAAAATTCAAAGTAGCCCACTACCGAGCTAGAAGCTAGAGAAGCTGTCCCTCTCAATCGATCGACTGCAGTTCTTTCCCCGGCTTGAAGCGCACGGCCCTTCCCGGCGGAATGGACACTTCAGCGCCGGTGCGCGGGTTGCGCCCGATTCCCGTCTTGCGCGGACGCACGTTGAACACGCCAAATCCCCGCAGTTCAATGCGATTGCCGCCGGCCAGTGCCTTCTTCATGCTCTCAAACACGGTTTCCACGGCCAACTCGGCCTTGGTCTTGGTGATGCCGGTCTTGGCCACCACTTCGTTGATGATGTCGAGCTTAATCACAGGCGGCTCCCGTGTGCAGGGTTAAAATAGTCCCTCAAGTGATTGATGCTAAGGGAGATAAGTAAGATTGTCAACGGGAGCATCTATCCCGTAAACTGGCATGCAACCAGCCTAATGCAAATTGAGTAATTGTGTAATCGGGTAATTGTGTAATTTGTCCCGCAAACCACCGCGTGCCCGAACGCCTTTCAATTACTCAATTTCCAAATTACCCAATTACTAAATGTTCCCCAAGGAGCTTCATGCTGAAGAGTGACCGCTGGATCCGCAAGATGTCGCAGGAACACGAGATGATCAATCCCTTCTCCGAGAAGCAGGTGCGCGAGGGAGTGATTTCTTACGGCCTGTCCTCCTACGGCTACGACCTGCGCGTGGCCGATGAGTTCAAGATTTTTACCAACGTCAACTCGACCATCGTCGACCCTAAGCATTTTGACGAGAAGTCTTTCGTCACCGTGCAAACCGACATCTGCCTCATTCCACCCAACTCGTTCGCCCTGGCGCGCTCGGTCGAATACTTCAAGATTCCCCGCAGCATCCTGACCATCTGCGTGGGCAAGAGCACCTACGCCCGCTGCGGCATCATCGTCAATGTCACCCCCTTCGAGCCCGAGTGGGAAGGCTTCGTCACCCTCGAAATCTCCAACACCACGCCGCTTCCGGCCCGCATCTACGCCAACGAAGGGCTGTGCCAGATCCTGTTCTTCGAGTCCGACGAAGTTTGCGAAATCAGCTACGCCGACCGCAAAGGCAAATACCAGTCGCAAAAGGGAATCGTGCTGCCGAAGCTGTAGGGATTTCTGGTGTCGAAATAAATCGGCGGCGCCATACAATTCTAGGCTTCCCATGCGCAATCCCTTGCTGCGCAACTCGGACCTGCTGCTGGCAATGACGCTGATGTTGGTCGCCGTGTACGTTGGCTGCGACGTTTTTCCGAGTGTGCGATTCGACCGCGAACGCATTGAAATCTGGACGGCGCCGCAGCAAATCCAGGTCTCCGGCCTGTATCACTACACGAACCCATCGTTCCTGCCTGCGTTTCTCTCGTTGGGGCTGCCGTTCCCGTTGGATGGCGATCACCCGCGTCCCTCAATTTACGCGATTGCCGAAGTAATGGCGGATGGCCACGTGGTTGAGCAGGTTCCACCTACGATGCGGGGAGATAAGGTTAGCTTCCGCATATTTCTTATGCCTCGCTCAGACAAGTGGATACGCGTGGATTATTTGCAGGGCGCGGGCGCTCCGCGCGGCCGCTATATCCTGACGACCACGCGCCAATGGCATCGCCCGCTGGAACGAGGCGACTACATTCTTCACATCGCGCCAGGGACAGAATTGTCGGCGAGCAATTATCCGCTCTCCGCCGCTGCCACAAGCGCAACTAATACGTATTCATTTTCGAAAACAGATTTTTATCCCAGTGAAGATTGGGTGTTTGCGTGGCGGCAGGCCGGTGTAACTTCCCTTGCAGCGACCAGACCATGAAGTTAAAACGCAAAGTCGAGTTGGTTTTTTGGATGGTGACGCTGGGGGCGGTACCAGCTTGGGCCAATAATCCGCCGCAGCCGGATGGGTTGTTTTCGCTCATACTCATCTTCCCAGTCGTGATTTTCGGGTTCCGGCTGGCTAAAGCAAGTTACAGCGATGGCGAGCGCAAGTGGCGTTGGCTGCGCGGGTTGCTGCTCGGTTTCCTGGTGGTTCTCGCCATGGCCGGCGACGATGTCGCCCAGATTCCGCTCCTGGTATTCCTCATATTCGGCCTTCGGCGCGGGATTCAGATCATGTACCGCGGGCAGGGAAGGAAACGCTTTTTCGTTGGAGCGTTGGTGTGCTTGTGGACATTGTTCGCTCTGGGCGATTATGGGATTTCGTTGATGGTATGGTCGCCTGTGCCATCCCATGAGTTCGCAACCATGAGAAATCTACGATTTCTGGCACAAGCCGAGCAGACATATGCAAGAACCAGCCCTTCTGGACAATTCGCCACGATCAAACAATTACAGGACGCGAAGATTCCGCTAGCTACTGAATTCAGTCAGACGGGGAAGATTCCAACCCGGCCCTGTACGACCTTTACATGAATAATTACGTGTATGTCGGCTACCGGTTCAGCTCGATGGTTGACTCTGATGGCAAGAAGTTTCTGATTACAGCCGTTCCTGCGGCTTACGCAAAAGATATCAAACCGCTCATTCCAGGAACTTCGTGGTGGATTCTTCTGCGATCCAGAGGCAGGAAACGTACCCCAGAAGAAATCCACGGCCAGGTCGGACAACGCTGTTTCGCCATCGACGAGAGCGGAGTGATTCGCGCCGCCGACCTGGGCACAACCCGTCCCGTTACCCGCGAAGAAGTTGAGAAATGGAAATCAATCGGAGAGAAGATGAGGTACATATTTGTTCTGGCTACCTAGGTCACTCTGAGGTACGTCGTATACTCCTGATCCTCGATCGCCGTAAACGGCAGCATCTTCATCACCCCGCCCGCCGCCTCGACCTGCCAACTCTGCGCACCGCTTTTCTTGGCGGCTAGCAATTGTGCCCGCGTCACCGTCGGCTCTCCATCCGTGACCGCAAACAGCACCACCGGCCCCACCAGCAAGGCCACGGTTTCCGGATGCTGCGCATCAATCGCCTCCAGCCGCGCCTTCAGCGGAAGATCGAGGTCGATGCGGTCGCCATCCTTCCACTCCCGCTGCACGCCCGCAAAACTTCCGGCAGAAGCCGTTTCGCGTTTCCCATTCACCGCAATCGACGCGCCCTCTGCCCAAGCCGGAATCCGCAGATTCACCGCAAACTCCGCCGCCCGCGATGCCTTAACTTCAAACAGCACACGTGAATCGTACGGAAACTCACTCTTCTGCGTCAGTTCAATCTGCGCCCCACTCTGCACCCACTTCAGCGTCGAAGGAATATAGAGATTCACATACACTCCGCGCCCATCGCGAAAATACGTGTTGATCCGGTAATCGGCGGCAACCTGCGGCAACGTTCCCGCGCAGCAAGCCCACCGCTCCTTGTGGTAAACCTTCCGTCCTTTGAAGTTGTAATCCGAATAGTAATAAGTCCGGCCATCGGCTTCGAGCGGCAACGATCCCAGCACCGTGTTGTACATCACGCGTTCCATGCTGTCGCCGTAACGCGAATCGCGGGTCACACGCAGCAGGTAGCGGGTCAGCTTGAAGTGCGCGTACGAACCGCAAGGAGTTTCAAAGCTGGAGTGGCTGCCGGTCAGGCTCTTATAAATTTCGGGGCTGCCGGGCGCGCGGAGCGTCTCGTCCGCTCCCCATCCGCCGGTCGCGAAACTCTGTGCCGCAACAAAATCAAAACCGTTCTTCGCCGCCCGCAGATGCTTCTCGCTTCCCACCGTCAGATACGCCTGCATCGCCGAGCACAGCGAATTCACATGGCTGTAGGCGTGCCGTCCTTCCAGGTTGCTGCGCCCCTCCGCCAGCGGATCATAATAAACGTCGTCAAGATACTGCAGACCGAGAGCGCGATATTTCTCTCCCGCCCCGCGCTGGTAGGCCAGAAACAGATTTTCAGAAATCGTGTACGACTCGTCCCAGGTATACGAATCCTCGGTGTGGTTCGAGCGCCATCGCAGCCCGTGCTCCACGGCTTTCGGCGGCATGTGGGGCAACGCCGTCTTGGTGGTTTCCTCCATGATGGCGAACGCATCAGGGTCGCCGGCGTAGGTGTGCGAGTCCATCAGCCCGCAAACCAGCTTGTCGTAGGTATAGGCAGGAAAGCGGGTGTTCTCATAAAACTGGCCGGCAATCGTCTTCGCGTACAAACGATTCAGCCGCCAGCACCTTCTCGCGCGTCTCGGGCGATCGGTTGATGGCATGGGAACGCGCCAGGGCAGAAACCCACTGGCCAAACGTGCATCCCGGGGCAAAGCCGGTTTCAAAAAAATGATCTTCGTTGTGTGCTTCGTACTGGTACCAGCCGCCCAATTCCACGCCCGGCGCCGACTGCCCCACCATCTGCCGAAACGGCTTCAGCAGGCTGTCTTCGCTCAGCGACATCAGCAGATCATGCGTCTGTTGCAGTTGCCCCTCGTGCAGTTCGCTATGCAGCGTGACATCGCCGTAGCCGAACTCCTCGAGCGGCGCAGATTGGATTGGATCAGATAAGAACGAGCCGGAGCGGAAAGCCGAACGCCGCAAGCCAGGAATTACGCTGGCCGCCGACGCCAAGCTAACCGACTGCAGGAACTTTCTGCGGGAGACTGTATGCGAGGAAGACATTGCTCCTCCCAACCTTGGCTGATTCTTCGATGAGTAGACAGGAGATCCAGTGCCCCATTTCTCGCGCGTTCTTTACGCGAGACGCTTGCCCTGAGCGAAGTCAAAGGGTGGGGAATGGGCGGGGAAAACTCTTACCGCTGGTTCTCCCCTTCTTTGAACATGTACTTGATCGCCGGCTTGTAGATCATCAGATTCGCGTCGCCGTTCTCCCGGATCACCTTGATGCAGTTCCGGTCGTACCATTCGATGATGCCGCGCACTTCCTCACCATCACGCAGCACAATCACCATCGGCGTCCGCGACTGCATCTGCTTCTGGTAGTAAAAATTCTCCGCGTTTGTCTGCTCCGGCGGCACAGGCTTCTTCCCCATGCCTCCACCCATAGGACGATCATTACGGTCGCCACGTTCCAATCGATCCATGCGTTCTCCGCGCTCGTGCCGGTCGTTCCGTTCGGGGCGCTCGCGCCGTTCCTGGGGCAGCCCAGCCGAGTTATGGTTATTGTAATTCTCCGCCCGCGGCAGCGTCGGCCGAATCAGCTTGCGGTTGGCAAAGTTCTCCTTGTCGGAGATTTCGGCCGGTACCGGATCCATGGTTTCTTTCATTGTGGCGCTACCTCGGTGGCACTAACTTGGTGGCACTAACTTCGATACACGCATTCGCGCAAACCACACCCGAGAGCCTTGAAAGTATTTGACGAAGGCGTGAAATTTTCACTTAACCTAACACAGGACGCCCTCGCTGACAATGCTTCCTTCGTGCCTTTCGCCACAGTGTGCCAAATCTTGCACACCCCGACACTATCGTTTCGGCCTGCTACTGCGTGTTCGACAGGTCAGCCCCGCGCCGTTCCCTGCCGCTCCAGGTGACGACCGCCACCAGACTGGCCACCAGCAGAACCGTCCACGCCAGCACCGGAGGAAAACTGCCGGCATAACGCTGTTCCACCAGTTTCGCCTGTAGCACTGAATTCTTTGAAGAAAGCAAATTTCCCAACTGGTAGGCGAACCCGGGAAAAGTTCCGCGCACCGCCGGCGGCGACAACTCGTTCAGATGCGCCGGAATCACGCCCCAGGCCCCCTGCACCATAAACTGCATCAGGAAACCGCCCAGGGCCAGCATGGGCACAGTGCGGGAATACGCCCATAGCGGAATCACCGGAATCGCCAGCAGCGCGGCGATCACAATCGCTCGCCGCCGCCCAATACGCTCCGACCAACTGCCAAACAAAATCCCGCCCGCCAGCGCCCCCAGGTTCGCCACCACAGCGACGAACATCACGGTATGAGGTTCGAGCTGATGTCCCTTGGTCAAGAACGTCGGATAAAGATCCTGCGTCCCGTGGCTGAATGAATTGAACGCAAACATCAGCACCGTCATCAACACAAACGGACCCAGAAATTTGAGCAAGTTCTTGCCCAGCCCGCTCTCTGCTTTCTTTACACCTGCCTTCGCCCGGCCTTGCAACCAGGCTGGCGATTCATCCACATGCGCCCGAATGTAAATCACCAGCAACGCCGGCAGCGCGCCAATCACGAACATTCCCCGCCATCCCACAAACTTGAATGCTGTCCCGTAAGCCAGCGCCGCCATCAAAAAGCCCACCGCGTAACCTTCCTGCAGCAAGCCCGAAAAGAATCCGCGCTTCTCGGCCGGCAGCGTCTCAAACGCCAATGCGGCGCCCACGCCCCACTCCCCGCCCATGGCGATTCCGAACAATGCGCGCGTGATAATAAATACCTTCAGCGACGGAGCGAACGCCGACGCCAGTTCGAATACCGAATACGCGATGATGTCGACCATCAGCGTTACCCGGCGCCCAAACCGGTCAGCCATCATGCCAAACAGAAACGCTCCCACCGGCCGAAACGCCAGCGTGATGAACACCGCCTCGGTCACCGCCGAAACCTTGGCCTGAAACTGCGTGGCCAGAGCGCTGATGCAGAAAGTCAGAATGAAAAAATCAAACGCATCCAGCGACCACCCCAGAAAGCAGGCCACAAAAGTATTCCGCTGCACCGCCGTCAGCCGTCGAAAATTCGCAATAAAGTCCATGGCGTGAGTCTTATAGCCGATTTTCCTCGCGGGACCTCTGCGTCCTCTGTGGTTAAGATTTTCTGCCCATCGCGCACTCCCGCGGATGCTAGCATATGTCTTTCAATCAACAATCAGAAATCAGCAATCAACAGTTCCCTCATGCCCGACCTCGACCTTCCGCAACGCCAGGCGCCCGACTCGCTCATGCTCACCGGCTTCTGGTATCGCGCTCTCCCCGCCGATCGCGTTCACCGCCACCACTTATATAAAGCCACGCTGCTCGAAATGCCCCTCGTCGTCGGCCGGGACCGCCTCGGCCAGCCCTTCGCTCTGCGCGACGCCTGCCCGCATCGCGGCATGCCCCTTAACTGCGGCCGCTTCGACGGCGAAAATCTCGAGTGCGGATATCATGGCTGGCAGTTCGATGTTCACGATGGCCAGTGCCAGCTCATCCCTTCCCTCACTTCCGATCAGAAACTTAAAGTCGACCGCATTTACGCCGGAAGTTATCCCTGCGAAGAGCAAGACAGTTTTATCTGGGTCTTTATTCCCGATCGGCCCGCCCCCGGCGCCGGTTTCGCCCCGCCCGCCGAGCCTCGTGACGAAGCCCCGCAAATCGAAAAATTCTCCGGCAAATATAAGTCTGCCTACCTGCAGGCCGAAATGCCCGTCAGCATTGACCACGGCATTATCGGCCTCATGGATCCCGCGCACGGACCGTTCGTTCACCAGGCGTGGTGGTGGCGCACCCAGCGCAGCATTCATGAGAAGAAGAAAAATTTCGAGCCCATCCCCAACGGCTTTCGCATGAGCGCCCACACGCCCAGCTCCAACTCCGCGCCCTACAAGCTTCTCCGCCTCTACGCCGACGCCGATTCCATCACTACCACTATCGATTTCGTTCTGCCCAACCTTCGCACCGAAACCATTCGCGCCGGGAAATACTGGTTCTCCAGCCTGACCACAGTCACACCCATCACCCGCAATCATTGCCGCATCGATGTGGTCGCCGCGTGGAACTTATTCCGCTGGGTGCCCTTTGTCCCCGACGTCCTGAAGTTTGTCTTCGAAAAATTCGTCGAGCAGGACCGCCGCACCATGGAACTGCAAGCCGAAGGCCTGCAGCACAATCCGCACCTCATGCTGATCGACGACGCCGACCGCCCCGCGAAGTGGTACTTCCAATTGAAAGCCGCGCATTTGGAGTCAAAGCGCACGGGCGCCGAGATGATTCACCCACTCGCAGGCCCAGTCACATTGAAGTGGAGAAGTTGACTACCCGATGCGTTCACCGCCGCTTCGGCAGGTCGCCCAGAGTGCGGCCCGGTAACCGCAGTTCTTCGTCGCTCACCAGCCAGTCCATAGCTTCCTCGCGCGTCTTGAATGCGGGCAGATCGCGCTGGGAAAAACTCTTGATGTGTTCGTAAAACACTTTGGGCAAGGCCTCGATTCCAACCCACGCCGAACGCTTGAGATGCGGACGGTCGAAGACCACGCTCTCCTTCAGGCGCTCGATCGCGATGCGGTCGAACTCCGCCCCCGTAAAGTCGGCGAGTAACAACACCGAGCCGCGAGGTTCGCTGGTCACATAACTTGGCACTACCAGGGCGATCGTCTCTACTTCTCTGGGCGTGCAGTGGGAAAGATCCGCCAGCAGGATTTGCTTTCCCTTATGTGCAACGATGCCAATACGATCTTCCATGGGTACCTGCTCTCAGTGCCAGCAATGTGGAAAGAACCAGGCCCGAAATAAAAATGCGAATCTGTTACCCGCCATCTCCCACAAGAAAGTCCAGCGCCTCTTCCCGCGTCTTGAACGTAGGGAGTTCCCGCTGGGAGAAACTCTTGAAGTGTTCGTAGAAAATGTGCGGCAAACTTTCCGTTCCGACCCAGGCAGATCGCTTTACATAAGGACGATCATGAACCAGAACCTCTTTCGCCCTTGTGGCTACGTGCTTGTCGACTGCGCGCCCGTGAAGTCGGCGAGCGTGAGCACGGAGCCAGGCGCATGGCGGGAAATATCGGCGCGCACCAGTTCGAGCAGCATCAATATTTCCTTGGCCGCGCAGTGGCTGAAATCAATCACGTAGATCGGCGTGCCCTTTGTGCTTGATAAAGTGCAGCCGCCCGTCGCGGCGTTCGTCAGAGGTCATGCCAGCATCCCCTCCACCACGCCGTACGCCCCGTCCAGCGCGGCATCCAGCGCGGAAGCATCTTTCCCTCCAGCCTCCGCCAGATCCGGACGCCCGCCGCCTTTGCCTCCCACTTTCTGCGCCACGGGGCCAATTACTTTGCCTGCTTGCACGCGACCCGTCAGATCTTTCGTGACTCCGACAATCAACGCAACATTTCCATCCGACGCCGACCCCAGCACCACCACTCCGGAACCAATCTTGTCGCGCAATTGATCGACCAGCGTGCGCAATTGCGCCCGTTCCAGATTGTCGACGCGGTGCGCCAGCACTTTCACGCCCTTCACTTCTTTGATTTTCTCGCCAAGATTGGCCGTTGAAGACGACGCCGACTTCATCCGCGCCTGATCGAGTTCCTCGGTCAGCCGCTTGATCTCGGAGTCTTTCTTTTCCAACTCCGCCTTCAAAGCCTCAGCCGGAGAAAAAGTCTTCTCCGCCGGAATCCGACATCGGAAGCGGGTGCCCCATCCTTGCGCGTTTTTTGCGCAAGGGTGGGAGAGACGAAACTCGACACCACGTTTTCGAGTTGTGATCCTTGCGGAAATGCCGCTAGCGATCCCAATCCCGTGATCGCCTCCACCCTCCGCACCCCCGAAGACACGCTGCCTTCCTTCAGAATCTTGATCAGGCCAATTTCTCCGGTAGCGGCTGTGTGCGTCCCGCCACAAAGTTCGGTCGAGAAATCGCCAATCTTGCACTACCCGCACCTTGTCGCCATACTTCTCCCCGAACAGCGCCATCGCGTGATAAGTGTTGATGGCCTCGTCGATGGGCACGTCAGTGAAGAGTCTCGACTTTCACATTGCGCAGCAATTCCTTGTTGATGAGGTCTTCGATATCCTGCAACTCTTCGTCTTCCACCGCCGTGAAATGCGAAAAATCAAACCGCAGATGATCCGGCGCCACCAGCGATCCCGCCTGCTTTACATGCTTACCCAGAACCTCCCGCAACCCCGCATGCAGCAAATGCGTCGCCGTATGATTCCGCATGGTCGCGACGCGAACGTCGGCATTGACCACGGCATCCACCCGATCCCCCACGCGAAGGGTGCCCCACCCTTCTTTCGCGTTGTTTGCGGAAGAGGGTGGGGTTATTGAACTCGCGCCTTTCACCACAACCTGATGCGCCCGCACCCCCTGAATCGGCGAATAACATCCCTTCACGTCGGCAATGACAGTATTGTGATCGTCGGAATAAAGCCATCCCCGATCCCCCACCTGCCCGCCCGCCTCCGCATAAAACGGCGTGTGATCCAGAATGACCTCGCCCTCTTCGCCAGGCAAAAGCTCCTGCGCACCCTGCCCGTCACGAATGATCGCCAGCACTTCGCATCCATCCGACCGCGTCTGCCGGTATCCTTCAAACTCGGATTTCGGCAGCTGCTGATAGGCCGGATTCGCCGTCTGCTTGGCCGCGCCTTTCCACGATGCGCGGGCCCGCGTCTTCTGTTCCTCCATCGCGTGATCGAAACCCGCCTTGTCGAAAGCGATTCCCTGATCGCGCGCCGCATCCTGCATGAAGTCCAGCGGCATCCCGAATGTGTCGTAGAGCTTGAACGCATCTTCGCCCGCGAGTTTCTCGGCGAACCCTTCAGCAGCGTCTCAAGTTTCTCCAACCCCACGTCCATGGTGTGCGCGAACCGAGTCTCCTCCACCACCACTGCTTTGGACACACGCTCCGCCGTTTCATTCAATTCCGGATACGCATCCCGCATCAAATCGCGGACGGCAAGCACCATCTCATGCAGAAACGGCTTCGTCTGCCCAAGCAACCGTCCATGCGTAATCGCCCGCCGAATAATCTTCCGCAGCACATATCCGCGCCCGTCGTTCGCCGGGAGCACGCCGTCCGAAATCAGAAACGTCGCCGCCCGCGAGTGATCCGCGATCACGCGCAAGGAAGCCGCCGACTTCGTGTGCGCTTCCTTGTTCAACTCTCTTCGTCAGGGACGTCCCCGTCAACTCCGCCGCCCGCTTGATCAGCGGCGTAAACAAGTCCGTGTCGTAATTCGAAATCACGCCCTGCAGTACCGACGCCACCCGCTCCAGCCCCATCCCCGTATCAATCGACGGCTTGGGCAGCGGATTCAGTTTCCCACTGGCATCGCGGTCAAACTGCATGAACACCAGATTCCAAATCTCCACATACCGTCCGCAATCGCAAGGGAACTTGCAGTCAGCGTGCCCCTGATCCGACGCGGCCACGCCCATGTCGTAGTGAATCTCGCTGCACGGCCCGCACGGCCCGGTATCGCCCATCTGCCAGAAATTATCTTTCAACCCCATTTCAAAGATGCGGTTCTTCGGTACTCCCTGCGCCACCCACAGGTCATACGCTTCGGAATCGCGATCCACTCCCGCCTTCGCCCTTGAAAATGGTCACATACAGCTTGCCCTTATCAATCCCAAACCACTCCGGCGAAGTAATCAGCTCCCAGGCGTAAGCGATCGCATCTTTCTTGAAATAATCGCCAAACGAAAAATTTCCCAGCATCTCGAAAAACGTGTGATGCCGGTTGGTGAACCCCACGTTCTCCAGATCGTTGTGCTTACCCCCCGCGCGCACACACTTCTGCGACGTAGTCGCCCGCGAATAGTCGCGCTTCTCGTGGCCGAGAAACACGTCCTTGAACTGGTTCATCCCCGCATTAGTAAACAGCAGCGTGGGATCATTGGCCGGGACGAGCGACGACGAATGCACCTCCTTGTGCCCCTTGTGCACAAAAAAGTCCAGGAATTTTCTGCGAATTTCCGATCCGGTCAGCATGGGAATGTAATTCTAAATGATAACGGCGGGGAATCAGCAGGGCCCGGCAAACCTCAACATCGCGGCGTACCCTGCGCCAGGTGGTCCAAGAAACGTTGTCCAAAACAGATTGTCCAAAAGTGAGGCGCGCAAGCCTCGCTGATTTCCGCACCCTCTGTGATTCGGCGGGATTACTTCGAAGTGTCGGCGGGCTTCGATTCGGCGGGCTTGTCGTCGCCGCCCCGTATCTTGTGCCCGATGTCTTTCACGCCCTGCTTGATAGCGCTGCCCGTTCTCTTGGCGACTTCTTTGGTGTCTTTCGCTGCGGTCTTGGCGGCCTCCGCCGTGTCTTTGGCCACCGTCTTCGTATCCTTTGCTGTGTCCTTAGCCAGCGTCTTGCTATCGTGTCCCGTCGTTTTCGCCGAAGATTCGGTGGCCTTGGTTGCGTTCTTCGTGCCGTCTGCCGTGTCTTTTGCGCCAGCCTTCGCGTCCTTCGCAGTTTCCTTGGCTGCCGCCTTAGTGGCGTGCCCGGTGGTTTTCGCCGCGGTCTTCGTATTCTGCGCCGTGGTGTTGGCAGCCTTCGTCGCAGCCGGGCCGGCGCCCTTGGATTTATCGGTGTACCCCGTATCTTGACCGTAGACGATGGCCGTCGCGCTCAGCACGGCGGTGGCAAGAATCGCTGCCAGCTTCGCTTTCATAAGTCATCTTCCTCCTTTACCCAGCGCTCTCGCTCTCCAGCGCGCTGAGCGTCTCATCATCCACATCCCATTTCTTCAGGATGGTGAAAATAGTCTTCGTACCAAATCCCGCCCGCGCCAGCTGACGGAAAATCCGCGCCGTCTGCTTCTGATCTTTCGGTTTCTCCATCCGCTTTTTGCGCAGAAATTCCCGCGCCTGCTTCTCGTCGCTCACGCCCTCGTACGCCGTTTCCACAGCCTTCTCGATCACCGACCCGTGCACGCCCCGCGTCTTCAACTCGGTGACCACACGCATCCGCCCAACTTTCTGGTTGTCGCGCCGCAGCGACGAGTAATACGCCGCATACTGCGAGTCGTTCAGATATCCCCGATCCTTCAGCCGCCGGATCACCAGCTCCACCAGCGTCTGCCCGTATTCCGAATCGGCCTCTTCGATCCGCGCCCGCATCAGCCGCTTCAGTTCGGCGACCGTCCGCATGCGCCGTGCCAGCGCCCCCACGGCGTATTCATACAACTCATCTTCGGAATAAGTCTTCCGCTTAGGACGCGCGAATGCCATGCGCTAACGATAACCCAAAACGCAGAACAAATGAACAACGCAGAGAACGCAGGGGCCGCCGAGCGCTGGACGGGGAAACTGCCACTGCGTCCGCGTGTAACGCGTGAGGGAAACGACCATGATCTGCCGTTGTTTCTGGATCTCTGCGTGCCCCGCGTCCTCTGCGTTGCGCACTTGCTCTCGGCAAAAAGAAAAAAGGGCGCGTTATGCACGCGCCCATCCAAGGAGACAACCCACAACGAAAACTCGAAGACGTAATACCGAAGTCTTTTACTACTACCGCCCTCCAAACCCTGCCGACTGCATCGACTGCCGCGAAAGGTCGGCCGTCGACGCAATCCCCGCCATGCGCAGTTTGAAGTCGTCGGCGTTGGAAGCGTTCTCCACGGCCGTCTCGTAGTTCACCAGCCCTGCCTGGAACAAATCCCACAGCGACTGGTCAAAGGTCTGCATGCCATACTGCGACGTGCCCGCCGAAATCGCGTCGCGAATCGACCGCGTCTTTTCCGGCACCAGCACGCATTCGCGAATGTAAGCCGTGTTGATCATCACTTCCACGGCAGGCACGCGCCCGTCGCCGTCGCAGCGCCGCACCAGCCGTTGGCTGACGATTGCCCGCAACACGGCCGCTAGCTGCATGCGAATCTGCTTCTGCTCCGGCGGCGGAAAAATCGAAATCACGCGGTTAATGGTTTCCACCGCGTCCAGTGTGTGCAGCGTCGAGAACACCATGTGGCCCGTTTCAGCCGCATGCAGCGCGGTTGAAATCGTTTCCAGGTCTCGCATTTCGCCCACCAGAATCACGTCTGGATCTTGACGCAGAGAAGCGCGCAGAGCCGCCCCGAACGACGGCGTGTCCACGCCCACCTCGCGCTGGTTCACATATCCCTTTTTATCGCGATGTAGAAATTCGATCGGGTCTTCAATCGTGACAATATGTTCCGCGCGCGATGAGTTCACCCGATCCACCATCGCCGCAAGCGTCGTCGATTTACCGGAACCCGTAACTCCCGTCACCAGGATCAGCCCGCGCGGCATGTCGCAAATCTGCTCCACCACCTTGGGCAGAAACAATTCGTCGAGCGCGCGAATCTTGGTCGGAATGACTCTGAGCACCAGCCCCACGTTGCCGCGCTGCTGGAAAATGTTCACGCGGAATCGTCCCAGGCCGGCCACGCCGTACGCCATATCGATTTCCGTGGTCTCTTTGAATTTCTGCTTCTGACGTGCCGACATCATGCTGAACGCCATGTTCAGCATGTCCTCGGCGCTGATGCGTGGCTGGTCGGTCAACGGCACCAGTTCGCCGTCGATGCGCAGGTGAGGATAGTTTCCCACCTTCAAATGCAAGTCGCTGGCTCGCCGTTCCGTCGCTATCCGAAGCAGATCATCAATATTCATGCGGTTGTTGTCCCCTGGGGAAAACATCGCCCAGACACTCTTCACATCATCGCCCGAATCGTGACCTTCCCCAAGATGACCTAAGTAATGTCCTCGCCGTGCGACCGGACACCGTTTTCCGTGCGCGCAGCGGTCAGGTCAGTTCTTCCCCACCACTGCGATTCCCGCGCTATCTGACGCCGCCAGCGCCTCTTCAGTGCTGGGTACCTTCCATCGTTGCAGCTTCTTGCTTAAACTCCCGGCTTCGTCCGCATCGCCCGTCTCCCGATAAGCGGTAATCAGCAATTTCATCGATAGCGGATTCGCCGGGTTTTCCTCCAGTTGCGCAATGGCATCGGGATATCTCTTCTGAGCTGCCAGCAGGGTTCCAGCCGCACCGTGATAAATCCTCTGGGTGTTCACGCCCGAGGTGGGCGATGCCATCTTTTCCAATTCCGCCACCAGCTTTCCGGCCGCGCCGAGGTCGCCCACCGCCAGCGCACGCTCCGCGCGTACTCGCAGGACGTGGGCTTTCTCTTCATTCAGATCAAGCTGAGCGACTTTTCCATTCGCCGCCGCCAGCAGAGCGTCCGCCTGATCCAGATTCTTAAGCGCAGCAGCTTGATCCAACTCATACATGGCCATCACCCGGTGCGCCCGCGCTTCCCAGATCCATTGCTCCATGGCCCGCGCCCGAGCCGCGGCATTAAGGTACGCGACATCCGCTTCCGCAAATTTCTTCTCGCGCACATAGGTCAGCGCCTGCTTCTGCAGGTATTCCGCTTTCGCCCCATTGCTCGGAGCCTGGTTAATGGCCTTCTCATATTCCTTGCGCGCCTGCTCTTCTTCGCCCATCAGCGAATAAGTCTCGCCTAGTTCCTTTTGCGATATATAAAATGTGGGATCGATCTTCAGCGCCAACCGGTATTGCTCCAACGCATCTTGATATCTCCCCGCGAATCGCAACATTTCTCCATAGGAATCGTGCGGATTCGGTTCATTGGGAAGAAACTCAATGTATTTCGCCGTGTACTCCAGCGCTTTATCGATATCCCCGAGCCGCGAATACAGATAGCCCATCTGGTTGTAACAAGTGGCGTAATTCGGGTCTTCGGCCAGAGCCCGCTGCGTCAGCTTCATCGCAAACTCATATTCATCCTGAAACCGGTACAGCCAGTAGCCGACCAGAAAGTTCAGCCGCTTGTCGTGAGGAAACATGGCCAGCATATCGTTCATGGCCATAATGCCTTCCACGTAACGATTCTCGCGCACGCCCGCCAGCCAGCGGATCAATAACTGCTCACCCGGCGTGACTGCCTGCATCAGCGCTTTTGCTCGCGCCCGATCACGCGCTTCTTCCGCGGGATCGTTGGTGGTGAAACAGATCCACACGTAAGCCTGGGCAAAATTCGGATCAAGCCGGATGGCCTCGTTCCAATCCCGCAGCGCAAAATTCCACCGGTGATTCTCATACTCGACCATCCCACTCTCAAACTCGCGCGCCGCCGCCGGCGACGCGGTGGTCACCGGCAACTTCAGTGCGCTGGCCGGATCCGGCGCGGCCCGAGTCCCAGCAAGCGCCGACGCGCTCAACATCGCTGCAAGACAAACTAAAGCGAGGATATTCCGTGAATTCATGGGGGTTAAGTGTCTCTCTCCCCAGAATAGAAGAGACTGAATCATCGTCTAAGATTACGTCGGTAATAGAGGAGGGCTGGCCCAGCCGACGCACTCGGCCACCCGGCCAGAACTTGAAACTGTAATAATGGAAGCCAAGATTTGGTCCAAGACCGGGGTGCAAAAATAAAGACGCAAGATCGCCGGGATTCTTCTCTCATCGGCGATGGAGGGGACTCTCTTCCAGGGCTGTGTGTGCCGCTTGTGAGCTACTTCAGAGAGACCAACTTCTCCACTAGCTCCGAGTAATCCTTTTTCTCGATGCCGTGCACCTGCTTGTTGTATTCGTCGACCTTGGACGAATAGTTCATCGAGCAGAATTTCGGGCCGCACATGGAGCAGAACGCTGCCTCTTTGTAGAAATCGTCGGGCAGGGTTTCGTCGTGCATGGCGCGCGCGGTTTCGGGGTCGAGGGAGAGGGCGAATTGTTTTTCCCAGTCGAATTTGTAGCGGGCATAGCTGAGGGCGTCGTCGCGGTCGCGGGCGCCGGGGCGTTGGCGGGCGATGTCGGCGGCGTGGGCGGCAATTTTGTAGGCGATGATGCCGTCTTTCACGTCTTTCTCGTTCGGCAGCCCTAGGTGCTCTTTGGGCGTGACGTAGCAGAGCATGGCAGCGCCATACCATCCGATCATGGCCGCGCCGATGGCGCTGGTGATGTGGTCGTAGCCGGGAGCGATGTCGGTGACCAGCGGGCCCAGCGTGTAGAACGGGGCTTCGTAGCAAAGCTCGATTTCTTTTTCGACCTGCTCCTTGATCTTGTCCATGGAGACGTGGCCGGGGCCTTCGATCATGACCTGGACGTCTTCCTGCCAGGCTTTCTTCGTCAATTCGCCGAGCGTCTTTAATTCTGCGAACTGAGCTTCGTCGCTGGCGTCGGCGACGCAGCCGGGGCGGAGGCCGTCGCCGAGGGAGAAGCTTACGTCGTACTTCTTGAAAATTTTCACGATGTCGTCGAAGCGCTCGTAGAGGAAATTCTGTTTGTGGTTGTAGGCCATCCACTGGGCGAGGATGGCGCCGCCGCGGCTGACGATTCCGGTGATGCGTTTCGAAATCAGCGGCAGATACTGGATCAGCACGCCGGCGTGGATGGTCATGTAGTCGACGCCCTGCTGAGCTTGTTCTTCGATGACTTCCAGCATCACTTCTGCGTTCAGGTCTTCGACGCGCTTCACGCGGGCGATGGCTTCATAGATCGGGACCGTGCCGATCGGCACCGGCGAGTGGCGAAGGATAGCTTCGCGAATCTCGTGAATGTTGCCGCCGGTGGAGAGATCCATCACGGTGTCGGCGCCGTAGTGAACGGCCGTGTGCAGCTTTTTTAATTCCTCAGTCACTTCCGAGGTGACGGCCGAGTTGCCGATGTTGGCGTTGATTTTGCAGAGGCTGGCCACGCCGATCGCCATGGGCTCGAGCTCGGGATGGTTGATGTTGGCGGGGATGATCATGCGGCCGCGGGCGACTTCGTCGCGGACGAGCTCGGGCGTCAGCTTTTCCTTGTGAGCGATGAACGCCATTTCTTCGGTGATGACGCCCTGGCGCGCGTAGTGCATCTGGGAGAAGTTGCCGCTCGTGTTTTCTTTCTTGCGGCGGACGAGCCACTCTGCGCGGGGTTGAGGGACGTTGTAGCCGTTGCTGCCATTGCCGTTGCCATTCGTGGAAGTCATGAGAACCCCAGCTTGATAGAGATCAAGGTAAGGCTCGATTATAACCGCGTCCGGGCTTGCCGGAAGCGCCGTCATCGAGGGCGGTCGCGGACGAACTTCGCCGATCGTTTTTCGAGAACCAAACCCCACCAGGCTTTTTGCATCTTAACGTCGCTTCAGTCCGAAATTCCGCAAGCGACTTTTTCAGGAGGAATCATGGCGCGATACGGCACGTTAGGGGATTATCGTTTTTCCGATACGCACGAGGCCGCAATCGATATTCGCGGCGCGAAGATGTATGGCCCCGGCGATCAAAAGCTGGGACAGATTGACGACGTTATTTTTGATGAAGCGACGGGGGCCATTGTATTTGTCGTAGTGGACACGGGGGGATGGCTTTCCAGCAAGAAGTTCATTGTGCCACCGCAGGAAATCCGGCCCTCGCTGCAACATGAGGATGATTTTCTGGTGGATCTGACGAAGGAACAGATTGAGAGCTTTCCGCCTTATGACGGAGCGGTGCTGACGTCGGAAGAGAAGTGGGCGGACTATGAACGGCGCTATCGTTCGAAATGGGTAGAGGATCCGGTCTTGCATCGGGAGGCCAGCGACCGTAACATCACGCCTACAACCCGGCAACAGGTAGGGGCGGGCTCGGGAACGATCCCTTCGGGCGAAGAGGAGGCCGCCGAACTGGACGCGGAAACGGAGATTGCTCCGGTGCGCACGGAGGCGAATATGGAAGTGTCCCCGTCGGGGCCGACGCTGCGGTGGAGCGCGTTCGAAGATTCGCTGCGGCAACGGCGGGAGGAAGTGTTGCAGTCGTCCATCGATAACGTAAAACGGCAAGACGCGAAAAAGGCCTCGGGAGAGCCGTCGTCAGAACGCGAAGGCATCGAACGGCGCAAAGCCAGCTAGGGCGGTTTGCCGAAGGTTGAGATGGCCCTGCTCTTTCCAGAGGCAAACTCTGGAGGGTGGGGCCGTCTGCATTTGCTCCTCCCTGGGAATGTGTATCGCGCGCGAGCTTCTTGATAGTGGCGAAGAATGGGGCATAGAATCCGGAACGTTGCTCCTCGTCGCCCCAAGGAGAATCGCATGCGTGAGTTCCGTTTTGTGCCAGCCTTCTTGTTGCTTGTGACCGTTGCCAGTTTTTCGCAGTCTGCCTCTTCCGCCAGGCCCGGGACGGGATTCAGTCTCGACAACATCGACAAGAGCGTCGATCCGTGCGTGGATTTTTACCAGTACGCGTGCGGCAACTGGATCAAGAATGCGGAGATTCCGGCGGACCGGCCGGCGTGGCAGAGTTTTTCCCAGTTGCAGGAGGGCAACCTGGCAATTGAGCGGCAAATTCTGGAGAAGGCCGCGGCGGGTGGGGCCTCGCGCAATGCCGTCGATCAGAAGATCGGCGACCTGTACGGGTCGTGTATGGATGCGAAGGCCGTGGACGCGAAGGGAATTGCGCCGATCAAACCGGAACTGGAACGCATTGCGGCCGCGAAAGACAAGGGAGCGCTCATCGAGGAGATCGGGCATCTGCATTTGGTCGGCGGAACTTCTTTGTTCAGTTTTTTTCGGACTCCGATCTGCACAACGCCGACCAGGTGATTGCGAACATCAATCAGGGTGGATTGTCGCTGCCCGACCGCGATTACTACATCAAAGACGATCCCGATAAGATCGAGATGCGAAAGCATCTGGTGGAGTTTGCCACGCAGTTGTTCACGCTGTCGGGCCAGACTCCGCAAAAGGCGGCCACTTCGGCGCAGACGGTTCTGATGGTGGAAACCCTGCTGGCGGCGGATTCGATGGACCGCACCAAGATGCGGGATCCGAAGAATCGCGATCACAAGATGACGCGCGACGAAGCGGTTGCGCTGGCGCCTGATTTCTATCTCAACCGATATTTCGCCGCGGTGGGCGCGCCTGGCTTTACTTCACTGAATGTCGCCAATCCCGATTATTTCAAGCAGGTGAATGGCGTGGTCGCGGCGCTGCCTCTCGACTCGCTCAAGACCTATGTGAGCTGGCACGTGCTGCGCGCGGCAGCTCCGTGGCTCTCGCAGCCGTTTGTGGAAGCGGATTTCAAGATGCGGCAAGCCCTGACCGGGCAGAAGCAGATTCAGGATCGCTGGAAACGCTGCGTCACACTGGTCGACGGATCGCTCGGTGAGGCCCTCGGCCAGACGTTACGTCGAAGCTACCTTCGGGGCCGATGGCAAGCAGCGCATGCTGAAGATGGTAGACGCGCTGGAGAAATCCCTGGATGAGGACATTCAGAGTCTTTCTTGGATGAGCGACGAAACCAAGAAGCAGGCGAAGGTGAAGTTGCAGGCGATCCGCAACAAGATTGGATATCCCGATGTTTACCGCGACTACAGTTCGGTGACCATCAAGGCCGGCGATCTGCTGGGAAATGTGCAGCGCACCACGGAATTTGAAGCGAAGCGGGAGGTCGCGAAGATCGACAAGCCGCTCGACCGCACGGAGTGGGGCATGACTCCGCCGACGGTGAATGCATACTACAGCGGGTCGTTGAACGAGATTGTGTTTCCGGCGGGAATTTTGCAACCGCCGTTTTTCGATAAGAGCATGGACGATGCCATCAATTTTGGAGGCATCGGGCTGGTGATTGGACATGAACTCACGCACGGGTTCGACGATCAGGGGCGGAAGTTTGATCCGACGGGAAACCTGCGCGACTGGTGGACGGAGCAGGATGGCAAGGAGTTTGAGAAGCGCGTGAGCTGCGTGGCTGACGAGTATTCGAACTTCGTGTCGGTCGACAACCTGAAGCTGAACGGACGTCTCACGCTGGGAGAAAATACGGCGGACAACGGCGGGGCGCGCATCGCCCTGGCGGCGCTGGAGCGGTTGATCGCGGAAGATAAGACCGGCAAGGAAGGGCAGAGCATCGACGGCTTCACGCCGGAGCAGCGCTTCTTCCTGGGATTCGGGCGCGTGTGGTGCGAGAAGCAGCGGCCGGAATATTTACGCATGCAGGTCAGCACCAATCCGCATTCGCCGGGGAAGTATCGCGTGGATGGCGTGGTGCAGAATATGCCGGAGTTCCAGAAGGCTTGGGGCTGCAAGGCAGGCCAGCCGATGGTGGCGGAAAACGCATGCCACGTGTGGTGAGCGAAAGTCCCCACTTCTCGCGCAAAGGTCGCGCGAGAAATGGGGCACCCGGCCTGCCAACACCGGCTTTCTAGACTTCCGCCGAAACAATCACCGTCACGCGGCTGGCGCCCGCGCCCTGACACGCATCAATCGCCTGGATGAGTTGCGCAAACGCCACCTGGCCGGATGCTTTCAGAACGACGATCCGCCCGGCACGATGGTCGAGGAGTTGAGCCAGCTTGTCTTGCAACGCTGAAGGAGCAACGGTCTGGTTGCCGACCTTCAGCGCGGCCGGTCCCTGGTCCGCGCCGATCTGAATCTTGATTAAATTCGATCCCGATTGGAGTCCGATCCAAACGTCGAGTCCCTTCGGCGGCACGATTGTCCCCGGTTGCGCCGCTTCCGGCTGTTCTGTGAGAAGGACCACGTCATCGAAAAGATCCACACGCGCTGCATGTAGAACCTGCCGCACGTTGCTGAACGGAGCGCCGGCGTCCGCTTTGATATAGAGTTTCGCATAACGGTTGCGGGGATGAATCTTCATCTGTTCGGCCAGGCCCTCGGCCGTGACTTCGTCCGTGCCGAAATACACTCGTCCATCAGATGTCACCGTCACGATCCACGCGTTTTCCCGATCGGCCTCCGGCATCGGCGCGGCGTGACTGCTCGTAGCCATCTGCACACTGATGCCCTTCTGCAAGGCCGGTGACTGCCCCGGTTTGCTCGCCGCAAAGATTGCGACTCCTGCCAATACGCTCAGACACACGGATAGTAAGCATTTCATATTGGTTCCTCCTTTAGACGCTATGTGTAGAATTTGTTTACGGTTTGGCGCCGCCGAGGGACGCGGTGGCCAATGTTCCGCCAAGTCCCATGGTTTCGACGGCGGACGAAGGCACGATGACCATTGCGCCCTTTTCTTTGACGGCCTCGTAGAGCATGTTCATGGCGCGCAGGTGCAGGGCGACGGGATTTTCGGCGTAGGCGGCTGCGGCTTGCACGAAGCTGTTGGAAATTTCCTGTTCGGCCTGGCCGAGGATGATGCGGGCCTGGCGCTCGCGCTGGGCTTGCGCCTGGCGCGACATGGCGTCTTCCAGGCCGGCGGGAATTTTCACGTCGCGGATTTCGACCGATTGCACGGTGATGCCCCAGGGATTGGTTTTCTCGTCGAGAATGCGCTGCAGTTCGCGGCCCATCATTTCGCGCTCAGTAATCATTTGCGCAAGTTCGTGGCGGCCAATCGATTCGCGCAGCGCGGTTTGCGCGCTCATGGTGATGGCCTCAATGAAGTTCTCGACTTCGAGAATGGATTTCTCGGCGTTCCACACCAGCCAGAAGACGATGGCGTCGACGTTTACGGGGACGGTGTCACGCGTCAGCGTAGACTCGGCGGAAACGCTGGCCACACGCACCCGCTGGTCAACATAGGGGCTCAGGGTTTCGATGATGGGAATAATGTGGCACAGGCCGGGGCCGCGCAGTCCGACGTATTTACCCAGGCGCAGGACGGCAACCTTTTCCCACTGTTGGACCACTTTGATCGCAAACAGAAGGTAGAGGCCGACCAGGGCTCCGACGATGGCCGGGGCGGGATTGTGAATGGCCGCAGTCATTGCGAGACCAATTGCAAGGCTGACTGCGAAGAGCAAGCGGGCGATGCCACTGACTTCGGTGATTCGTATTCTTGCCATGATGTCTATCTCCTTTTGGGCAACAAGTCGCGCAGACGATCGATTAAATCTTCCAGGGTGAATCCGGCGGCGCCTGCGCGGGCCGCGAATTCCTGGGCCATCTGGCCGAGTTGACGTTCACGTTCCGGGGAGTCCTTTTCCAGTTTCTTGTTCGCGATGAAGGTTCCGGTGCCTTGATGAGTTTCGAGCAGGCCGCCCAGTTCCAGCTCGCGATAGGCGCGCATCACGGTGTTGGGATTGATGGCGAGATCGACGGCGAGTTGGCGCACGGTGGGCAGTTGATCGCCGGACTTCAACGAGCCGGAGGCGATGCCGCTCCGTACCTGGTCGATGAGCTGGCGGTAGACCGGGACGCCGCTGTGCAAGTCGATGGAGAACGCTAGCCGGGGCGGCGCGGGAGTAGAATTCTTTCCCATGCGTGTCAGTGTACTACAGTATTAGTACAATATGTCAAGATCTTTTTTTCGCGGGGCAGAAAATTGCGATGCAGAAGGGGGTTGAGCAGAACCAGCGGAATTGCAGGAACTTAAAAGGGGCCGAAAAAAGAAGGCCCGGCAATCTGCCGGGCCGCTTCCACGTGACGCGAAGTTCTTACCAGTTATTCTGCCGGATCAGGTGGTCGACGATGCGGTGGGCTTCGTCGATGTGGTGGATGGCGCGATCGCGCAAACCACGCACGGAAGGATCATCTTCTTCCCGGGCAATATCGTTGTGCGCCTTGTCGAGCAGTTCGAGCGCCCGGTGAAAGCGGCCGCGGCGCTCCATGTGGGCGTCGACCGGCGGATGGTCATTCAAATCCTTGCCATCATCAATCGCGGCGTGCTTGATTTCCCAGATGGCTTTATCGATCTCTTCGATGGCGTGCTGTTCTTCGTTGTCCATGTGGTCGGTCGGCGCCAGTTGACCCAGGTGAGCGCGCGCATGGCGCAGGTCGGTGAGCGCGTGCAAGTAAGCCGGATGCCTTCCCGGTTCGTCAGCGAAAGTCAGAGCCGTGCAAGCGGCAAGAAAAAACACGAGTACGGCGCAATGTCGTACAGTTTTCATAGTCTCCTCATTGTGTTTCTGGTTATGCCTTTCGGCAGAAATGTGTTTCGTAGGTAGTAACCCGAGCGTGCATTTTTTGACTCGGGCCAATTCTAGGGCGGCTGCAATGACTTAGCAAAGGTTACTTTGGTGCACAACTTGATGCGTCCAAGTTTCGATTCGTCGCGGATAAGACCGAACAGATTCCCACAAAGATATGTGATGTGAGCGCGAGTTCGCGGAGCGGCGGACGCCCTCGTCCGCCGGGTGTTTTCCGGGAAGAAGTTTTGCGCTACTCCCGGACGAGGGGGTCCGGGGCTCCATTCTCGTGCTGCTTACGACTTGGCGGATTTGAAGCCCTTGCGCCGTTGTTCGCTGTAGCGGTGCAGCGCGTCGAGGATGATGGGGTACGCTTCTCCCGGAGGACGAATCTCGTCGACCTCGACGGCCTTGCCTTCGAGCTGTTTGTAGTCCTGAAAAAACCGCCGCAACATGAGCAGGCGGTGCGGCGGCATTTCCGAGGCCTGGCGGTAGGAATTGAATTCCGGATCTTCGGTGGCGACAGCGATGATTTTGTGGTCTTGCTTGCCGGCGTCGATCATGGTCATCAGACCGATGGTGCGGGCGTGGATGATGGTGAGCGGCACCACCGTCTCCTGGCAGAGGACCAGCACGTCGAGCGGGTCGTCGTCCTCGGCGAGCGTCTGCGGAATGAAACCGTAGTTCGCCGGATAGTAGACGGCGGAGTAGAGGATGCGGTCGAGGCGGATCAGGCCGCTTGACTTATCGAGTTCATACTTCACGCTGGAGCCGAAAGGAATTTCGACCACGCAGTCAAACTCGTGGGGAAGCTTGTCGCCGGGAGTAACGTCGTGCCAGGGATGAATCATAGGAAGTTCTGACCCTTTTATTCTAGCGGATGGAGACGGATTAATTCGCGCGGCTCCCCGGACGAGGGCGTCCGGGGCTCCATTCTAAGTCGCGATGACCTCGCAGATATTGGCCTTACCAGACGCGGCAGCGGTTTTCGCGGACCATGGGCTGACCGGCTTTACAGCCGAAGGCTTTCTGAAATTCTTCCATGTTCACCATCAATCCGTTCACGCGGTACTTGCCGGGGGAGTGAGGATCGGTGATGGCGGAGACGCGCAGGTTCTCGGGACGATCGTTTTCGCAGGCCCATTGGGCGTAGCCGACGAAGAAACGCTGTTCGGGCGAGAATCTGTCGCGCGGCTCCAGGGTCATATTTTTGGTCTGATCTTTCCAGGCCATCCAGGCCAGGATGAGGCCGCCGAGGTCGGCAATGTCTTCGCCTTCGGTCAGCTTGGAGTTGATCTTGATGTCGTCGACGACGGTGTATTGCGCGTACTGGTTGACGATGCAATCGGCGCGGTCGGTGAAGTTCTTGGCATCGTCCTTGGTCCACCAGTCCTTCAGATTGCCGTGGGCGTCGAACTGGCGGCCTTCATCGTCGAAGCCGTGGGTGAGTTCGTGGCCGATGGTTCCTCCGGTGTTGCCGTAGTTGGGGGCGTCGTCCATCTTCGGGTCGTAGAGCGGAGGTTGCAGCACGCCGGCGGGGAAGTTGATGTCATTCATCTGCGGATCGAAGTAGGCGTTGACCGTGGGCGGAGTCATACCCCACTCGCCCCGGTCCAGCGGCTTGCCGATCTTGTTCAAGTCGCGCTTCGACTCAAAAATCGTGGCACGCTGCACGTTGCCGACAAAATCGTTCGGCTTGATGTTGACCGAACTGTAGTCGCGCCATTTATCCGGATATCCGATTTTGTTCACGATGGTGTGCAGCTTTTCGAGCGCCTGCTGGCGCGTGGGCGGGCTCATCCAGGCCAGAGTCTCGATATCCTCTTCCATGGAGTGCTCGATCTGGCGGGCCATGAGGCTGGTCTTTTCCTTCAGTTCAGGGCTGAAGGCGCGGGCCACGAATTCCTGGCCGAGCGCTTCACCCAGCTGCCGGTCGACCAGGGTGACGCAACGCTTCCAGCGCGGACGAAGCTGCGGAACTCCGCGCAACGTCTTGCTGAAGAAATTGAAATCCTCGTTCACGAAGTCGTCGGAGAGATAAGCTGCGACCGCGTGTACGGCGTGCCAGCGCAGGTAAGTCTTAATGTCGTCGAGTTTGAGCGTCTTGAACTGCTTATCGAGTTCGGCGTAGAACGCAGGTTGATCGACATTGAAGACATTCTGCGGGGCCAGCCCTACACCCTTGATATAAACCGACCAGTCGAAATCGGGCGTCATCGCCTGCAGGCCCTTGAAGTCGACTTTGTGAAAGAGCTTGTAAGGATCGCGGAGGTCCACGCGAGTGAGCGATGCGTTGGCGAGCGCGGTTTCGATCTCCAGCACCTTGGCAGCCTCGGCCTTGGCGCGGCTGGGTTGGTCGCCCAGCAACTCAAACATTTTCTGTACATGCAGGACGTACTTGTTGCGCAGGTCGACGGACTTCTCGTCGGTCTTGGTGTAGTAATCGCGGTCGGGCAGGCCGAGGCCGCCGGCATTGGCGAAGCCGATTACATTCTGCGAGTTCTCAAAGTCCTGGTTGGAACCGAAGCCGAAGAAAAGACCCCCGGATCGCAGCGAGGTATGCAGGCCGGCGAGCAGCGCAGGCAGGTCCTTCGCGGATTGCAGGGCAGCGATCTGGTCGAGATAAGGATGCAGCGGCTTGGCGCCGAGCCGGTTGACGGAGGCCTCATCCATGCAGGCGCCGAAGTAGTCGCCAATTTTCTGCTGGTTGGCGTTGCGGCCGCTGGCCTGCTTCGACAGCTGGTCGAGAATGCCCCAGAGAAACTGTTGGTTATCCTGATAGAGCTTGCCGTAAACGCTCCAGCGAGCCTGGTCGGCCGGGATGGGATTGTTCTTCCGCCATCCGCCGCAGGTGTATTGGTAGAAGTCGACGCAGGGGTCGGCAGTTCTATCCATAGCGCTGACGTCGAGTCCAGGCGTGTAGGGAAACGAGGTGAGCGGCTTTTCATTTTGGGCCGAGGCAGTGAGGGCGGCGGCAAGGAGCAGGAACAGCGGAAACAGAGTTTTCATGGATTTTTTCCGGCGATGGGGAAGTGTAGCGGGAAGCGAGCAAGCGGGGCAAGGCGGAGGGTGGTTTACTTGGCGGCAAGATGCCCCTCCTCTTTGAATTTGGTTGCGGGACTCTTCGTGACGCGCGAGGAGGCCAGTGGGTGGTATGGCCTGATAGCGTCAGTCAAGCTAGGGTGAGGGTGCCGGGTCGCGCGAATTACGGAATGCACAATCCCGGCTGCCGGAACATCAAAGAGCTAAACCCACCCTCGGTTTTCTCCACTCACTGGTAAACGGCGTTGCCCGTAACAACGAATGTGCTGCTCAGGTTGTCCACTTCCAGCAGTTCTATACCTTTCGCGGGTGCGGTGCCCGTAGCCGAATTCATTACGAAATCAAAGTCCACGGTCGTGCTGTTCGAGAGCGTCAAGCTCATGGAACCGCTTCCGTCGGAATTGACGGAATAAGTGCCGGTGCCTGTGATGGTGGTCGCAGTGCCTTCCGCCACTTGATAGGTAAAGGAACTCGTTACTTTGCTCTTGCCGTCGAACACGAATGTTCCGACTTCCTCCTGCTGAGTTCCCGTTGTCCACCAGTTCAGCGAGGCGCTGTAAGTTCCCTTGAGCCTGGCCGCAGTCGCGGTTGTAGTGAGGTTGGTGGAGGTCGCCGAAATGGCCCACACCGCAGCGTCGCCGGAGCCAGTGTTGACAAGAATTGCTTGCAGGCTGTGGGCGACCGAACCGGAAACTGAATTTAATACGAAGGCGATCTGCCAGGATCCGGGTGGGTTTCCGTTGCTGTTGGTAAAGGCGGCCGTCACGGAACCGTGCCCGTTAGCGCTCACCGTATAGGTTGCACTTGAGATGGTTTGCACGTTAAGAGCGCCATTGTTTACGTTGGTGACGTAGCCGGTCACCGCGCTGACGCCGTCAAAGGTGAATATTCCCACCGCGGCCGCCTCGCCGATTGATGCTCCCCCGTAGGCATTCACCAGAAGGCTGTAAGATCCCTTAACATTGGCTGCGGTATAAGTCGTCGCCGCTGACATGCACGCGAACGTAACCAGCATTAGCAGTACGACAACCACAGATGACTTTCGAATTGGCACACTATCTCTCCCGAAGTTGAATTTGGTGTACACCCGTTGTTGCTCACGGAACTTAGACCAGACTGGATCCGGAACGAACCTGGCGGCGGGAAGAAGCGAAGTGCAGAGCATCCACAACTTCCCATGACAGACGGGCCGTAGCGCTGTTTTGTATACCATCGGTGGCAGCATAGCGATGGCACCTTTGGGGGGGCGGGGTTCGTGAAGACATCTCAACGGTGACGCGAACTGCCCATGTTTCAATCTGCTGTTAAATCTCCATTGCACTCATTACGCTTCGAATCTTGCTTCTCGCCTCGGTGACGCGTAGAGTCTAGCTGTGGGGTTTCCCCAATCGGGGCGCTTGGAAGGCGAGCGAAGCTATGTCGAATCAGGCCAATGTCTATCTCAAATTTGGCGCAGTTACGGCGGTGATCCTGGTGCTGCTCGGCTACCTGGCCTATAGCGGCGTGCAGGACAGCAAGAGTTATTACGTCACGATTAAAGAACTGCACAAGATGGGCGACGGCGCGTATTCGAAACGCCTGCGAGTTGCGGGAAATGTGCAGCCGGGCTCGATCAAGCGCGTGGGCACGCATGTACAGTTTGTGCTGATGGAAGAAGACCAGACCCTCCACGTGGACTATACCGGAACGGAAGCGCCGCCCGACACGTTCAAAGACGATTCGCAGGCGCTGGCCGACGGCCGCTTCGATCGCGATGGCGTGTTCCATGCCAAGCAACTGCAGGCCAAGTGCGCGTCGAAATATGCTCCGCAGCAGCCGGGCACGGCTCCCTCCGCCGAGCCTGCCAAGACCATGACGCAGGTGCAGCCTGCGGGCCCAAGCGCCGTTTCGAACTGAGCACATCTTTCTAAGAGGCAGCGTTGCCATCCTGAGCGGAGCGAAGGACCTCTGTACTTGCTCGCGCCAGTGCACAGATTCCTCGCCTCCAGTAAACTCACTGCTGAAGTGAACACTCCCATCATCACGGTCAGCAACGTCATCAAGCAGTTCGGACGTTTTGCCGCGCTGCGCGGCGTGACCGCGGAGTTCGACGCGGGACGCTTCCATGCCATTCTCGGCGAGAACGGAGCAGGGAAGACCACGCTGTTGCGGGCGCTGGCTGGGCTGGCGCAGCCCACGCGCGGCGAGATCTTGATTTTTGGCAAGACTCCGCAAGCTGCCTGCCGCGAGCTTGGATATATGGCGCATCCGTCGCTGCTTTACGACGAAATGAGTGGGATGGAGAACCTGAGTTACTTTGCGCGTCTTTACGGCATCGGGGAAAGCGGTTGCAATAAAGGCGCACGAGGCGACGAGGTGATTGGCGAAGTGATTCGAAAAGTCGGGCTTGACCCGGAGTTGACGCGGCCCGTGGGGCAATATTCGCAGGGGATGCGGCAGCGGATGTCGCTGGCGCGGGCGATTCTGCACGATCCGCGAGTGCTGCTGCTGGACGAGCCGTTCTCGAACGTGGACGTGCATTCGGCGCAGGCTATGGTGGGGCTGCTGAAGGGCATGCGCGACGCCGGGAAGACTATTTTCGTGATCACCCATCAGGCCCAGTTGCTCGAAGGAGTCGCGGACGAGTTTGTCTGGATGCAGGCGGGGCAGATAGTCGACCGGACGGCGAGCCTGACGCGCGCCGCCAATCCCGCGCGTGAGAGCGTCCTGTGACGGGCTCAACAAAAGCTCCCACGAATTCGCTTTGGGCGGTGACCCTGGCCACGCTGGTGAAAGACATCCGGCTGGAGTGGCGCTCGAAAGATGCGCTCAACTCCATGCTGTTTTTTTCGTTGCTGGTGGTGGTGATCTTCAGCTTCTCGTTTGATCCTCTGGCGGAAGAGTCGCGCCACATTGTGGGCGGATTGATCTGGGTGGCGTTTCTGTTTGCCGCGGTGGTTGCGCTCAATCAGACCTGGGCGCGCGAGTTGCGCAATCAGGTGCTCGATGCTTACCGGGTTTCTCCGGCGCCGGCCAATGCGTTGTTTCTGGCCAAGGTGCTGGGCAATTTTATTTTCGTGAGCGTGCTGGAAGCGCTGATGACGCCGCTGTTCGTGATCTTTTACAATCTGCGCGTGTTGGGCCCGGCGTGGCAGTTGATTCCGGTCGCGTTGCTCGGAACCTGGGCGCTGGTGGTGAATGGGACATTCTTCGCGGCGATGTCGCTGCGCACCCGCAACCGCGAGCTGATGCTGCCGCTGCTGCTGTTTCCGATTTCGATTCCCGCAGTGCTGGGCATGGTGGCGGCCACCACGTCGATTCTAACTGGCGAAGATTCCGCGCACTTCTACATCGTGTTGCTTCTCACCTACGATGTGGTGTTTACTACAGCTTGTCTGGCGTTGTTCAACATGATTCTGCACGCGGAATGAAACGACTCTTTCCCATCCTCGCGGTTCTGACGGCGGTTCTGCTGGCCTATGCCCTGTATCTGGCGCTGGTGGTGGCGCCCGCTGACGCGCAGCAGGGCGAGGTCTACCGCATTATTTACTACCACGTGCCGTCGGCGTGGACGGCGTTCCTGCTGTTCTTCATTAACTTCATTGCGTCGGTTCAATACCTGGCCAACCGCAAGCCTTCCA
Source organism: uncultured Acidobacteriota bacterium (assembly GCA_963800405.1). Taxonomy (GTDB): domain Bacteria; phylum Acidobacteriota; class Terriglobia; order Terriglobales; family Acidobacteriaceae; genus Sulfotelmatobacter. The sequence continues at coordinate 71,217 of CAWDBW010000066.1, forward strand.
CGCAAGCGGCGGCGAAATGGACCGTGCTGGCAGTCGGAGTCGTGGGCGTGATTGCCTGTTTTCTGCCGCAGGTGCAGGCATTGCTGCCGGCCGGCATGCGTCCGAGCGCGGTGGCGACGACGGTGTTGTTGATTCCGATATTCTATTTCCTGATCGGATGGCTTTTTCCCGGCGATCGCCTGGACGTGCTGGCGGTGACGACCGCGGAAGTGGGCGTGGTTTTCTGCACCATCGTACTGATCACGGGGCCGATCTGGGCGCGGCCGGTGTGGGGCATCTGGTGGGCGCCGGGAGATATCCGGCTGACCTCGACGCTGGTGTTGTGGCTGATTTATGTGAGCTACCTGGTGCTGCGGCGCTTTTCGAGCAGCGCGCAGACCCAGATGCTGGCGGCGGCGCTGGCGGTTTTCGGCGCGCTGGATGTGCCGCTGGTTTATCTTTCGATTTGGTATTTCCGCACCCAGCATCCGCAGCCGGTGATTGGCGGCGGCGGGTCGATGGATCCGCGCATGCTGCACGTGCTGGTGATCAGCTGGATGGCCTTTCTCTGCTTCGCATTTCTGGTGTGCTGGTCGCGCTTCCGCCTGGAACTGCTGCACCGCGAAGTGGAAGAAGCTCACGCCATGGAATCGCTGGTGGGCGAAGGCGTAGCGGCCAAGGCCAGCCTGCCGCTGAATCGGAGCCCGCGATGAACGGAATCAAATTTCTTTTTGCCGCCTACATTGCTACGTGGGTGATCCATGGCGCGTATCTCGGAAGCCTGGTCCGGAGATTCAGCCGTCTGCGCGAGCAGTTGAAGGAAGTGGGGAAGAAGTAGGCTGAGAACTGCAAGCTAAGGGCTTCCTCCCTCAATTCGGGAATTTCCACTGCGATTGCAGGGCGGTGAGGAAATCGGGACTGCCGTTGGAGCGGAGGAATTCGTAGTCTTCGATCATGGCGGCGGTGCCGATGCGGGCGGAAGGCAGAGGATGTTCGACGCGGATGACGCGGGCGGTGAAACGGACGCGTACCGCGTCGGTGAGGGTGACGTGGGGCGGGAAGGTCAGAGTGACTTCGAGCTTGGTGCCGGCGGCAATCGCGCGGTCGAGATAGAAGAAAACGCCGCGGGCGCTCACGTTCTGGGTTTCGGTTTGCACCTCGCCGGCGCCTTCGACGCGCACCAGGGCGGGCAGGCGCATGTCAAACCGCCGCATCATCCGCCGTTCCTGTGCATTCGGTTGCATGCTTGAACGCTCTCGCCAGGAGCGTGTTCTTCCAAGAAAGGCGTCCACTGCAGAGGTCAAATGCCCCACCCCAACTGAGGCTCCACAGCCCTCAATGTATAGAAATATCAGCAGTTTGCAACAGCAAAATCCCGCTTGGAACTGATTCGGTTAATGTGTCCGGAATTTGCCAGAGCCGCGGAGGGACGCAGGTTCGCGCAGGGCTCGATGCGGTACGGAGCAATCCGGCTGCCATTTGCCGAGCAGGCGAGGGGTAAGCTTTCCGTGAAGAATGAGTGGGTTGGAAACGCGTTGGCGGAGCAGGCCGGTTGCCTCGTGCAAGCGCTTGCGGCAGCGGATCATTGTTTTCGCCTCCGCTTTTAGTTTTGGCCTCTTCATTCTTTCTTCTCTTTCAAACTTCGGTTTTTCAGCGTCACTCGCGGTTTGGTGAACGGCAGAGAGCGTCAACATCGTTTCACGCCACTTTTGTGGCACGACGCGGCATCTTTCCTCTCCTGCGACCGCATCTGACACAACTTGGAGCTCGGGGCCGGGCGGAAGTAGTGGGTGAGTTCGAAAGTTTGTCATTCCGAAGCGCGGTCTTATCGCGCGAGGAACCTGCTGTTTGGCCGGCGAACAGCGGGTTCCTCACCGGGCTTTCAGCCCGGTTCGGAATGACAAAGTGAAATTTGCTCAAACTGACCTATTACCCTGGGCGGAGGGTCGCTTGACTTGTCTATCCGTCAGATGTTTAAGTAGTTATTTAATTTTTTCCGCCAGTTCCAGTGACAAGCAAGCTGCGGGCCGGGCGCCCTGGAAAGTTCGCCGGCGCGAGGCTGGGTTGATTTGTGCGCCGTATCGAGTCTCTCCACTGATTTGATCTAGTGATTTGATCTAGGAAGATTTGAGCCGGGACGATTGAGCCGGGAGATCTGAGCTGGACGATTTGAGCTAGAACGATCTGAGCTGGAAAAACCTGACCGAGAAGGGTTTGGAACGACGCGGGCTAAGCGGAGAGCAATCCTGGACAAGATCGATAGCAAGAATACTGGTTGGACTGCATCGGAGGAACGAGTGAACGTGAATCGCCGTTGGTTGGGAACATCCGTGGTACGAGTTCGTGTTCTGGCCGCTGGGCTAGTGGTGCTGGGGGCAGGATGCGCAGTTCTCGGGTGGGGTTCCCGCTCAGGCCAAAGCGCCGCGGGCGTGGGCGCGAACGTTACGGCCAATCCGGCCGCTATGAACATTGCAGCGAACCAAACTCCGGCCACGGCGTCGCCGAGCCTAGCCAGCGCCGAAATGCAGTCGCGAGCGCGCTCGGTTTTCGCCGGCCTGCCGCTGATCTTCGAGCCAAACCTGGGACAAGGGAACCTCGACCCTGCCGACCGGCGGGGGAAGTTTGTGACTCGCGGCCCGGGATACAGCCTGTTTCTGGGGTCCGAGGGCGCGATTCTGAGCACGGTCTCGCAGAGTCAGTCGAAGCTCGATTCGAGGAAGCACGCGGCGTCCGTTGCCCGCGTGAATTCGTTGCAGATGAGGCTGGCGGGAGCGAATCCTAATGCCCGTTTGACCGGGGCGGATCTGCTGCCGGGCAAAAGCAATTATTTCCTGGGCAATGATCCGGCGAAGTGGCGGCATAGTGTGCCGCAGTTTGCCCGGGTGCGTTACGAAAACATTTATCCCGGAATCAATCTGGTGTTCTACGGAAATCAAGGACGGCTGGAGTATGACTTCCAGGTCGCGCCCGGCGCCGATCCGGCGCAAGCCGAGCTTGAGTTCAACGGCGCGCAACAGCTGCAGCTGAAAGACGGGGCTCTGGTGATCCGCCGCGAAGGTGGCAGCGTGCAACTGCAGGCTCCGCGCATCTACCAGGAGATCGCGGGGCGGCAGCAACCGGTGGAAGGCAGCTTTGTTTTGCGGGGGTCCAACCGCGCGGGATTCGCGATCGGGCCCTACGACCACTCGCGCGAACTGGTCATCGATCCGATTCTGAGCTTCGCAACCTATTTCGGTGGCAGCGGAGACGAGCGTGCAACTTCGATTGCGATCGATGGCAGCTTCAACATTTACCTCGCCGGCTCGACTACTTCGCCCAATCTTCCGGCGATTGGAGTCTTTCAGACGGCCCTCGCCGCCGGGGCGACGCAGAACGTTTACATCGCCAAGATCCAACCGCCTTTGGGCCAGCAGCCCGCGGTTCTTGACTACGTGACTTATCTCGGAGGCAACGGAACCGACACTCCGGTGGGAATCAGCGTCGACAGCCGGGGCGATCCCTATGTGGCCGGTACTACTTCGTCCTCCAACTTTCCCACGACCGTATCGAACGCTTATCAATCTACGCCCGAGGTTCCGGGCACGCACGTGTTTGTGACGGAGCTGTTGTACGACGCCACCACGCTGCAATATTCGTCGTATCTTTCCGGCAACGGCACCGACATCGCCACTGGGATGACTATTGACGCCTCGGGCAACCTTTACGTGACCGGAACGACGACATCGTCGGACGCGGCCAGCACGACCGACCAGTTTCCGGCAAGCACCCTACCCGAAGCCCTGCCCTTTCAGAATGCGCCCCGCTCATCCATTCAGTTCTTCGTGACCAAGGTGAACACCAACGCGCCCAGCATCGGCAGCATTGCGTATTCGACCTATTTTGGCGGGGGCTCTTTCGCCACGCCCACGCCGATCGCGGTGGGCGGCGGCATTGCGGTTGACACCAATGGCAATGTCTACTTCACGGGCACGACGAACTTCCAGTACACCGGGTCGAGCAGCAGTACCGATTTTCCCATTCTCAATCCGTACCAGGCGTGTCTGGATCAGCCGCCTACGGGGCCGATCGTGAATCCTCCGTTGTGCAGCTATGTGGCACCGGTTCCGCCACCCCTGGATCCGGACGCGTTCGTGACCAAGCTCAATCCCAACGCGCCTCAGGGAGAACAACTGATCTGGTCGACCTACCTTGGAGGCTCGGCAACCGACTCGGGTGCGGGCATCGCGATCGATACCGGGGCGGCGAACGTTTACGTTGTCGGAACCACGAATTCCACCGATATCAACACCGGTATCGCGACGTTGAATACTTCCGCGGCCTATCAACAGTGTCTGGATCAACCCGTGAACCCGGCAAGCGGGGTGCAATGTGCACTGACCGCCACGGGTGGTCCCTACCCGAACGACGCCTTCGTGGCACGCCTGAGCAACCCGACTCCCACGAGCGGCACAGTACAGAACAACGTGACGCTCAATTATTTCTCCTATCTCGGTGGGGCAGCCAATGAAGCTGGGTTGGCAATCGCGGTGGACTCCGCCAGCGGCGCGCTGGTGACCGGATGGACACAGTCCTCAGGCCTGCCTGGCTCGGGCACGGCCTTCCCGGTTTTCCCGCCATCCACGATTCAGAGCAGTCTGACGGGAGCCCAGGATGCATTTCTGGCGCGGCTGAACACGGCCGCCCAGTTAGGGCAGACCAACGGTTCCTGGGCCACTTACTACGGTGGTGGGAACACAGACGGGAATGCGGTGTTCACCGAGGGTACGGGCGTCGCGCTTGACGTGAATCAGAACGCATACTTCGCGGGCGACACCAATTCGACCACTCTGCAGGTGCAAAATCCATTGGTTACAGCGTCGACTGCGGTGAACAACCTGACTGGGTACAACGGCGGCTACGACGCGTTTGCCACCCAACTGTCGTCGGCGTTGAGCTTGTCCGTTACCGGAGTGCTGACGTTGGGCCCGAACCAGTCCTTCGTCGACGCCGGGAATCAGGCCACGTTCACTTACACCATCACCAATAACGGTCCCGATCAGGCCAGCAATATCACGGTATTGGACAATCTAAGCTCTACGGGTGTGGTTCTCAGCTTTGATTCGGCCAGCGCCAGTGCGGGAACTTGCGGCGGAGGGTCGACCAACACCAGCGTGAGCTGCAGCCTTCCCACGCTGCAGTCGGGCGCGACGGCAACGGTCACCATAGTGGTAACGCCCACGCCGAACAGCGCTGGCACGCAAGAGACATTTAACGGCGGCACCGTGCAGGTAATGGGGACGGGCAACAATGTGCTGGCGCGCACCCAGGTACCCGCACAGATGGGCGACTACACCATCGACGTCAATCCCGCGAATAACACCGTGCCCGCCGGACAAACGGCCAAGTATGAAGTGGTGCTTTCGCCGCATCCCGTCTATTCCTCGAAGATCACGCTGTCGTGCAGCGGCCTGCCGACCGGAGCGGCGTGCAACTTCACCAATAGCCCAGTTACGCTGAGCGGTCCCGGGTCTTCCACACTCAACCTCACGACCACGGCGCGGCCCATCCTTCCGACCACCGCCAGTTTGTGGACGCGACACTTCTACGCAGTGTGGCTGGCGTTACCGGGATTAACCCTGCTGGGCGTGGGAGCGGGCAGTAACCGGCGCCGGCGGCGCATCCTGGGGATATTCCTGTTCTGTGCGCTGTTTGCGCTGCTTCTGCTGCAACCAGCATGCAGCGGTAGCAACACACAACTCCCGGTCAGCGGAACCCCCGCAGGTACGTACCCGGTAACGATCACTGCGGTCTCCGGTACTGACACCAAGAGCAGCGTCGTCACTCTGAATGTTCAGTAGAGAAACGTTCAGCAGACAATGTCCAGTAGATGTGTTCAGTCGATGAAGTTCGAGTATTTCGTCTGAGTGCGGGGAGAACTAAGCTCCCGCCGAGAGTTTGTGGTGTCCTTTGGATTCGGCGATCCCATACTGGCGGATCTTGTAGAGCAGCGCCTTGTAGCTGATCTGCAGAATCGCGGCGGCCTGCTTGCGGTTCCAGTTGGTCTGTTCCAAGGCATGGGTGATGGCCTGAGCTTCGGCTTCGTCTTTCGCGGTGCGGGCCAGGGACTTCAACCCGCCCGGCTCCGCTCCCCGGACTGAGGAATCGCCGGGCCCTCCGCCATTGCCGTCGTTTCTGGGAATCAGTTCGCTGACCGCCAGGCTCTCATCTCCGAGAATCAGATAGCGCTTCAGAAAGTTATTGAGCTCGCGCAGATTGCCGGGCCAGGAGTGATTCTGGCAGGCCAGCAACAATGCCGGGGTCAGCGGGAGCGGGGCGCGGGCGTAGCGCTCGGCCATGCGCGTCATGGAGTGCTTGAGCAGGATGGGAATCTCTTCCTTGCGCTCGCGCAGCGGCGGAATCTGCATGGTGAAAGCATTCAGACGGTAATAGAGATCCTCGCGCAGGCGCTTGCTGGCCAGGGCCTCCGGAATGTTGATGTTGGTGGCGGCCAGAATCCGCACATCGACTTTGATGACGGAGCGGCTGCCCAGGCGCGAGAACGTCTGGTCCTGCAGAACGTGCAAGAGTTTCGCCTGCAACAGCGGCGGCATTTCTCCGATTTCGTCGAGCAGAATCGTGCCCTTGTTGCACAGCTCGAACTTCCCTGGTTTGGCGTGGGTCGCGCCGGTGAATGCGCCCGGCTCGTAGCCGAACAATTCGCTCTCCAGCAGGTCGGCGGGAACGGCGGCGCAATTAACCTTGAGAAAAGTGCGATGGGCACGCGGTGAGAGCTTGTGGATCAACCGTCCCAGCACTTCCTTGCCAGTGCCGCTCTCGCCCAGCAGCAGTACGGGGATGTCGACATTGGCCACCAGCGCGGCTTGGGAGCGGATCTTGCGCATCTGCGGGCTGGCCGCGATGAAAAAAACGTCTTCGGAAAGTTCTTCGACTTCCCCGCTGTAGGTCTGTTTTCCCTGGCCGAGGCTGAGGTCGATGACGGCGTCAAGTTCGGCCTTCTGAAAAGGCTTGGTCAGGTAATCCTGCGCGCCCAGTTTCATGGCGTGCACAACCTTGCGGGTGTCGTTGACGCAGGACAGCATGACAACCTTGACGCCGGGTTGGATGCGACGCAGTTGCTCGAGGGTCTGCAGGCCATCGATGCCGGGCATAAGGACGTCGAGCAGCACCAGGTCCGGCTGCAGGCCTTTTTCCACGAGTTGCAGGGCTTCTTCGCCGGTGGTCGCCGTTTCCACCTTGTAGTCGTCCACTTCGAGCAGCGTCTTGATGTAACGCAGCATCCCCGGTTCGTCGTCGACCAGCAGAATCTTGGTAGTGGGTTTCATCGGTTCTTCCCCTTGCTGGCGGCAACGGCGGGCTTGTAGGGGATCAGGAAAGAAAACTTGCAGCCCGCGCCCGGATCGCTCTCGACCCAGATCTTTCCTCCCATGCCTTGCACCAGGCGGCGCACGATGGCCAGACCTAATCCCATGCCTTCCTGGTTGGCGGTGCCGGGCAGGCGGAAGAAGTCGTCAAAAACTTCGAGATGGAATTCTGCGGGGATTCCCGGCCCGGTATCGGAAACGCTGACCTTGACGGAGTTGGGATGAGTCACGTTCTGGCGGCGGCGCTCGGCGCTCGAAGGCTGGGCGGCGGCGCGTCGTTCCCACATGTGCGGCTCGGCGTGCAGCCACACGGTTCCGCCTTGCGGCGTGAACTTGAATGAGTTTTCCAGCAGGTTCGAAATGATGCGCTCCACTTTCGGAGAATCGAAGGGGAAAACCGGCAATTTGTCGTTGGCCAGAAAATAAAGCGCCAGCCCTTTTTCCTGAAAACGATTGGACCACATGCGGCAAACTTCCGACAGGCAATCGTTGATGTTGCCGGCCTCGAACTGCATGCGCAGCCCTCCGGTTTCGAGGGCGCTGTAGGTGAGAAAATCCTGAATGAACTGCTGCAGGCGTTTTCCGCTGGCCTGCATGTCGCGCAGCACTTCGCGCTGGCGCTCGTTGAGCGAACCGAGTTTCTCGTTCTGCAGCAATTCAACGTAGCCGTTCAGAATCGAGAGCGGCGTTTTGAGATCGTGGGCGGCGGAGGCCAGCGCGTTGGTGGTGCGCTGAAAACGATCACGCAACTCGGTGTACTCTTGCAGCAGGTTTTCCGGGCTGGGCACATCGCCGTCCGGACGCGCAGGGGCAGTGGCGGGCATGGGTTGTGAGGTTCCTCCCGAGTCAGAAACACACGTGTTCTTCTGGGCAGAGGCCATGGCGGACTACCACAGGTTGACGGGGAGAGGAGACACCCGAATCTTCGACCGAGTGCTTATTACAAAATCCTATTTCAGAGACATTTTGTTGTCAATGTAAAATGCACGGGAATTACCCAAGTGTAGCAAAAGCTTGCACTTTCGCCGGATCCAGGCGGGAGTTGGCGGGTTTTATGGAAGCGAATACATAGCGAACAAAGAAGCCGGAAACTCCTGCTCCCTAGCCTGTTTTGCCGTCCGAGACACCCGGAGTTTGGTTTTCTTTCCCGGTTATGTCGCGGATTTACCCGACATTTGGCCCCTCAGATGCTCCTCGAGGTGGGGTCGAGGACGATGGAGAGGTCTGCATGAGCGCTGCGAAGGCGGGAAGTGAGCGGCGAAAGTGGGCTCGATTGCCGCTGGCGATTCCAGTTTTTGTTCGCAGCCGCGACGGGAAGGGCACGGAATTTCTGGAATTTGCCACCGCCCTGAATGTGAGTGCCGGGGGAATGTTAGTGGCGATCCGCCGTGTTCTGCCCGCAATCGCGCAATTGCGGCTGGAAATTCCCAGCGCCCCGGTGGCGTCGCTGGCTTTGCTGCCCTCCGCTTCTCGCACTCTGCGCGCCAAAACGCTGCGCAGCACCCCCGCCGACGGCTATTATTTGCTGGGCCTCAAGTTCACCCGACCGCTGCTGCTGGGGGACGACAACCATCCCCGGCGGCGGAAAATTGCTTCTGCAGTGTGAAAAGGTTTGCGTACCATCCCGCCTAAGGTGTTACTCTAGTCATAATCCCCTGATTACCAGGGCGCGCCCGCCTTGCTCTTTGGTAAGTTGATGCTCTTCAACTACATAAGCTAGATTTGAGGGGTCCGTGCCGGGCCAACGCGCCTTTGGCTCTCCGGGTGCTGGTTTAAGGGTTCCCCCCGCTGGTAAAAATCCGCCATGACAACTAGCACTGTAAATTCGCTGGCCCAGCCTTTGGGGGAAATGCCGCCCGACGCCATTGTTTTCGGGCGGACCGAGGCTATGCAGAATGTCCACCACCGGCTGACGAAACTGGCCGGGGCGAACGTTCCCGTGCTGATCCAAGGAGAGAGTGGAACAGGTAAAGACATTATCGCGCGCATGATTCATGCGGCCTCGCCGTGGCGCACCGGACCGTGGGTGAAAGTGAATTGCCCGGCGATTCCGGGCACGCTGCTGGAAAGCGAATTGTTCGGTTACGAAAAAGGCGCGTTCACCGGCGCGTATGGAATGAAGCCGGGCCGGGTCGAGATGGCGCATCGCGGCACGCTGTTTCTGGACGAGATTTCCGAGCTGGATATGTCGCTGCAGTCGAAGCTACTGCAGTTGCTGCAGGACGGGCAGTTCTGCCGCATCGGCGCGCAGGAAGACAAGAAAGTGGAAGTGCGCGTGGTCTGCGCCACTAACCGCAAGCTTGAACAGGAGATTGAAAACGGCACGTTCCGGTCCGATCTGTTTTACCGCATCAACGTGGTGAATATTCATCTGCCTCCGCTGCGCGAGCGGGCCAGCGACATTCCTGACCTGGTGGAGTACTTCCTGGAGTATCACAACCGAAAATACAATTGCCGAGCCCGGGCGCTTTCCAGCGAGTTGCTGGCGCAGTTGCGCAAGTATCATTGGCCGGGCAACATCCGGGAACTGGAAAACCTGGTCAAGCGCTATGTGATTCTGGGCAACGAAGAAGTCATCTCGGCCGATCTGACGCCGCCGCCCACCGATTTCTTCAACGCAGAGATTCCGGTGGATGGCCAGGTCAATCTGAAGAAGCTGACCCGCCAGGCGGTGCGCGAACTGGAGCGGAAAGTCATCCTCAAGGTTCTGCAGAACTGCCACTGGAATCGGAAGCAGGCGGCGCGCGCCTTGAGCATTAGCTACCGCGCCTTACTCTACAAGATCCGCGACGCGGGACTGCCCTCCAACCGGGTGGTCAGGCGGCGGGAAGCGGATGACGCCAAGCCGGGGCTAGCCGCCGACTGAGCTGCCCATTGACTTCAACTCGTGACTTCAACTCCGCGCCCAGCGCGGGTTCTGCGCAGGTCCCCGGCTGCGGAGTTCTGGCATTGTTGCGCAGATGTTTGCACTCCGGCCTCGACACCCAGTCTGCAAATCTTCCCTAAGTGCCTATTTTGCTATCGTTTACCAAAAAGCTGACTTTGGTACTCGGGGTGCACATTCGAGGGCAGAGTTTGATGTGGTCTCCCCCGACCAAGTAAGCCACGCGTCGTTTCTAATCACTAATAGAGACCCGGGCGAAGTGACTCTAGGAGAAAGAACAATGAAGAAGATCCTCTTGCTGGCTGTGCTGGCAGTGGCCCTGCCCACGGCGATGTTCGCTGGCAACAGCGTAGACTACACCAACAGCGGCGGCACTCTGTCGGGTTCGAGCGCAGGGCTCTCGCTCAGCGGATCCGTCCTGATCGCAGTCAATGGGCTGAATGGGGGCGGGTTACTCACCGGTTCCGACCTGGGCAGCGTCAGTTTTACCACAGGAGCGCTGACCAGCGGTTCGTTGCAAATGGGCGGGACCTTTGCCGCCGGCGGATCGTTTAGCATCTCCGGAAACGGCACCAACGGAGTTCCGGACGGCACGCTCTTCACGGGAAGTTTTTCGGGGCCTGTAACCTGGACGATGATCACTCTGGCCAACGGAACGCATAATTACACGCTGACGGGCTCGGTGTCGGGATGGACTGGTTCAGGATTGCCTACCCAAGGCGCGACCGTACAGTTGACCATCAACACCGGACGCGGCTACTTCAACGGCAGCACCAGGATTTCCAGCGGCGACTCGAGTTCGAGCGTCGTGGTTCCTGAACCGGGTTCGCTGAGCTTGTTGGGAACCGGGCTGCTGGCGCTGGCGGGATTGGTCCGTCGCAAACTCAACAGCTAGATACTCGTCGGCTTTTCGGCCGACAAAAAATAAACCCCGCCACGCGGCGGGGTTTTTGTTTTGGAATCGTGCCGGTGAACGCTAGCAGCCCGTGGCGGAAGTCGGAAACTCAAAACCGCGCCTAAAGGTGCATTCATTTTGCGGTACTTAAGGCACGCATGAATGCGTGCCCTGATACGAATCGCACTTGCGCCACGAGTTGCTAGCCGTGGAGTTCCGACAAGGCTTTGCGGGCGTCATCGTTCTTAGGATCGAGCTTCACCGCTTTTTCCAGCTGCTGTACGGCCAGCGCCGTCTGGTTGTTTTTCTGATAGGCGATGCCGAGGTGGTAATGCACATCGGCATGATCGGGTTCGCCGCGCTTCTGGCTCAGTCGCAGGGCCTCTTGAAACTCATTGATGGCCGACTGGTAGATGCCTTTGTGATAGTAGGCCCAGCCCAGCGTGTCGGCGGCGTCGGGCGAGTCGGGCATGCCGCGGCGCGCGGTTTGCGCCAGGCCCAGCGCGACGTCGACGTTCCCGCCCTGCTCGAGGATCACATACGCCAGATTGTTGGAAGCCAGGGGATGATCAGGCACAATGCTCAACGCCTGCTGGTACATATTCTTGGCGTGATCCCAATCTTTCCTGTCGGCGTAGAGCTCGCCGGAAAGAATGTAGAACATGACTTCCCGCGGATTGTCTTTGATGGCCTGCTGGTAGACAGCGAGCGCCTTATCCGAGGCGCCCTCCTGAATTTGCACCTTGCCGAGTTTTTCGACGGCGTCGACGTTGTTCTTGTCGAGTTCGACGGCCTTGCGCAAGGCGGCTTCGGCGCCGGGCAGGTCCTTTCTGCCATTGAACAGCGCGGTTCCGAGCAGATCGTAGAAGCTTGAGTTGTTCGGGGACTTGGCGATCTGCACGTGGGCTGCGGCGATTGCCTTCTCATACTGTTTTTGCACGGAATACGTGTTCATGACGCCGCTTAGGCCCTCAGCGGAGGACGAGTCTTTATCGAGCGCCTGCTGGTAGAACGTCACTGCCTGGTCGTAATGTTTCTGGATGAGTTCGATGTTGCCCATCTGGACGTAGGGAGCGGGGCTCTGCGGGGCCCTTTGCATGGCCTGCTGGGCATCCTGCTGAGCAGCGTCGTAATGCTGGCGGGCAAGGTCCGCAACCCCTTTGAGAATGTAGCCGTCGGCCGAGTACGGCTGAGCTGTAATGATCTGCTGCGCGGTCTGCAGCACCGTGTCAATATCACCGTGCTGCAACGCCAGGGCAGCCAGAGCGCGCTGCGCATCGGTCAAGTCAGGACGCAGGCGAACCGCCTCGCGCCACTCCTGCTTCGCCTGGTCCTCGTTGTGCTGCTGGGCAAAAGCGTTTCCCAGCCAGTAGTGAGCCTCGGGATTGTCGGGATCGTTCCGCAGGGCCTCCTGCAGCGGGTCGATGGCCCCTGCCGAATCCTTCCTGGCGAGCTGCACCTGGCCTTTGTACACGAGGGCATCAGGGTCGTGAGGGTTAGCCTTGAGGATTTCGTCGTCCAGTTTGGTGGCTTCGTCGAGGCGGTTTTTCAGAAGCAGGAGCTGGACGTAGTTCTTCTTGACCTTAATGTTCTTGGGATGGTCGCTGTAGAGTGAAGCGTATTCCGCAGTCGCTTTGTCGACGTCAAATGTCGCGTAAAAATCGCCGAGCATGCGGTAGCCTTCCGGGTTGTCGGCGAGATCTTTCTTGGTTTGCCGGAGGAAGGATTCGGCCTCGTCGCGCTTGTTCTCTTGCATCAGCAGACGGACCAGAGCCTCGCGCGGGGCAGGGTTTTTCGGATCCAGTTCCACGGTGTGCTTGAACTGCGTTTCGGCTTCGGGCAAGCGATTGCGCGACTGGTAGAAGGCGCCCAGGGCCAATTGAGCATTCATGGCCTTGGGATCGACCTGGGTTGCCTTCTTGAAATCCTCCTCGGCCTGATCCGGCAAGCCTTTCCCAAGACGGAAGATGGCGCGTTGGAGGTAAGACTCGGAGCGGTTGGGATCGACTTCGATAGCTTTATCCATTTCGGCGGTCGCGGCACCAAGATTGTTTTGCACCGCGTAGTAGCTGGCCCAGGCTTCATGGGTCTCCGGATTATTGGGCTGCTTGTCGCGAAGAATGTCGAGGTGTGTCTTGGCCTGCTTGAGAGCGTCCGGTTGAGTCGTACCGTCGGGATTCCGCACCGCGATCAGGAGATTGGCGAGGTCGATACGGGCGCGATAATTATCGGGGGCAAGTTCGACAGTGCGGCTCAATTCCTGGAAGGCGCGGTTCTTGTCATCCAGTTTGAGATAGGTCTGGCTGAGTTCGTAGTGCGCCTGGGCGAAGCGGGAGTCGATCTGAATGGCGTTGGAAAACTGGATGGCCGCTTCGTGGTATTTGCCTTCCGCAAAATATTTTTCGCCGCTGTCGAAGTATTTTTGTTTGCGAACATTCGGGTCGCGGGAACAGCCGGTAAAAATAGCGGTCAGCACAAGGCAAGCCAACCACAGGCGGACGGACACAGAACGGCTCATCATCAGGGTTCTCCAACTGGGGATGCACAAGGCACACCCAGCGCAGCACTAGATGATACTGCACCATGACCGAGGGAAACAGTTACTGGAGTCACAAGGGAGTCCGGTGCGCCTGGGGAGGGCTCGATTTTAGGCAGGACGGATGTCTGTCAGGACCGGGAATCCGGATCACTGCGGAATAAATGTGTCCAGGAGCGGCAGAACTTTGTCGACGAAGGGTTGAATGCGCTGCTGCGCGGTCCCAGGGGTCTCGCCGGGGTCCATGCGAGCGGTGATACTCACTATCGAGCCGTCGCTGCGGTTTATCCGCATGGAATCTTTGACCAGGTAGTACTTGGCGCACCACTCACTGGCGACGCCGCGATCGTGGGCCCAGAACCAGTACAAAACAAGTTGACGTGCGTCTCCCTTGGCGATGAAAAAACGGTTGGCGGGGAATGGTTCGTGGCCCGGCATGGCCAGAGTAATTCGCTGGTTCTCCAGCGGCGTCCAGCCCGAGCCGCGCCGGCAGTTTTGTGGCGAATGCGGAGAGTCGCCGGCGCGCTGGCTCGGGTAGTAGGCGATGAACATATAGATGGGGGGTGATTTTTCCAGGTCGACATACTCGCGATTGAGGAAGTCACCGTGCCCGAGTTTCTCGAGAGTGTCCTGGTCAAGCGGAATGTCGGTACCGGTCCAGCCGCCTAACTGCGTGGGAAACTCGTGCAGCTCCCGACGAGGCGGGAAGACTTCGTTGCCCGCGTGTAATTGCAAGAATGTGGCTGCGATGGCGAGCAGCACGGTTGACAGAATGACGCTTGCCGTGCCGACCTTCAGGCCGGCGGAAATGATTGTCGCGGTGGGGCTGCTTGGGGCCGTAATCGACTCGCCGTTCTTGTCGGCGAACAGGAACCGGATGAACAAGTGTAAGGCGTACAGCATGACCAGCGAGACCACGAAGATGAGCCATCCCCAGGAGGCGTGGTAATAGCCTTCAGCTATCGCGGGGTCCCAGTACTGGACGAGCAATCCGGTGCCGACAATGCGGACATCGTTGGCGATGACGGTGATGGGCACCGAGGCGAGGGCGAGCAGCCAGCGCACCCAGCGCCGCCTTTCCATCAGATATCCGTAAATGATAGCCAGAGTCACCAGCGACATCAGGGAGCGGATGCCGCTGCAAGCCTCAGCGACTTCCAGAGGCATTCTGGGCAGGTAGATAATGTTACCTTCGCGCAGAACTGGAACTCCCAGCCCGGGAAGCACCGTGGCGGCGACCTTGGCGGCAAGCAACTGCAACGGCAGCGTGACCTGATTCAGGATGATCGCGGGAATGGGGATCATCAGAATCAGGAAGGCCCACGGAAAAAAAACGGCGTGGAAGAATCTCCATCCCAGGAAAAGAACGATCAAGCCGGCCAGCACCAGCAGGAGTGACGAACGGGACAGGAACAACTCGGCCCCCATGCGGCCGATGATCATGACGCACAGGCCAAAGGTAACGATGAGAAGGCCCGTCCAGGAGGGGCGAGGCGTAAGCCGGGCAAGTTCGCCGCGTTCCTGCCAAAGCACGAAAGCAGAGAACAAGGGAACGAAAAATCCGTGAGAGAAGTTTGGGTCCTGCCACCACTGCAAGACCAGGTGACCGAGCGTAGACCCGTAAAGCCAGAGCAGGAGCGCGGCCAGAATGCCGAGCTGCCAGTAAGATCCCCCAGGACGTCGGCTCAATGTCATTGTCATTGGCGCAGTCGAATCCTCGGTTTGCACGCCTTGAGTCACCGGTCTCAGAATCCGAGAAATGCTGGGGAAATTTGAGCATAAGCCAAACTCCTCGCCGGCGCAATGCTCTGTCCGGATCATGCTCAGGGCAGGCCCATGGGCGGTGCAGGCTAAGAGCAGCGACGATTAGAGTATTCGAGTCGCGTAACTCGTGGGTTAACGGTGCTGGAATTACTCCCCTAGGTGGGCAGCGATCCTGACCAGGAACGATCTAGGCCAGGAACGATCCAGGCCAGGAACGAGACAGGGCAGGAACGAGACAGGCGGGGAACGAGAAGGGCGGGGAACGAGAAGGGCGGGGGAGTTCGCGGATCGAACTGGATGGGCTTCGACGACAGTGCGACTAAGGCCGAGACGTGACGAGAGTTCGTGGGACGGGGCGGGGCCGATCCTGCCTGCGAGATCCCTGGAGTATCCGGATAGCGGTCTGCAGTCGAAAATGGGGATGGCTCTGGCGAATTACTCCGTAGCGTCGTACGTCGAATTGGTGGGTCTCGCCGGGAAGGTTCACGCCGCCGTAATGGGAAAAGGCGGTGCTGTAACCAGTCCGTTCCAGCAGGCGCATCGTAGGTTCTTGAGAAAATGTGCCCCTTTCGCCGACGGGATAGGCCAATACTGTGACGGGGCGAGCCAACTGTTTTTCTAAGGTCTCACGCGAGACGCGGAGTTCTTCCTCCTGCTGGTCGGGCGAAAGGCTGGAAAGGATCTCGTGCGTGTGGGTATGGGATCCGAACGACATGCCGGCCTGTTGCATCTCGCGGGCCTCGTCCCAACTCAGGAAGCGCCGCTTGGAGTCGGTTCGTGGCCGTTGAATGCCGCATGCCTCTTCCAGGCCAGAGAGGAATCGTTCCTGGTCTTGCATCTCGGGGGACTTGTAAAGCTCCAGTATCTGGATGATGATCGGGGAAAGGCCCTCGCGTTCCAGGTCGAATGTGACCGGCTGCGGATATGGCAGGCGAATCACCCGATTGTTGCTTTGCTTGATGATATAGGCGATTACGTCCCACCACGGCACAGTTCCAGTGCCAACGAACGCGGTGGGAAGAAAAAAACATGCTGGCACATGATGCGAACGCAGAATCTGGAATGCCACCGTGTAGTTGTCGCGATATCCGTCGTCGAAAGTGATTAAGATGCCGGGGCCTGCGGGCACCTGGCGGCCGGCCACGATTTCACAGGCTTCCTCGAGACTAACAATGTGAAAACACCGCTTTAGATGAGTGATTTGCGCATCGAACTCGTCCGCGGAGGCAGAGAACGTCCCGGAATCGTACGGGGTCGCTGACGGATCGCCAATGCGATGATAGTTTAGAACCATCAGCAGGCGCCGCTTCAGCGTCAGTTCCAGGGCAGCCGTGAGTCCCGAGCCTGCGCAGGTCTGTGCTGCAAGTTCGCGAAGGCTTGTGTCCCGAGCGCGCCCGCGACTTCGTGTCGCAGAGTTGGGCGAAGGACTATAACTTTCTGAGAGAGAGTGCACCCCGCCTTCCTGACTCCCATCGACCAGCGCTCGACCTTGGGAGCTGACCGCGGGGGAAAGCCAGGACACAAGTCTCTCTATCGATGATTCGACTTGCTGCAAGACGCTCCGAGTCTCGTTGAGCGAAAGATCATACGGGTCGCGGATAATGGGATCGGGTTTCGTCCCCAAAAATCCAAGTAGAGTCGTACGGTTCAGGGCCCCAGGGAATTCGGCACGCACTCTTTTGAAATTGTCGGTATCCATTACGAGGATCAAGTCAGCCTGCTGAATGTCCTCGGCAGTTACCCGGCGAGAACGGTGATCCTTCAGGTTGAGACCCCACTCCGCCGCCACTGTAGAAATGTGCTCCGGACATGGGCGCTGTTGTGCAGCGTGAAATCCTGCAGATGAGACGGAGTAACCGGAGAGTAAACGGGCGGCTAAGCGCTCGGCTACCGGGCTACGGCAGATATTTCCGTGACAGAGGAATAGTAGTTTTGGTGCCGGGCGATTCCGTGGCTCCCACTGGCGAAGCACTCGGCTGTGATGGCGGCGAAGTTCTCCAGGAAACGTAAGCCGTTTCCAGCCCTTCATCGAGTACTTCACAAAAAAACCTATGATCTGTCGCGTGATGGCCAGGCTGACCGCGGGATCGTCCACCGAAAAGTGGTCCCAACTCTCGCGGCCGGCAAGCGGCCGGAAATATTCCAAAAACGTCAGGGCGCGAGAGCGCGTGTAGAGTAGCGGGTCGTGGTGGTCCGCGAGGAAATTCAGACCGCTCCAGACCAGGTCGTCCGGCATGGCGCGGCAATAGTAGTTCGTTTTGTACCGCGGCTGCGGTCCTGGTTTTTCTCCGCGAGCCATTCTCAGTAAACCGAGTGGGAAGTCGACTCCGGCTTTGCCGGCGAGAGCGAGCGATCCCCACAACCGGGGATTGATCTCCATCAGCACGAAGCTTCCGTCTGGCCGGCGCTTGAATTCGACCATGGCCACCCCGTGCCAGCCCAGCGCTCCGAGCAGGCGTTGGCTGAAATCCAGCGCCTCAGCCGGGGGCGCTATCGAACGCCGATAGGTACTGACTCCGCCAGTCAGCGGATTTTCGTGAATGCGTTCATGAGCGAAGTGCCAGACCTTCTTGCCTTGGTCAAACAGCAGTTCGATACCGATACCATCCCCGGTCACGTACTCCTGTTCGAGCACCGCGCAATAGCGCAGCAAATGATCCAGAGCGCGGCGGCGTTCCTCGCGGTCGCGGGCGATCACCGGCCCCAGACTGTGCAACGCGTCATCCACCCATACGCGGCTGTGGATTGGTTTGAGCACTACCGGAAAACGGAAGCTTTCTCCATCCTGAACCTGGCTCACAGTCTGGCTGGCGGGAACAGGAACTCCGCAGCGCTCGGCCAGTTCTAATGTCCGGTGCTTGTCGAGCGCGACCGCCATGGCTTCATTCGAGGCCAATACTGCCCGCCTGCGTAGATCGCTCTCTTGCGGCAGCTTAAGTACCTGGAGTAGTGCATCCTCGGTGGAAGGAATGACTACTTCGTAGTGACGTTCTTGATCGAGTTCACCGAGGTAACTTGGAAACTCGGCTCTGCCAGCTTCGGGACGAACGATCTTGCGATCGACATAGCGGGAACTGAACGCGAGGCAGTCCGGGTCGGCGCCCACGATGTCACAACGAAGTCCGGCTCGCCCAGCGATTGGACGCTCTCGAGTGCGGCATGGAAGCTGTCCAGAACAAGCGCACGCCGGATTTCGTTTGGAGAGTGTGTCACTCAAACTACCTCAGCCGATGGATGTTGGCAGGGCGGGGATGTGGGCGGCCCATGCTAGGTTCGCAAGCCGGTGGCGATTCTTGCACCAAGGGGTTTACCGGCCCTTGATATGACGTGGGTAATGGCATCCGCTATGTTCCGAACGTTGTGGGGATCCAGCAAGTCGCGGTGATGCGCCTTGACCTGTTGGATATGCAGGCTATGCGGAACCACTGCCTGCCATCCCGGAAGGAGATTCCGGTGCGGGGTCGCCGGCCTGCCGATGGCGCTTAGCATCGCGCCGTTTCCCGCTCCCGAAAAGGCGGCGTGGGCGGATTCGGAGGTTTGGCGCCTCGGCTACCAATGGCTCTTAAGTCGGGCAGGAACACGGACGGCCTGACCATGGGGGGCTCCGCTTGTGCGGCTTTTTTGCGGTGGCGCTCGGGGCGCTCGTGTGGGTGTGGTCGCGAAGGCTGTTCGGACCGGTGGGAGGCATGGTTTCACTGCTCCTTTACGTGATGAATCCGACCATCCTGGCGAACGGCGCGCTGATGACCTCCGATATGGCCGCCGCCCTGTTCTTCACGGCCAGCAGTTGGGCGATTTGGGCGCTCCTTCAGCGCTTCACCTTGGGCCGATTGCTTCTGACTCGTTTGTCGTGGCCGGGTTTTTCCTAACAAAGTGTCGGCGCTCCTCATATTGCCGGCGGCATTTTTGATCGCAGTCGCGCGGCTGGCGGACGGT